>JAFNIQ010000006.1 GCA_017601395.1 Candidatus Brockarchaeota archaeon
CGACGACGTTTTAACAACGGGCGGAAGCATTATGAGCGCCGTTAAATCGATAAGTGCTTCAGGAGGAAGAGTAGTTTACGCGCTCGTCTTCCTGGACAGGCTTCAAAACGGTGTTAGAAGGCTTAGCGAAGCAGGGGTTAAGGCTTACTCGGTGGTGAAGATAGACCGTTTTCTCAAAATACTTTTCGAGGACAAGCTTATATCAGAGTTGGAGTATGAAAGGATAATGAAATATTTGGAGGGTTTTTCGAAATGTGGAGAAACAGGGACCTGGTAGACTTAACCGAGTTCACCAGGAGAGACTTTGAGACCCTGTTTAAGCAGGCGGACGTCTTCTTGGAGACTGGGCTGGCGCCTACAAAGATGCTTGAGGGAAAGATCATGGCTGCAGCCTTCTTCGAGCCGAGCACCAGGACTAGGCTCAGCTTCGAGTCGGCGATGCATAGGCTCGGAGGATCCGTGTTAGGGTTCTCTTCAGCCGAGGGCACATCCGTCGAGAAGGGTGAGAGTATTGAGGACACTATTAGGATGCTTGACAACTATAGCGACGTGATAGTTGTTAGGCACCGCGAAGACGGTGTGATGCGTAGGCTTGCCCAGCTCGCTAAAAAACCGCTGATAAACGCTGGCGAGGGGCAGAGCCGTCATCCTACTCAGGCTCTCATCGACCTCTACACTGTTCTCAAGGAGAAGGGCGTGGTTGAAGGGCTGAACTACGGCGTGATGGGTGACGTGAAGCATGCTAGGGCTGCTAAGGATTTCATAAGGGGTTTAAGCATGTTCGGTGTTAAAGAGGTTAACCTAGTGACGCCGAAGGAGCTTATGCCTGAGGAGGCTTTCGTTAAAGAGATGAATAATAAGGGTGTCAGGCTAAACCATTACGAGAGGATTGAGGACTTGGTAAGCATGCTCGACATTCTTTACGTCGTCAGGCTTCAGGTTGAGAGGTTCAGCGATAGGAGTGAGGCTGAGATGCTGAAGGGCAGCTACTCGATAACCTTGAAAACGCTTGAGCGGGCGAACAGGGGGCTAAGGATTCTCCATCCTCTTCCAAGAGTCTGGGAGCTTTCAGGCGAGGTCGACAGCACGCCTTACGCTGCATATTTTAAACAGGTTTACTACAGCATACCCGTGAGAATGGCTGTTCTGAGCCTAATACTCACGGACGTCGAGAGGATTCGAGAGGGCTTGATATAGCGCATGAGCGCTTCCCACTACTATTTAGAGGCTACCGTTGCCTCCAACATCAGTGAGACGAGCAGGGTTAACACGCTGGTCCTCAGGCTTCGCGAAGAACTGAAAATAGTGCCTGGACAGTTCCTAATGGTTTGGAGGCCTGGAGACGGGGAGATACCGATAACGCCGTCGCTTACCATGGGTGAGACGCTCTGTCTCACGATAGAGAAGGTGGGCTTCACTTCCAGCAGGCTAGCGTCGCTAAAGCCTGGTGAAAAGGTTTTCCTGAGAGGCCCTTATGGCAATGGCTTCAACCTCAGCCTCCCAGGAAGATACTTGCTCATCGGGGGAGGAACTGGGGCAGCGTCGCTGACACCAGCCTACCTTAGCCTTGTCAAAAAGGGTGTTGAAACCCTTTTCCTAGTCGGGGCCAGGAATAGGGAGAGCCTCGTCTACGTGCGTAGGTTGAGGGAGCTTGGAGCAGGGTTCCAAGTGGCTACTGACGATGGGAGCGAGGGCTTCAAGGGAACCCTGCCGGAGTTTTTCGCGGAGGTGTCTTCAAGAGATCGTTTCGAAAACGTTCTTACAATCGGGCCTGAGAGGATGATGGTTAAGATAGCTGAGAAGTGTGTTGAACAGGGTGTTTCCTGCCAGGTTTCACTGGTTAGGATTGTTAAATGCGGGCTGGGGGTGTGCGGGTCATGCGTGCTCGACCCTCTTGGGCTGAGGGTCTGCGTAGACGGGCCGGTTTTCCACGGTGAGAAAATCCTGGGCTCCGACTTCGGAAGATTCATGAGAGACGAGGCTGGCAGGAGGGTTGAAGTAGTTCAATGACGCACTTAGACAGGATTCTAGCCGGCAGAATATACTTTGAGGGTGACTTTATAGAGGGGTGTGTGGGTGTAAGCGGGGGAGAGATAGTCTTCATCGGTAAGGAGGCTAATGCCCCATCTTATGACGAGAAGATTGACCTTGGAAGACTAATCGTGGTCCCGGGCTTGATAGATATTCATGCGCACCTCAGGGGGATGAGGCTCAAGCATAAAGAGGACTTCCTAACGGGGACATGCGCCGCGGCCGCAGGAGGATTCACCCTTGTACTGGACATGCCTAACACGGATCCTCCTACTAACAACCATCTCAGGATGATGGAGAAGATTGAGGAGGCCAGTGATAAAATAGTTGTCGACGTCGGGTTCTATTTCGGGAAGCCTGAAAACAGAAGGGAGCTTGAAAGGCTTCTCAACACTGTTGCAATAGGGGTTAAGCTTTATCCTGAGGATTACTGTGGGTCCAGTCAGGCTGAATTAGCCGGAATGTTGAAGACTGTTAGAGAATCAGGTAGGAAAATAGTCTTCCATCCCGAGGATCTTTCAGTCATAAAGGAAAACAGGAGTAAATACCCAGCGCAGTTGAAGGGTGTTGAGAAACACGGCTTCATAAGGCCTCTTGAAGCGGAGCTTTCAGCCCTAGACCTCTTCAGAAGGCTTTCGGAACCTGGTTCGCACGCTACTCATTTAACAAGCGTTAGGAGCATTAGGAAGGCTAGGGGGTACGGTTTCACGTTCGACGTGAGCGTGAACCATCTGGCTCTTAGTGATGAAGACCTGTCTTCCATGGGAAGCATTTGCAAGGTTAACCCTCCTCTTAGAAGCCCTGAGGAGAGAAGCATGCTGGTTGAGAGCGTTAACAGGGGGGAGGTTCCGGTGATCGTTACGGACCATGCTCCCCACACGGTTGAGGAGAAGAGTGCAACGCTTTACGACGAGGTTCCCTCCGGGATACCTGGGTTTGAAACAGCTTTCCCGGTTCTTATAGACATGGTTAACAGGGGTTTTCTGAATCTTCACAGAGTTTTGGAAGCGTTGACAAAGGGTCCTGCCAGCTTCCTTGGAGACGCTAAGCTGGGAGGCATTGTTGAAGGGAATGTTGCTAACCTGACGGTTTTCGACCATAAGGAGGAGTGGCATGTTGAACCTGAGGATTTCTACACGAGGGCGAAGTACTCTCCTTTTAAAAACAGGGTTCTCAAGGGCAGGGTTAAAGCAACGCTGGTCAGGGGCGAGTTTGTTTTCCGGGACAACGAGATATTGGTGTCTAGGGGTTTTGGAAAAATATACGGGTTTAAACGCTCATAGGAAACGGGCTGCCTTAATAGGCTTCAAAAACCCTGTGTAAATCCGGCTTTCAGCATTGCTCAGCTTTTCCGTTAGAAACGCGGCTTAGCCGCGAGCCTTGGCAAGATTAATAAAGTTTGAAGCGCGCTGAATGCAGCATGCATCCTGACACGGAGGTGGATGTTGCGGGCCTGGTTCTCAGGTCGCCACTGATGGTTGCTTCCGGCGTCTTAGGGTCTTCGCCGAGCCTCATCAGGATTATCGCAACCAATCCGGATGTTGGAGCAGTCGTTACGAAAACAGTTACATACCGGCCGAGAACGGGCTACGAGAACCCTACCCTCGTCGACCTTGGCTACGGATTTCTGAACGCGATGGGCCTGCCGAACCCCGGCTACTCGGAATACAGGTTTGAGCTGGGTTCCATCAAGAAGAGTTTGGAAATACCCTTGATAGTTAGCATCGGGCCCTCTGATGAGGGTGAGGCGGAGGAGATGGTTGAAGAGCTGGACAGCGTGGCCGACGGTTTTGAAGTTAACCTTTCATGCCCCCACGTGGAGAACCTTGGGATGGAGGTGGGTTCTGATGCGTCAAAGGCCAGTGGGATTGTTAAAGCCGTCAGAGGCTCAACCGGGAAACCGGTTCTAGTCAAGATAAGCCCTAACGTTACGGATTTCGTAGCCAACGCTAGGAGTGCTGTTGAGGCTGGTGCCGACGCGATAACGGCGATAAACACGGTTAGGGGGATGGCTATAGACGTGAACGCTATGAGGCCGGTTCTATCAAACGTTTACGGGGGGCTTTCGGGGAAGGCTATACACCCGGTGGCGGTGAGAATCGTCTTCGAGCTCTACGAGAAGATTAAAGCACCCATAGTCGGATGCGGCGGGGTTTATGATTGGAGGGATGCTGTGGAGCTTATCCTAGCCGGCGCCACAGCCGTCCAAATAGGGTCTGCAATAGCGCATAGTCAAACCGGGTTGAAAGTTTTCAACGAAATAGGGGAGGGTGTCAGGAGGTACCTGGCGCTGAAAGGGTTTAGCAGCGTTAAGCAGATCATTGGCTTAGCGCATTCTTAGAAGTAATCCAATTTTTCTCACGATAGCCGCGTTAGTTAAACAGGCTCAAGCCAGTGAGAGTATTTCTCTGATTGTCCCCTAACTATCCTGTAGAACTCTTCCTGTATCCTTCTAGTAATGGGCCCAGGCTTACCGTCGCCGATCTTATAATTATCCATCTCGACCACAGGCACCACTTCCGCAGCAGTTCCGCTCATGAATGCCTCGTCAGCATAGTAGAAATCGACCCTAGTAAGGTCTCTTTCAACAACCTTCAAACCCATGTCTTCAACAATATGGAAAACAGTGTCCCTCGTTATTCCTTCAAGTATGCCGGACGAGGTTGACGGAGTGTAGACCACGCTGTTCCTCACCATGAAAATGTTTTCCCCGCTTCCCTCTGAAACCATGCCGCGGGAATCCAGCATAACCGCCTCATCATACCCAGCCATCTTGGCTTCAACCTTTGCCAGAACACTGTTGATGTATTGTCCAGTGGCCTTAACCCCGGCCGGGATAGTGTTAACGTCGATCCTTCTGAAGGACGATGTCTTAACCCTTATGCCGTTTCTAATGCCCTCGTCACCCAAGTATGTTCCCCAGGACCATGCTGCTACAGCAACATCCACAGGCGAGTTTAAGGGGTAGAGCCCCATCTCCCCGTAGCCTCTGAAAGCTATGGGCCTGACGTAGGCGCTGCTGAGATGATTCTCCCTGACTACTGCTTTGCACGCCTCTCTAAGCTCGTCGAGCGTGAACGGTATATCCATGAAGTATATTTTCGCCGAGCGATAAAGCCTCTTTAAATGGTCTGTGAGCCTGAAGATGGCTGTACCCTTTACAGTCTCGTACGCCCTTATGCCCTCAAAAACTCCTGAGCCATAATGCAGTGAATGAACTAAAACATGTACTTTAGCATCCTTCCAATCAACTAGCTTGCCGTTGAACCAGATCCACTTGGCCTCTTGGATAGGCATGGCTTCTACGGGTCTGACGCCGGGATGGTTAGATAAACTTTTCGCGTGCTAAATACCTAGAAAAGCATCAGGGTAGGAACATAAGCCAGATAAGTAAGGGAATAAAACAACTAAAAATATCATTATCATAAGTTGACGCGTGCAGATAACAAGATTACCTGCGCGCGCATGCCTTTTTGAATTCCTCATTAAGTAGTTCATTAGGATAGTTATTAACCGCGCATTCTAAAAATTATAGACTTCAAACCATTTGAATTTAAAGAAACGATCTTTTATGTTAGATGGAGTTTACCGTATAAAGAGGATATTGTATCGACAGGTTCTTAAAATTATGCCATAGTTCTATAAAAAAGATGTTAAACGGTAAAACTCATTCTATGACATAGAGGTATTCCATGTCACCGTAGTACTTGGGCATGCCCACGTACACCACTCCGTCACCTATGACGGGGGACGTTTCAATGTTGCTGCTCCTGAGTTTCCCGTAACCGTACTCCCACTTCACCGATCCACTCGGGTCGAATGCTTGAAGCTTATCGCCACCGACGTATATCGTTCCATCTTTGCCTATCGCAGGAGATGGGTTGAAGGTGGTCTCCCCTGGAGGATACCGCCAGTAGTAGAGCTTCCACTTCAACTTACCGTCGGGACCGAATGCAAGGAATATATTCTCGAACGTAACATAGATCGTCCCGTCCTCACTTATGGCTGGGCACGAACGGCAACTCTCCAACTCGATGTTCTCGTACTTCCACTTTATGGTGCCATCAGGATTTATCGCGTAGAAAACATAACAAGCGCCTATGTAAATCGTCCCATCTTCCCCTATCGCCGGAGAGGCCGTGAGATGTGCCGCGTTAAACGGAATCTTCCACTTCAGATTACCACTCCTGTCGAGAGCATAGAGATAGCTTACAATTAAGCCACCATATACGGTTCCACCATTATCGCTGAAATATACAGTTCCATCATCATCTATAGCCGGAGATGAGTAGATGGACCCTGCCGCCTTAAACCTCCACTTCTCGGTACCATCCGGGTTGACTGCACGGAGATAAGCGTCGAAGGAACCGAAGTAAACTGTCTCATCGTCGCCTATCACTGGAGACGAATCGATAGATGAGATACCCGCCCTTTTTTCCGTCTCCAATTTCCACTTCAAGGTACCATTTGGATTCACGGCATAGAAGAAGCCGTCGCTGGAGCCCGCATATATTGTCCCATCGTCACTTATCGCCGGAGTTGATTCAATGAGATTCTCAACTCTAAACCTCCACTTTAGGGACCCGTCGGGCCCGACTGCATAAAGGTAATACCCATGATGGTGCTTCCTGCGGTAGAAGCCGCCGAAGTATATGGTCCCATCGCTCCCTATGACAAAAGATGAGTAGATTCCCCCTTTCCATCCCAGCCTCCATCTCACCCTCCCCTCTCGGGCGCCCATGAATGGCGACCTTCCCGTATGCTTCCTGTCGTGCATGAACATGGGCCACGGAGCCATCGTCCCCGATCCCCCCATCGAACTCACCCCTCCAGACCCACCTTTCTCCAGTAGATTATAACCTTGTTGGGCGTTATGTTCACGATAATGGCGTAGCCGTAATCGGTTTGAAGCCTCCAAGACTCGTCGAAATTCCTTATAGCTTCTGCAGTATTTCTTAACGATCCTGCAGCTCTACTAAGCTCATGATTTACATCATCCATAGGCAACTCCGTCTTAGTGTACCTGTCTTCACCTCGCCCACGAACGTTATCCTATCCGGGATGGGTTTATTTGAGTCGTCCGGCGGATTCATCAGGTCGAAGTAATAGCCCTTCTGATTACTTCCGGTCTCGTCGATGATGGTCTCTATATCTGACTTTTTCAGGACGCCTTGGGCTATCTGGGTGCCGAAGACTCCTTGGCATTCTTAGCAAGGAGCCTCCTTAGGTCGTGGTATGACTCCGCGTAGTCAAGCTCGCCATCTATCTTTCCCTCATCCCCTTCGAAGCGCATCTGCACGTTGTCTAGGATTAAGGAGAAGTGCTCCGCGGTATATTAGCCCCATTGCTGTAAGGTTGCCTAACGCAGTTGTCGCGTTGAATATCTCACCCCTCTGGCTGAGCACTTGAGCAGCCTTCATGTACAAGAGGGCAAAGGCTATGGCTGGCATGAGCTCCCCCGGAACCATCGCAACAGTGCTGAGCATCATCGTGTTCACCATTATCCTGGGGCTCCTCTCAACGAAGCCCAGGATGAAACCGCGCCACCATTGCAGGGAAAAACGGGAACGGGAAGTTTAGAAGCTTGGGCATGAAGAGCTCAGCGACAAGCCTTTCACCCTTATGCAGCCTAACCCAGAAAGTCGTGTTTGAGAAGAGCAGGATGCTTAGCTCCATGCAAGAAACCTTCTCAGTTTTCAACAATGTGCTTTCAACACTGCGCTCTCCAAGGCTAGGCCGTAGAAAACCACGCCGGTTATCCTCCATGGTGAAGCTGGGGGCCTGACTGCAGCACCACTAGGGTAGAAGTCTGACCAAGCATAGTCGAAACTACCGTCGGCGTAGGAAAGCTCGAAAGGAGAAGCATGAGCCTTGAGAAGACCTAAGAGGGGGATTAACAGTAAGGCTAGAATAAGCCTGATAATTCTAACTATGATTGAAGTATTAAGGGCTAGGTTTTAAATAAGTTTTTCGAATACCTGCATATTCTCATCCAGCTAAACATGTATCAAGAAGCTTTTAATTACCAATTTTGCGGAATTGCGCATTAAAAGGATATTGACAAACCCCCATGATTTCACTCCATTTTAAGATAGCGCAAGCTTTACTGCTCAACTTCCAGTATCTTGGACTCGTCCTGAACCTTTTGAACAACTATAACGTGAGCATCCCTAACCGGAGGAGGAGTCCCAGGAGTAATACACAGATATGCAACCCCGGGATTCTTCTCAACAACATCTGACAATATTTTGAAAAATTTATTTCTATTAATTGGATCCATATGCACGTCCAGCTCATCAATCCCCCTCACACTTGACTTGACTAGTGATTGGAGGGCCATTAGGAATGACACGACCGTCGCGCTTCTCTCTCCGCCGCTCTGAGTGTAGGCATTGAACTCGGTCAGGGTGCTGCCTCCGAAGCTCACGAAGATCATTAGGCCCGCGTTTTCAATGTCCTCTAGGTTTGCCAGTCTTAACTCGCCTATGCCGCCCATCACCTCCATGTTTCTCCTGAAACCCTCGTTAATCCTGCTTATTGTTTCAACGATCTTCTTTCTCCATATTTCTATCCTGTCTTTAAGCTCGTTTTCAGCAGCCCTCCTGTTCTCAACTATAATCTTAACCTTCTGCTCAAGGTCGCTGTAAACGTTGAGATAGTTTTTGTAAAGCTCCTCAGCATTCTCGCTGACTGTGCCGAGCGACGCTATTTGAATAATGCAGTCGTTAATCCTCTTCTCCAAGACGTCTGGGGGTTCAACCTCCTTGGGCGCTTCTCCTTCAAGCTGCTCCTTGGCCTCCCTAACCCTTTCTTCAACGGTCTTAATCCTTTCTTGGATTCTGCGACGCTCTCTCTCGAGCTCCCTGATCCTGTATTTCAAGACCTCGGCCTTAACGTTGAGCTTCACGTAGCTCCTAATCAGCTTGGTTATCTCCTCGTCCAGCTTGCTGTATTCGTCGATGAGGCTGTCGTCAAACCCTTTTTCAGAGGCTTTGAAGAAAACCCTCTTAAGCTTCATCCTCGCCTTGTTCAGCCTGCTCCAGACCCTCTCGTACTTCTCCACAGTCCTGGAGACTATCCGGTTGCCCTCAGCCATCCTGGCCTCAAGCTTGGAAACGTTCTCCTCAAGCCTGGTCTTCTCAGCGTTAAGCTGATTGTATATGCTCCATTTTAGAAGCCTGTTCAACTCAGCATGAAGAGCTTGAAGCTCCCTCTTTTTAACAAGCTTCTCGTACTCGGCCCTCCACATTCCAAGCGTTTCACGAGCCTCGTTTAAAAGAGCCTCGACAGACTTCTCCTCGCTGACAATCCTGCTGAGCCTCTCTTGAGAAGCCTTAATGTTATCCCTCAGCCCAGACAGGCCGACGGCACCCTCAACGAGCCTGAGCTTCTCGGAAGGGTCGAGCATGGCGAACTCTTCAATCATGTATTGGTGCATTATTATCAGCATGTTGGAAGGGTCTATGCCGAATAGGGAGAGAATCTCGTCGATCTCCATTTTCGTAGCGGGATTATAATTGATCTGGCTCCAGTACTCGCCGTCCCTCCTCAGATACCTGGTTATAATAAGCTCGTCGGACCTTATGAATGGGACAGGCCTTTTACCATCTTGCCCGGGAGAATTGTCGAATACCAGAGTAACCCTAGCAATATCCTCCCCGTTTCTTATTAGGTCGCTAAGCTTCTCAGCCCTGCCGCTCCGAGACTGGCCAAGGCCCACGGACACGCCGAGGAGGATTGACGACTTCCCGGACCCGTTTGGCCCGAGAATAAGGTTGAGCTTAGGGCGAATCGGTATCCTAGCATAACGGTACGACATGAATTGCTCTAAGATCACTTCTTTCAATCGAAGACTTTTTTCTTGCTCCGTCGTTTTCACTGGTGGTTAGGAAGTTTCGAGGGCTTAAATAAAATTTTGCATCATCTTTACGAGCCCAAACCATGTGTTTAATACCGTTGCCACTGTTAAAAAGCATGCTTCACAACGCAATAACATTTTTCTTTAGTGTATTCAGAACTTTTTTCTTACCATGCGTGCGCTGAGGGTTTTGATCGCCTCCGCCGGTTAAAAGCTTGGATTCCTCGTGTTTGACGTGTTGCTGTGGCTGGAGATAGGAGAGCTTTAGGCTCGGTTAAAACGCGGTTCTTCACTTCAACGTTTTCCCAACGTTGCCGGTGGATTAACTTTTCCACCCTTTAGATTTAGAAGGTTTTTTTACTGGAAACGTAAGTATTGGAGCGGCTGAGGCCAAGCTTTACAAGCTGTATACTCGTGCATATGGAAACAAGAATATGGTGGACAGGGAGATAAGCAGGTTGATGAGGGAGGGTCTGAGTAGGAAAGAGGCCATAAACAAACTCTACGAGAGTCATAGGTGGTAAGACTCCTCCAGCGATTCAGTCGCAATAAGAGAAGTATTATTGTAAACTCTGGGGCATATATTATCTTCCAATAAGCAGTTTTCGAGGATGAGCTGCCGAAACTCGGAGAAATCCTGGTCCACATGGAGGAGAACCATGGCGGGGTGGTGGCTGTTACTCTAAACATGGGCATAACGCCGACGAGCATCTCGCTGGGAACGTCTTTCTAGGACGTTAAGGGATTTGGCATAGTTTACAGGAAGCGGAAGCCATGAGCCTCCTTCAAGCATATTTTGACGCTCTTGTTATTGTCCTCGCGATGAAGCTCCATACTGGCTGGAAGCCAAGGTTAATCATGGTTACGAAAAAGGCTTCTGAAAAATGGGTTTTCAACTATGTTTTAATCATGTACTCGCAGTATGGGTCTCCTTTCGCTACGCATTTTGTTTCGACGGCTTTCGCCTCCTTCTGAAATATGTTTGTGAAGAATCCCGCTAGAATCCCCCTTAAAAAGTGGCCGTAAGGTGTTTCGCTACCCTTGCCGGCTTCACACTCGAAGCTTTCATATACGCGTACCTGTGCTTCTCCTTTTTCAACGCTTATCCTCGCGACATCAATTATTCCCCAGCCCGATGTTCTAAAGTAGGCCTTGCCGAGCCCGACTAGTGCCTCAGGATCCTCTATGCCTGTTTCCTCCCTGTACGCTTGGCACGTCCTGTGCCCCACGCAAAAGCCCTGGTAGTATAGCATCGCCTCCCCCGCTGTTCCAAACTTCTCCCTAACTCCTTTGAAAAGGGATTCGTAGACCCTCCTCCTGAAGATTACAGCCCTCTTCTTTCCAACGACGAGCGGGAAGAAATAGTTGTCGAAGAGTAATCCTTCGTAACTCGGAACTATGAGGTGGGCGCTTCTTACGAAAGGCTGTTTCCTGACGAGCCTCAAAGTCTCCTCGGGGGTGACACTCGTGTTCGAGAAGTCTAGGAAAGCGATCGCCTTAGCAAGACTATCGTGCGGCTCAACGTTGGAAAACTGGATGAACCTTATTATGATTCCTGCCTGCTCAGCGATCTCGGCAAGCCTCCTGACAACACCCTTCTCAATAATGGTCTCGACAACAATACCATACCATCTCTGGCCTGCGTCTAGAACCACTATTCTCCCCAGGTTTAAAGGGTTGAAGTATTCACCCGGCTGCGGCTGGTATGCGAGCTCCTCACGCTCCTCTCCTAAAACTTTACAATCCTCCATTCTTCTCATCCTTTAATGATGCTTTTGTAAATTAGTTAATTAAAGAATTGTCAAAGCAAAAGTTTACTCACTGTAATCTTATAATGGCGAATTATGGGGGAAAACTCGTTTCTTGGCCATAAAAGTGTCGCGCACGCGAGTTCGTTTATCGTCTAATTCTACATCGCCTTGAATAATGGCGAATTTAGACAAAAGTATGAAAAGATGGTTAAAGTAGAATCTTAGGAAAAAATCTTAAAGCGTGATATATGTTCCCCATAGAGAGATTAAACAGGCTTTTCGCATAGGTCTACATATTGATTTGGAATGGTGATTATCTAAGAATTAACACTTATATCCCTTCTTTTAGTTGTCTCAGTACTCTGGAAAACAGGTTGAAATGAATGTCGTCAAGCAGATACGCTGAGCTGATCGAGAGAATTGCCAGGCTGTGCGACGAGGTTATTGAGAAGAATATTGATCCTTTCGTCGTGGACGTTAAGGAGAGTCTTAGGAGGCTCAGAGAAGGCTTGTCTGAGATGGATGAGAAGACCCTGGTTATGAACATGGCTGCGCTGCTTAAAATAATCTACGTTATTGCTCTCCAGCAGGAGGATGTTAAGAAGAGGGCTAGCAGGCTATACTTGGACCCGTTTCTAATGGAGGTTAGGCTCATGGGCTTGGACAGGGAGAGGCTTGCAGAGTCGTTCCTGAAGGCTTTCAGGCCCGTTGCTGAGAACGAGCAGGCCACCCTAGGGTGCATGCGTTTAGCCTACGGCTACTGGGCTAGCCTCAGGGAATACAGCCTGCCTGGGGGCGGAGAGGCTCCTGAGGCGGGGACGCTTGACACGCTTGCTGAAATACTTCCGATGGAGGAGGCTGACTTGGAGAGGGAGATGGAGAAGCTTCTCAGCGAGATTGGACGCGGAATGATCGACTATTATGATTTCGTTGGTAAGGAGGGTGAGGACAGGAAGGTGTTTAGAGCACTAGTGTTGAGTTTTCTCATGATGAGAGGGCTAGTGGGGGTTGTTCAAGATCCTTTGAAGAACAGGGTCTGGATATTCAGGTCGAGCCCTAAAAACATTGGCAAGCATTCTGTGGCCCTTCCGATCTAGGGAGTGTTAAAGGTTGGAGCAGGAGGAGAGGATTAGGAGCAGGGTTGCACGGGCCGTCCAACTATTGTTCTTCAAAAGCCATAGGATTCCAGGCGTCAAGGGCTGGGAGCTGAAGAAGAACCTTGGGCCAGGCTACCTTTCAATAATAAAGTTTCTAAACACGCGCCTCCAGGACCTGGGCCTCACGATAAAGATTGTTTCAGACGACGGTAGGGAGCTCAGCATGAGCGAGGATGAGAGCAGGCTTTCAACGGCAAGATTCTACGTGACGCTTAGGGATGAGCTCAGCCTGACTGCTGCAAAAACCATGGGCTGGTCTATAGACGAGATAGCCGGCTTGGCTGTAGTGATATCTACAATAATCTCTAGAAAGGGCTCGGCTCCGGTTAAGGAGGTTGAGGAGATCCTTAAGAAAAAGTTTCCCGAGTGGCGGGTAAGGTTGAACCTATCCAGGTATGTTAAAAGAGGCTATATTGCTGAGGACGGGAACAACCTTGTACTGGGTTGGAGGACTTTTGCTGAGCTTGACGTTGAAAAATTCGTCCACTATATTTTAAGCGCCTGAAATTCCTAATCGGCCTGGAGCCTTCTCCTCTCAGCGTCCACAATCATCTTAAGAAGATCCTCCCCGGTTACGCTTCTCCTCGCAAGGATTTTTTCAACAGTCTTCAAGCTTAACCCTCTTCCAGCTAGGGCTAGGGCAGCATCACTACCGTACTTTTCAAGCAGCTCCGCGGTCTTAGCGATCCTCTTGAAAACAGCCTTCATTCTCTTGGATTTTCCACGCCTAATCCTTAAGCCGGGGGTAGGGTTTACTCCAAGCCTGCCGCCGCACCTGCTGCACCTGGCTCCCGGGACGTATTCCAAGGGTTTAACAGTGCCGTGCATGAGGCCGCATTCGCTGCAGACGAGCTCTAAAGAAGTGTTTCTCAGTCTCGCTGAAGCATACATTAAAACTATCTTCTCAACGTTCTCAGGCGTATAAATATCGAGATGCCTCTCAGCCTGTCTTAGAATCGGCTGAGCCAAGGGGGAGGGATCGCCAAGGTTCTCGTAGACCACTGCTTCCACCCTCCCTGAGGACAGGTCTCTTAAAAGCTGTGCGAGAGGTCTTGTCTCATAATCTTTAGATAAAAGCTCTTTAACAGCCTCATCGTAAACCACGGTGCCTCTACTACTCCTTATCAAGGTTTCAAGCCTTATGGAGGTTAAGTCAGCATCCTTCTCTATTATCCCCATTCTCCTGGCGACGTGCAGAAACCTTCTTTTGAACAGTCCGACAGTCTCAATGTTTTCAAGCAGTATTCTCTCAATATCCTTCTCGCTAAGACTCTTAATCCTCTCAAGTATGATTGAGGGTGAGATTGCACGTTCAACCATAACCCTGTAGGGGTCTCTGCTCACCGGGACGGTTAAGCCTATTTCTGAAAGCACGATGTGGCCGACGACTCTTGACAGGGCCCTGTTCCCCAGATCTCCCAGGCAGACGTGTATGACGGTGTAGTCCCTCCATCTTTCGAAAACTATCCTCCGGTCTGTTCCAACAGGGATGTTTCTTTTAAGACACTCCACGATTGGCTTAACGGTTTTAAACGCAAGATCCTCGTCAACCCCATAGCTTTGCGAAACGGCTTCAGCAATCTCCTTCAAACCCAGGCCCTCGGAATACTTCTCCTCAACCATCCTTCTTAAAGCACCCACCTCCATGGCTGTTTCATAAACCACGGGTATTTCCTCGCCGGTCCAGAAGGGTACTGCTCCAAGCGGGTCCTCAGCCCTCTTCACAATAACCCTGCCCTCGTAAACCTGGATTATCGACCAAACTAGGCCGCCCATTACGAACTTGGTGCCTGGAAGCCCCTTCTCCGCCACGAACTCCTCATCCAGGTTCCCTATAATCATGTTGTCCTCCTCGTTCACAACAGGGTACTGTTTGATCTCAGGAATGCTTGAAACATGCTCGAAGAAGAACCTTATCAGCCAGCTTCTCCTCCCCGCTCTAACCGCGTCGCTATACTCGTCTAAGGCCAGTAGCCTCGGGTATTGTGACGAAAGGAATTCCAGAACCCGTTTCAAGGATTCTCTTGAAAGCCTAGCGTATGGGGTGCTTCCTCGAACCAGTTTCAGGATCTCCTCTATGGTTAGCCTGGGTTTCTCAAGAAGCATTCCGACGATCTGATGCGCCAATACGTCGAATGGTTCTCCAGGAGGTGAAACAGGCTCGTAAACATTGTTTAATGCTCTTCTCCTTATAACCATGGATTCAGCAGCATCATCCTCATCCATGCATATAATCAGCCCCCTGGGCGTCAAGCCGATCCTATGGCCACTCCTCCCTATCCTCTGAACCAGCCTAGAGGCCTGTCTCGGAGAGCCGTATTGCACAACGAAGTCGACTAGCCCGACATCTATCCCGAGTTCAAGGCTGGAGGTGCATACTAGGCCTCTCAACTCCCCTTCCTTCAAGCCTTCTTCAGCCTTAACCCGGGCCTGAACACCCAGTGAACCGTGGTGGATTGAAACCGGTGTCGGAAGGTTCATCACGAGCAGCTTGTTAGACAACGCTTCAGCAGTCGCCCTAGTATTGGTGAAGAGGAGAACAGCCTGCCTCTCCCTGAGAACCCCCATTATGACTCGAAGCCTCGCGGATACTTCAGGTGTTGTCAAAAGCTTTTCGGCTGTAACATAGTCTTCCTCCGCAACATCTGGGAGAATCATGCCTATCTCCATGTCTCGAGGAACAGGTGTTGAAACAACCTTGAAGTCTCCTCCTGAACCCACCATGAAGCGGGCCAGGAGCTCCGGCTCACCTATCGTTGCTGACAGGCCTATTATCTGTATTCTCTCACCCGCAATTCTTTTAAGCCTTTCCAGGGCTAGCGAGAGCTGGCTGCCCCTCTTGTCTGAGGCTAGCTCATGAAGCTCGTCGACCACAACCCATCTGACGGTTTTAAGATGGCTCCTCAGCCTAGACCCTATTAGTAGTATTTGGAATGTTTCCGGAGTGGTTACGAGAATATGAGGAGGGCTTAATGATTGCGTCCGCCTCTCAGAGGACGGGGTGTCGCCATGCCTGACGGAGAGCTTGAAGTCAAGCCTGCTAGCCCACCAGCTGATCCTGCCTACAAGATCCCTGTTTAAAGCCCTCAGCGGAGTAATGTAGATTAGGAAAATACCCGTCTTAACGTTAGCCCTGTCCTTGAGCATAAGGCTGAGCACCGGGAGTATTGCCGCCTCAGTCTTACCTATTCCGGTTGGCGCCACTATCAAAACGTTCTCTCCTGCGAGTATCCTAGGTATGGCCATTAGCTGAGGCTCTGTGAGTGGGATAAGTCCTTTCTCCACAACCAGCCTGGCTACTGGTTCCGCAAGCATCGAAACAACTGTCTCGCTGGAAGGGCTTTCCACGAGTGCATTAAACACGCGACGGTTGAAAAACATTCTCTTCCAGCTGTAAAACAATCAGCTACACGGATTAAGGCTCTTTCTAACCCGTTTGACTGGACCTACCCGGATGAGCAGTTTTAACAGAAATGCTTTCACTATGCTGCTGAAGATAGGGCTTTTACACCCTCGAGAATAAAGTATGCTCCTATCACTATTATTGCAAGATTGCAAACTATCATTAGGATTCTGAATCCTTTTTCACCAATACTGTCTGCACCGCTGGCCGCTGCTTTCGATATTAATCCTAGGACCAGCAGGTCCCCCATTTCATGGCTCAGATAGAAAAAGAGGACTCCTAAGCCCCCCACTGTAAGCGCCTTAGTAACATAGGCGGCGCCTATTGTAACCCACCAGGTGGTCCAGTAGGGGTTTGAAAAAGACACTGCGGCGCCGAGCATGATGAGCGTTAAGAAACCGCGTGTCCCAATTGTCTTCCCATCGTCAACGTTCTTCCGGCCAGGCCTAATGACCGCTAGGATTCCTGTTGCAACAAGGAAAACTCCGCCTATAAGGCTCAGGTAGGGGAAGATACTCTTGTCAACGCTAAGCAGCCCGTAAACCAGTATTACTGTGACGGGTGCTTCAGCCAAAGCATGTCCAAGGGAAAGGAGTAATCCTGGTTTACTACTCCTGTTGCTCGTGGATTCTCTTAATGCTGTAACCATAAGAGGGCCTGGAGCTAAGGCTCCTGAGAGGGCAACAACGAAGGATGTCAAGGTTATTTCCACCAGACTGTTCAACCATCCTTTTTTCCACACTCTCATTAATATTCCTTATTGTTTAACCGTCTCGACGTGGAAATGGTGTTAAAACGTTTTAACACTCATTTCCTCATAGTCTATAGCGAACCTTTTCGGCAGCCTCCTCTTATGCCTTGTAAGACTCACTCTTTCAAGGATCTTTCCCACGGTTTCCAAAGGGATCCCTGAAACCCTGTTTATCGTTTCCTCGCTAAGCTTCTTGTCAAACCTCAGGTAGAGCACTGTGTCAAGGGTCGTATAATCTACTCCTAGCTCCTCCTCAGCCGTCTGTCCCGGCCATAAGGCTGGTGAAGGCGGCTTAATCCGTATTCTCTCAGGGATTTTCAAATACTCCGCGAGCTGCCGCACATGCGTCTTATATAGCCCTGCTATTGGAAGAACATCAGCCCCCCCGTCGCCATGTTTCGTAAAATACCCGGAGAGGTATTCACTCTTATCCCCTGACCCTATAACAAGCCCATTGTTCACAGCAGCCTCATGGTAGAGTATTGTCATCCTAGTTCTCGCCATTATGTTTCCCCTCGCAACCCTGCTTATTTTCCCAAGCTTCCTCTCAAAGGCTTCAACGATCTCATCTATGCTTATTATCCTCCAGTTCCCACTGGGTATTCCAAGCTTCTCGATGACGCTCACAGCGTCCTCCATGTCCTCGTTGGGCGTGACGCTTGAAGGCAGGAGGTAAAGCCTTGTCCTGTCTCTCCCCAGAGCCATCGTCGTCAAGTATGCTACTACACTGCTGTCCACCCCCCCGGATAACCCTATCACACCTGCCCTCCTTCCGGAGTCCTCGAAATACTGTCTAAGTCTCGCCGCTATGTAGTTCGCGACCCTAGCGTAATCCAGCCTCGGCAAAAGCATGTTTCCCCTGTTCATAAAAATCGTCTTATGATGCTCAAATATATGGGTATTGGTCTCCAGCCTTATCCAACGCATCTGGCTGCTTTAAACTGCTCAGCCAGCATAACCCGATGATCATCTTAGCGTCCTCAATCAAACCGTTCCTAAGCATCTCAAAAGCCTCCTCCAAGGGTTTCTCAACAACCTCTATGGCCTCGTCTTCCTCAAGCCTCTGCCCCATGGTACCTGAGAAGCGATACTACGCTTCCACTGTAGAGAGTCTCTGCCTTAACAATGTCTTCATCGCCCATGCCCTAACTGGGTGAAGCTGAGCTATTTAAAGCAACAAGCATGAAAACGTTCAGTAAACCTTATATTTTAGGCTGTTGAGGGTTCCCCAAGTTTGGGTGCTGTTGAAAAACCAAGCGTCAGCCATAAGGGTAGTCGAGACATTGGGGGGTTCCCCCCGTTTCTTCACACGAAATGGGGTCTTTTCCCGATTACGGTTTTCCTTTTTTCAACGGTTTTCCTAATCTCCTCTTCAATCCCCTTGGAGAAATCTTTCGCCGAGGAAATATACACCGCAGTTTCAGGAAGCATGAGCTTCAAAGGGCTGCTGGATGTTTTTACGCATAATCTTGCCATAAGCATCGTAATGATGATACCGGTTGTAGGGTTTGGTTTCAGCATAGTCTCCTCGTCAACCACCGGGGTAGCTGTTTCAGCAATCTCGACTATAAACAACTTGGACTCGCTCTCGGTTGCCGTCCGGCTTCTCTCCACGCCAGCCGGTATACTTGAATTCCTAGCTTACGGCTTGGCTTCCGCCCAAGGGTTAGCCGGTCTCTTCGCCATGGTTGAGAAAAGGTTTAACAGGGAGCTTAAAGGATACTTGTCAACTCTTCTAATAGTCGGCAGCCTGCTGCTTGCTGCAGCACTTGTTGAAACGATGAGCTTGGCAGAATGGTTAGAATAGTTTTCTTCGACATGGATGGCACGCTCGTGGAGGAGGAGAGCAGTTGGCGTATTGTCCACAGGTTTTTGGGGACTGACCATCTGGCTAGGAGGGCGCTTGAAAAATTTTCTAGGGGGGAAATAAACTATGAGGAGTTCGTTAAACATGACGTCAGCCTATGGCCTAAGGGGCTGCCCAAGTCTTTTTTCGAACGGGTTTTCTCCAGCGTTCGGGTGAAGCCGGAGGCCAGCATGGTCTTTAACCAGCTTGGGAGCAAGGGGATTTTAAGAGTAATTGTCTCAAGCGGCCTGGATGTGCTTGCTGAAAGAGTGTGTAGAATGCTTGCTGCGGATGAATGCGTCTCAAATAGGATGGTTTTCGACTCAAGAGGCTTTTTCACAGGGACCGTAGAAATCAACGTGGATCCCTCTAGAAAGATGGATGTTTTAAGCAGGGTGTGTGAAAAATACTCTATTCCGTTGAACGAGGCCGCTGCCGTCGGGGACACTGTGCACGATAAAAGCATGTTTAAGGCAGTTAAAATATCCGTCTTATGCGTTAAACCCGGCGCCCCCGTGCCGGATGCTCATGGAGCCATGTTCGTCGTAAACAGTCTTAAGGACATCGTCCAGTTAATATGTTAAGCATGCGAGAAAAAAGGAATTTGTTTTAGCACGTGCTTTAGCCCTTATTTCTTGGTTTTCTTAGCCTTCTTAGCCTTCTTTGCTTTCTTAGCCGGCTTCTTAGCCTTCTTAGCCGGAGGCTTCGCAGGCGTGGGTGCTGGCGCAGGCGTGGGTGCGGGCTGTGCAGGCTTAGCTTCTCCACCAGTACTAGCTCCGCTCATGGTTAATATTTCCCGATAAGTCATATATAAATCTTTAACGTTTAGCATGAGTCCCATTATATTTAATGCTTAAGCTTCAGAGCCTCGATTATGAATGATGCAACTTCTTCATAAGGCACCTTTGAGGTGTTTATCATAATGTCGTACAATAAGGGGTCTCTCCAATTCCTGTGGTAAAGCCTTTCAACAAGGCTGCTCCTATCCATGTCTGAAGCCTTAATATCCTCCTCTATCTGCTTCAAATCTTCAGTCCTCCTTTTCTCCGCTATATGCTTCAACCTCCCGTCGAAATCACTATAAAGGAAGACTTTCAAATCAACTTCGCGCGTCAATGCGAAGAAAGCGCTCCTTCCCTCTATTATTGCTGGACCGTTATTAACCACGTCTAGAACCATGCTCTGCAAAACCTTCTCTATCTCTATCTCTCCTGAAATGGATTTTGCCACAAGCGTCTGGAAGCTTAAGTGCGGGGAAGAAACTATGCTTCTTATAAATCTCTCAGTGTTGTAAACCTCTATGCCGCCGAGCTTTCTGGAAACAAGCTCCCCCACCTCTGTGCAACCAGCCCCAAGCTCTCCAGCAATCAGAATAATTGGTTTACTCTTGCTCATTTCCGTAATATGTCATTACCACTGCTTTTTAAATGTTTTATCTGTTTTGGCGATGTAATGAGTCTCCTGATGAAGAGCAGTGCTAGCAGCAAGTAGACAGCTATGAAGTAGGGTGATGTAAGCAGGTGGTTAGTCGTATAGTTTAAATAGACGATGGTGTCGCGATCGGCTTTAAACTCTATTGAGCGACCAGTACCGTTAACGCTGTCCAGCCGGTACCAAAAACCATAGTCGCCAGCTATCTCCAGCTCTCCGCTTATCCGCAGGTAGCTGCCCTTGGTGACTTTAAAAACCAGGGGTTCTGAAGGGCTTACTTTAAGCTCCACTCCGAATGGGTTTGAAGAACCGTTTACGTAAACCTTGAAATCAGGCCTCCCAACGGGGTCGAAGGGAATGACTTTCAACACTACAGTGATGTTCACTTCCCCATTGCTCCCAGCCGTCCCGACTGGCGTCAGCAGGACCATTATCATCAGCGCCCAGGCAGCGTTCAACACAGTTTTACGCTTCAAACCATAAATATAATTCTTCCTCACCCATGCTTCAGCATGTTTCCGGAGGAGGATGGCGAAACACTGTTTCTCAGGCTTTTAAAGAGGCTTCTGGAAAAGGGGCCGCTTGTAAGCAGGAAGGAGGCTTCAGAATACGCTGGGTGTTTAAGGCTGCTCTCCCGGGAAGGCGGGGCCGTTGAGCTGAGCAGAGGGATTAAAGTTCTTCCGGAAGGATTCCTAATGCTTATTAAACACGCAGTCGAGTCAGGAGTCAGCCTCGAGAATGTTTTCAAATCAGTTAACTGGAGAGGTTTTGAAAGAATTATCGCCGAAGTGTTCAGGGCCAAAGGATTCAGAGTCTTGGAGCATTTCAGGTTCAGCTTTAAAAAGACTGTTAGGGAGATAGACATCCTTGTTGAGACGCCGAGAATGCTTGTCTCAATAGACTGCAAGCAATGGGTCAGGAGGAACTATAATATTCGTTCAGCCTGCAGGCTCCAGTTTGAAAGGACTAGGCTTCTCTCCCAATATCTGGCGGAAAAGAGGAATATTAGGAAGGCTGTTTACCCGGTGGTGATTACTTTCCTAGGCTCTGAGGCAATGGTTTTAGAAGGCTGCTTAATACTGCCTTTTTGGAAGATAGGGAGTTTCTCTGAAAACCCTGAAAACGTTACGAGCGTGGTTAAGCCGGTTTCCTAATCGAAAACCCACATCTCTCTAGACCTTATCAGGAAGACAAGTCTCGCTCTTAAAATAAGCTTCTTCTCATCCAGAACCCCGTCTACGAGAATTACGTCGCCATACATGATCGGGATGTTCGCGTCAGCAAGCGTTTTAAACGTTTTTAAACCATTGTTTAAGTCAAAGATGGTGAGGCACTCGCCTGCTCCTTCGACATGCGGAACCATCACCCCGGTTCTGACCGGCACTTCTATGGGGACGTTCCTCCTCCTGATTATCATCCCCTCAACCTTGCCTGCGAACCATTCGCCAGCCAATCCAGGTATGCCTGCCAGCCTGTCTTCGACCCCGGGAGTTAAGTCCTGACCGGGGACGTCTATCTGAAGGATGTATCTGGTTCCGGATACTGGCTTAAACATTTCTAACGGGACTAGGGTTTTCATAACCGGTTTGGTGAAGGGCAGTGCTACCAGGTTGGCTAGAGCACTGCTGACCAGTATTGAATCCTCATCCAGTAGTTCAGCGGCTTCTGGGGGAAGAGTCTTATGCGGCTTTGGGAGCCTTCTTAACGCCTCCTTAAGAGCCTTAAGATCTATCTGTTTCTCAGGCTCGCGTGTCAGAATGACCTCTATCAGCCTAGCTGTTTCATACTCTTTCTTAACAAACCCGATGAGCTCTCCTTCGTGCATAACCGGAGCTCCTTCAACCATGTTTAGACACATGGTTTAAGGGTTATTAACAGTTTCTTCACGGGTTTAAAGATCCACCATATTCGGCGAGAAAGCCCATGTCCTTCAGGCACGGGGGCGAATCGCAAACGTCCGAGGCGTATCCGAGAACGGTCTGAGTACGACCGGAGTAATAATATACCGCCCATTAACTAATATGATGTGGGACTGCGAAACGAGGAGCTTTTAGGGAGCATCTCAGTTCGCTTCATAACGCCGACTACAACTAGCTACGAAATAATGAAGCGGGCCATTCGCTACACGCGGATGGCAGGGCTGGGTTGACACAGCCCTGAACCCGGCGGGATGAAGCCCCGGCCGACGAGCCGGGAATCCACCGGCTTCAACCGTGGGAGTGTCAAAGGAACAAGTTGTTTTTCATATTTCTCAGAATGCTTTTAACGCCTTCATCTGAGAATTCATACTGGTATCCTTTTATTAAGGCTCCTATGAAGCCTTCCGAAGAGCTTCCCGTCACCAGCTCGCTCGCAGCAGCAAGCTCGTCAACTATCGCCATCCGCTTAAACCTTAAAACATATCCGAAAAGGTCTGTTTTACCCCTAAGGTCCTTAATAGGGGCTATTCCTGAGCATCCTATCGCCATGTTGACCTGCCCCATTCTGAAGGGTCTCTCAAAGGAATCAGTGATTATTATTCCCACATCAACATTCTCGTCGAGAAACTGTCTCCTTATCTTCCTAGCAATCCTATCTGGGTTCCTCGGCTGAAAAGCCATGCTTAAGCCACCATCCACATTCGAAAAATCTATTCCGGAATTAGCACAGATTATACCACCCCTATTCCTAGTTATTATGCGCCCCCCTGAAAGCCTCACTATTTCTCTGCTCTCTCTAAGTATTATTTCCACCTCTTCCGGCGGCTTGTGAAGCCTGTCTGCAAGAGCTATTGCCAAAGGTGTTGGCTTGACGTCGCTAAGCCTAATCGTGTAGCCCATCGCCTTTGAAACCGCGACATGCGTGAGCGTCACCACATCCCTGTTCTCAATCTCCACGCCTGTCCTCCTGAGAGACTCTATTGTTATCTTAGCAAGGTTATCGCCTTTTTTAATGAAGCCGTCATACTTTATTCCGAATATCCTGATCATCTCAACGCCCCCTTTTCGCCCCCTTAAGGAGCTTCTCTATGAAAGGTATGTCTGAGGCACGGGTTACCCTTATGTTCGTGAAAAGCATGGGGTCTATGTCTTTCAAACCGGAGTGAGCTATGTACATGACTCTCCTAAGCCCATCCACAAGTTCTTCGAAGCCAGCCGGCCTCCTTGTTTCAACAATATTCATGAAGCTCCGCCTGTTGTAGGCTGACAGAAGCCAGTCTACTCCCCCCTTCACATCCCTGACCAGCACGGCATCCCTTTTCTCACAAAGCTCCGCTAACAGGGCAAGTATGTCCACAGGTATTAGGGGAGCGTTAGCCGGGGCGGTGACAACCACTTCGCCTGAAACCTTCTCCAAGCATTCTTTAACAGTGCTAAACATGTCTCCAGTATGGTTTAAACCTATAATGCTGCACTCTTCAAAGCCGTATTGGGAAGCAGCTTCGGCAAACATGTTCTGAGAATCCCTAGCCACCGCTAGGGCTACTTCCTCAGCCACCTCACCAATGTTCCTGACGACGTGAAGGAAAACTGGGAATCCCTCAAGCTGGCTCAGCTCCACAAAACCCTCCCCTCCGTGCCCAAGCGCAATAACTATGCCAGTAGTCCTCAAGACTATTCCCCTGCCTTGGAAAGCATGTGGCGGATTATCTCTCGGGCCACGTTCACCCCAGTGGCTTCCTCCACACCCATGAAATCTGGTTGAGGGTTAACGTCGAGTATAAAAGCTTCGCCGTTCTTGAAAGATACGTCGACACCCGCGAAAACACAGCTTAAAGCCTCGGTAGCATTGACCGCGAGCTCCGCCACCTCCCCGTCCCCTTTAAAGGCTTCCCCAAACCCTCCTTGAGATACGTTTGTAACAGGCTTGTTAGAAACTCTTTTCATCGCTGCTAGCACATTCCCGTTTAAGACTAACACCCTCAGGTCCCAATCCGCATCCCTAGCCGGGGCTTGAATCACCCAAGCCCCGTGGGCTTCAAGACTGGAGACAGCGTTCACGCTTTCAACAAGCTTGACCCCCCTGCCCCTTGAGCCGTATATCGGCTTCAAGAAGAAGGGCGGCGGCGTCTCTCTAACGCTTTTCCGCGAAGGCGTGAGTATGGAATCCGGCACTGGAAGTTTTCTCATGCAAAGGTTCCTGTAGGTGATCATCTTGTCTAAAGTATTCATGAATCCTTTAAACGGGTTAACAACGTAGAATCCTTCTTCCTCGAGAATCCTGGTTAATGAGAGTGCGTACAGCAGTATGGGTCTTAACAGGGTTTTAGGCCTTGAGAAAATCTTTCTAACACCCTTATCATGGAATACATTCAGCTTTACGATGCCTTCTTTCAAAAGAAGCGCGGTTTCGCTGAACGAGACCAGCTGGCAATCGACACCAAGCTTACCCGCTTCCTCCCTCAGGCGTATGGATGAGTATGAGTATGGCTTATGCGTTAAAACGGCTATTGTCAACCCGCTGTCAATGTTTCCCACCAAGATTTAAGCTTGACGCATGATCAGCTCCAGAAGTATTGACCCTAGGGCTCCCAGGGCTGAGCGTTCATCCTCCCCGCCCACGATAAGTATGAAATCGTTATCTTTAAGGCTCAGTTTGCTCAGCTCCTCATGGTCTTTCACCGAGAAGCTTCTAAGGTCCTCCGCAACATAGGGTATTCTAAAACCCCCCTCCTTCAGGGTTAGAAGCACCGCTCCACTCCCCCCAAGTCTAACCGCCATATCCCTTGTCTTTAAAGCGTCAAGAGGCCCGATGCCTCTTAAGACGGCCATGTAGTTTACCCTTCCAACAGATAAGTAGTCTAAACCGGTTTTACTCAGCTCTGGAACGTGAAGCCTTACGCGTTTAAGAATCCCAATCCCCCTGCCGGTTAACCTGCTGCCACTGGCTGAGGTGGAGATTAAACCGTATTTCTTCATGCATTTAACCATGCTTTTGACAGAGCCCTCACCTAGGCCAAGCAGCCTTTGAAGCTTAGCCCGTGAAACAGTCCCCTCCCCTATTTGGAGAATGGTCAGCAGTACGTGGCCGGGCGTGTAGTCCTTTGGGTGCTTCTCGCACTCTTGGACAAGCCTTTTCAAATACTCAAGCACGGACAACTAGTTATAGACTTGCAGAGCAAGTAGAAAAACGTTAAGGCTTAGCCGGGGGCCAACTACTCGTGTCCACCAGGTACCACGCTAAGACATCGCCATGCTTGAGGACATACGCGTCTGCACCTGTTTCTCCGAGAACCCAGTCCCGCGTCCCCGGATCCCACCTATACCAGAACCAATAATGGTTCCCATGCTGGTTCACGCCGCCTATCCCTGTGACGAACACGCCGAAAGGATATGCTTGGTAATCCACGTTTCCCCCTAGAGCGTAAAGGGTTAAGTTGAATAGGGTCCAGCCGACGGGCACAAGAGTATTGTTAAACCACCTCTCGGTGCCGTCATACTTCACGAGGAGGCTTGCTCTTAGGGTTATTGGCTCAACACTCTTGGCTAGGGTGTTTATTTCCTCCTTAAGAGTGTCTAGCTGTCTTATAAGACCGGCCAGGTAGAGTGTTTCTCCGACAAGTACTGCTGTGAAGATTAGAACTGTGACTATGAGGAGCCTTCTATAGTATGAGGGCTCTTTAGACATTATGATCACCTTGAGTTGGACAATTTATCCAACGACTATTTAAACTTTTATGGACTGAACATCTAAACACCTGCCTCTAAGATTTCAGGCAGGCGCACCGCCCTTCAAAATCCTACAGATAACTGGTGTAACGATCGGAAAGAACAATGCGTTAGAGAGCTCGTGTAAAATACTCATGGGGAGTGGGAAGTTCATTGTGATTAGCCCCATTAGAACGGACCCGTAAAACAAATATCCTGTAAAAGCATTGGTTGCAAGATCGTATATCAGGGTTGAAAACAGCCCTATTGAAGCGAGAACCAGAGGCTCATGAGTGCCAGTTTTAGTTGCATCGAATCCTAGGGCTGCAGGTATTTTGGAGAACAACACGTATATCATTTCACTGAGCATGACTGCTATTAGAGTGGGAAGGTTGAACCCGTATGGGTTTAGTGTTCCATAAACCATCCATATGAGTATTGCGAGTATTGCTCCAAACTTTAAACCCATAGCCATGCTTGATGCGAAAACTATCGCATCCATGAGCTTAACATTGGGTAAACCTATTAGAACATAGTTTGAGGAAATAGCTAGGGCAGCCAATATGGATAGTGAGGCAACCCTCTTCGCCAAGAGTCTTGGTGGCATGTGAGTCAATTGTTCGGATAATTTATCCAACTGCCTCGCTTTTAAACCTACCGCATTAACACTGTATAGGGAAGGTTTAAAATTTAGAACGGACTCTCCGATTGCAAAAATTTTCGGGGTTTCTCTGGTGGAAAGGTGTTTAAGATGTTGAGCTGTCTGGAATGGACTCTAATATGCTAGCACTAATGTGGATTCTTTCCGGCAACACTTTAAGAGGCTTGACTATAATGGGAAAGGTAGGTGGACCTTGTCCCCGTACCAGAGGAACGGTACGAACTTCCTCCAAAGTTAAGCGTCCCGGTTACGGTTCCGTCTAACCTGCCCAGATATTTAAAGACGACTTCAAGAAACCTGTCTGCAACTTCACTACTGTACTTCTTGAGGGCCTTAAGATAAGCGTCAACTATACCTCCTATCTTTAATCCAACTACTTTCGCAGCGTCTCCCTCTATCTCGAGCAAGACTTCGTCGGGGGTCCTCGTCTTCTCCATGTCCTTGTGTTCTCGCTTAGCCAGTTGTCTAAAGATTCTATGGCTTCATCTCCATCCTTGATCCACATTGAGACTATGCTTCCCACAGCTTTTTCCTCCCTTCTCCTTCAACTCTCCCGGAGGATAGTGCTCCATGATCATGCTTATCGCATCCAGCATCCTGCTGGAGCTTTCCCTGCTCGGGGCATTGTCTAAGACTTGCTTCGAGAGCTCCGAATATGCTTCTAGGACGCCTTCAACCTTAGGTGGGTCATCATTCATGTTTCCCACCATGTTTCCAGCAGTTTCCCTGAACTTGCTGCTGTACTTGTTTCCAAGCAGGAGGTCGGCAATTTTACTGAAGATTTTAGTCCCCTTCCTTTCTACCACGAGCGCCAGGGCATCCCATATCGCTGGGGTTATCCACCTGTAGACCCCGCCGCCGACAAGCCTAAGCACATGCTTCATGCTGGGCGGCTTGCCGCCTACCCTCTCAGCCCTTATCTTACTGACCTTGTAGAGAAAGTGGTAACATAGGCTGCGCAGCTCGCTATTGCTCCAGCAACCCTCCCCGTTGCATACCCACCCTGTAATCCCTATCCCCTGTGGAAGGTGGTTCCTTTAGTCCAAATGGCTATCCTTATCTCGTCCCATGAGATATCTTGGGCTAGGTCTGAAAACACGTTAAGGAGAAGATTGTCATTAATATCCTTGGCTTCCGACCCGCACGTCTGGGCAAGCTTGAATAGCTCGTTGGCGTGCTGAGCCATGCCGATTTCATTGAACTCCTTACCCATGCCTTCGCAAACGTCAGCGAGCTCGTTTAACGAGTCCATGGCGGCTAGTGCGTTATGAACGTCTATCCAGACCTCAGCCATGTTCATCGCAACGCCGATGACAAGGATAGCCAGCGAGGCTGCTGCAGCCCACTTGGGTG
Organism: Candidatus Brockarchaeota archaeon; assembly: GCA_017601395.1. GTDB lineage: Archaea > Thermoproteota > EX4484-205 > EX4484-205 > JAAOZP01 > JAAOZP01. Next base: position 27,870 of record JAFNIQ010000006.1, read on the forward strand.
GAAGCATGATGCCAACGATGACCATTATTCTGCAAGTCGCCACTATTCCCAATCCCTTTTAGGCGAAACCGTCCCAGAAGCCCCTCCAGAACCGCGGGAGCTTGCCGTTTCTAAAGCTCACTTGGAGCGTTGCAAAATTCTGTTTTGATACTTCAGGTTGATGAAGATCGGATGCTCCATATCTTCCAATTGGACGAGTTGCAACTGGACTGAGCCGTGGACTGAAAGAAGGCTGTTCAAGACGCCATCCTCCTCATTCCTTCAGGATTTTCTTCTTAATCATCTCGGCGACTGGCGCTGGGCTGATATCCTTGTAGGGCTCTATGCCCGCCTCCGTGATCCTGACTAGACAGCAGGTCATGGATGGTTTTGAAAGCGATTTCTCCAGAATCACCGCCTTGACTTCCTCGCCCAGGCTTGTGGAAACCATCCTGAGGATGCTCTTGCTCATGTAAACGAGGTGCTGTCCCCCAATCACGTCGAACTCCCTGGCGCCGAAGCCAGCCTCCGGGTCTATAGAGAAACTCTTCTTATCAATGCTTTCCGCCATCTCCCTCCTAGACTTCTCTTGAAAACTCCTGGCGGCTTCACTCCTCCGCCAGCTCGTTATTAAGAGAAGCGTCTCGTAGCCCGTCGCCATTCCCACGAGAGTGTTAACTTCCAACGAGAGCTTGCCTTGAAGGATCCTTGCTGTGGAGGCCAGATGTTGAGTAGGCGTGTTCAAGAGCTGTGCGTGATAGTGGGGAACCAGTGAGTCGACGATGATAAGCACCGGGGTCCAGTCGTTCTTATCCACCTCTCTAGGTATTGTCTCGACTATCGCCTTGTGTTGCTCGAAGAGGCCACTAGCCTGGTACATCTTAATCCTGGACAGAGCATCCTCCCTAATGCCCCTCTTCAAGCATATTGTCTTCAGGCGGTCGGGGTCCCATTCCTCTGTTTTTACAACTATTATCACATCCTTCTCTCTACAGCCCTTTAAAGCCTCAGCCACTAGGGTCAGAGAAATGGTGGTCTTACCGGTTCCAGGGCTCCCGTAGACCAGGTTTGAAACACCAGTTGGAAGGCCTCCGGTTAGCTCGTCCAGCGGCTTAATACCAGTGCTTAACTTCCTCATCCCGATCTGCCCTCCGCAAGAACCAAGAGTTGTCTCTCCCCTTCCTGAACCTGTCTTAGATAACCCTGCCTAATGAGTGCAGCAAGGGCCCTGAGGCCCTCCGCGCCCAACGAGGCCCTTACCTCTTCTATGAACTCGTTCAAGCTTGCTTTTCCACCCGACCCCTCCAGCTTCCCGATTATCTTAGATCCGGCCTCGTAGAACTCGCCAAGCCTCTCCCTCAACTCGTCATCAGAGCTTAAGACTTTCATGACCGGTTTACGGGCTTCCCTCTCCTTCTCGCTAAGGGGCTTAAGGAAAATGTTCACAGGAGCCTCTACGAAGCCATACTCCCCATTCTTAATGAGGATAAGCATGAAGTAGTTTGAAGCATCCCTCTCGGGCGTGCGCCCCATCCTCCATGGGTTAACGGCTTCAGAAGGAGGCGAGAAGACTACGGAGTCAAGGTTCTCCAAAACCCTTTCGGAGACCTGTGATAGGTTTTTCTCTGCTAATATTATCAAATAGCCTTTCCTCTCCAACTCTCCGGTTAAGGACTCTTCAACGAAGAGTTTAGCATTGTCAAGCCTCCTGTTTCTCGGCCATATCAAGCTTGGATAGCTTACGACTATGAGCGTCCTGCGTTTAGGCTCAAGCTGAGCGAGCTTCGCCAGCATCAAAAGCGTTGCGAAGACCTTGTGCGAAGCTATTGTAAACCCGGAGAGGTTGAAGACCATCCCCGACTCCAAAACATCACTGAACTCCATTGCTTCTTTTCTGCCGAAGGCCCGCCTCAGGGTTCCGAAGGTGAATGGTTCGAAAGGCGTGTAAATCGATAACCCGCCCTCCGGTGTCTCGAAGTCAAGCCTTGAAGCGATCTCAGTTATCGTGGTTTCCGAAAGCCTTAATACATCATCCAAGAGCGCTTTCGCCGCAATGGCCTTCACGTTGAAAGTTCCAAAGCAATAGTCAAGTATCTCCACAACCGATTCGATGTATTGCTCAACCTTTTCACGGTTCGGAGGTTTAATTGGATTTAAACCATATTTGACGACATCATAGTATCTCGTCTTACCCATCCTTGCCACGCAGCTAAACTCATCATTTAAATCGAGCAGGATTACATTCGCATCCTTAAACACGTCTTGAAGCAGGTATACGAGAGCAGCTTTGAAGTTACTCCCGGCTACGCCTATCCTCACAGATGCCTCCAGCAACCCTAGGCTCTGCTCAGGCACAACCCTCATTTCAGCACCCTCACCCCCTGTTGGGAGATCAGGACAGTCCTCCGCTCAAGTGCAAACCCCCTGGACGGTAGGAGCGACTCGACCAGCTCCTTTTTGCAGTGCATTAGGATGATGTTGTCCGCTTCAAAGCCCGAGCGTATCCATGGTTTTTCCAGCGTCAGTATCTCAATTGGGGCCTTCACGTCTAGGTTTCCAGCAAGGCCTCTAAACCAGATAGCGGCTAGGGGTTTAGCTAGGGTTTTCTTAAGCAAGGCTTCATCAGAGGGCCCGTTGGCGAAGACCACTTCCATCCCACCGTGGTGCCTATAAGTCTTAACTGGTTTCTTACGCAGCCTGTTCTTGCTAGGCTTGAAACCCCTCTCAACAAGCTTCTTTTTCATCTCACCCTCGGTATCCTCAGATATCCCCTTAACGTCGACTACGATAGCCATCGAGTTCCTCCTCAACTGCGAGAGACATAGCTGGAGGGCAAGATCCTCCGCATCCCTTCTCTCACCAACTATTAGTAGCCTCCCTGCCAGTCGACTAGGGTTTAGATCGATTAGCCAGGGGACCGGCATTACGTAGGGCTTCAGGGAGAGCCACTCTTCCAAAGCTTGCCGTAAACACTGCCCAGAGCCCTGTCCTGCTTCCTTCAGGTTCTTCTTGAACTCCTCCAGGGCCTGGGGATTATCTGAAGCAACTTCAACCTTCATTAATTGCCTGCTAGGTTTAGCCTCGCAGAGTATAGCGGTATTGCCTGTCGCGCTCTTTCCGACAGCTTCTACGAAAGAAGACAGGCTCCCCTTGAGCTTAAGCGTCTGACGATGCTCAAAGGACTCCATGAAGGCATCTTCAGGGAGCTTCCAATGGAACCTTGCCTTCCCCCTTAAGACTTTCAGCAAACCTCCTAGGTCAAACCCGTGAAGGAAAGCAACTTTAGGAACCGGTGCAAGCGACAGGAGAATCGTGTGGTCTTCAGGTTGGACGGCCTCTTCCTCGCATACTATCCTTAGCTCACTAAGCCTAATCCTAGCATTCAGGGATTTGCGAGTAACGAAGACAACGCAGAGGGATGCTGCTATGAATCCTATTTGAGTATAGTGCTTGATGCGGAAGAAAGCTAAGAAGAGTGCTGACATCAACCAGATTAGCAGGAAGGAGAATACCCCTTTAAAGATCCTTCTCACGTTTTCCTTAAAGTACTTTCTCGGAAATAACAGGGACATGGTCAAGAACGCCATCACCACCATAGAGATCAGGCTCGTCAGGCCTCCTAGGTCTAAGCCGAGGGAGTACCCGATGGAATCTAAAAGCCTCTTAACCAAGCTTCCCGACAGAAGTACTGCAGCGAGCTTCAGGACAGTCTTAATGATGCCCATTCTCCACCACGCATAGAAGCATTGTGAAACATATTTTTATAGCATGAGGTAAGCGAAAATTTCCGCTGACAGTCAGCGAGAATTTACCAACGGAAGATTTATATCACTGTTCTCAGCCGGCTTGGCGAGTGCCATTCGAGCGCGAATTCTCCGAGAATTGGGCGGATAAAGACCGCTTCAAGCGCCGGGGGAAGAGATGACAGCCCATCGGGATTCCTCGCTTGTAAGCAGGTAAACATTCGTTTACCTCAGGTAAACATCTGCTTACCATGTTTTGGCCATTCACACCATCAAGGTTTCAAACCCTTGATGTCTTTCTCCTAAATCCTTAAAAGGTATTGGACGCTTTTTTAAAGACGTTGCCAAACGAAGGCAAGAAACCGGAACTGGAGCCGGAGAAACTCAACATGATAAAGGCTGCAGCTGAGCCTCACAGGATGAGAATATTGGTAAAACTGCTAGAGAAAGAGGACACTATTACATCGCTATCCAAATCCCTCAGTTATTCCAAACAGCTCTTAATCCACCACCTTGAGGTTCTCGAGAAGAACGGGCTCGTCTCGAAGAGAAGGGTTGAGAACGCTGAGGTCTATAGTATTAGTGAAGCCGCCAAGACTATAGTCTCGGAGGTCTTGAAAATACATTCAAGAATCGGAGAGGCTGAGGGCCCTGAGGCGGGTGCTGAGAGACGCATGGTTACTCCGCCGGCTCTGAGAAGGCCAGCATCCCCTCTGAAACTCATACCCTTGATCATTGGAATATCCGTAGCGTTCTTCGCATCCGCCAGAGGGATCCTGGAAGGACAACCCCTGTGGATCCTCAGCGGAACCTTGGTCGGCATCTGCCTCTACGCGATCGCTTCAAAGCTAATCCGGTATGCACTAGCCTCATAGCCATGGATAATGAGATGAGGAACAGATTCGCGCGCTGTGTAGTTGATATATCCCTGTTAAAATGCTGAGAGGAGAGGTTTTCAAAGCGTTTGAAGGAGCTTGATAATGCATTCCGTTCAACTTTTTAAACATGTCAGCAGCGTGGTAAACCATGCGTCTACTTGAGCAGAAGAATCTGGAGAAGATAGGCATAGTGGCCAGTGATTCGAGTGAAACCAGGGCTAAGCTCCTCCTAGAGGAGGAGAAGGAGCTTAAGGTTAGGGCTGAGGAGATCATTGTTATCGACACGCCTATGGGGGAGGTTCTTGGTGTTCTTAGAAGCGGCAGCGGGGTTAACGAGGCTCTCAGGGCAAACGCTTACAGGCCGAGCGTTGCTTACGCTAAGAGGGGAGGAGTTCCCTCAGGAGCCAGGGAGATATATACTTTCGAAATAATGGTGATAGGTGTTTTGACTGAGAACGGGGTTGAGCAGAACCGCATGATAATACCTCCTAGAAGCAACGTCTACATGTTTAAGCCAGGCGTCTCCAATCCCCTTGAACACGTTGCGAGAAATAAGCCGGTTGTCTGGAACGCTTGTCTCGAGGGCCATGAGGATTGGCGAATACCTTTCGACAGCTCCTTCCTACCGTACCATATCGGCGTGTTCGGCGCAACGGGAAGCGGAAAGTCTTGGCTGACAAGGTTTGTCCTGGTCCCAGTCCTCCTGGAGTCAGGCTTCAAGGTTCTGGTTCTAGACTGGAGCGGCGAAGATTATGCTCCGTATTACAAAGATAAGGCGGTTCCCATATCCTACCTTAAGCTAGACGAGGAGGCGATAGTGAGATACATTCTGGAGAAGGCTGAGCACTTCGGCTACACTGGCCAGGCTAGAGATTCCAACCCCGTAAGGGAGGCTCTGGAGGACTATGTTTCGAGAAGATGGGAGGAGATAAGTCGGAAATCGTCTGAGGAAATGTTCCTAGACATGAAGAACCATTTGGAAAACAGTGTTAGACAGTCTTCGACAAGAGAGGATTTTAAGAGGGCTGCTCTACGCCGGCTGGAGTACGGTTTCAAGAAGCTTAGGCCGATCGACCTGGAGGCCGTCAGGGGCTCGTTAAGCATCGAGGAGCTAGTGGAGGATTTGAGGAGGGAGGAGAAGGGTCTTAGAGTTGTTGACATGAGCCTGGTTGGGAGTGACGAGAAGCTCTCCTTCTTCAACTCTCTCGCAAGGTTTCTCGAGGAGGGGATGGAGCTGGGGGAGTCGCTTGGGGTCGCGCTGGTGATAGATGAAGGACCGCAGTACGCCCCATGGGAGCCCAAGGGAATACAGTACGAGTCCACTGAGCACATTAAGAACCTCTGCGCCCTCGGGAGGAAACACAGGCTTTGCATCGTCTTAATATCGCAGGGGATAGCTGGAGACATAGGCATAAACGCTGCCGTAAGAAGGAATCTTAACACGCAGTTCTTCGGAGCCCTTCACCCGCTTGACATGCAGGAGGCTGACAACTGGCTTAAGCCCTACGGGATTCAGAGGGAGTATCTTCTTTCACTGAAGCCGGGCCAGTTCTACTTCGTGGGGAAGGCGAATCCCTCGCCGATACCTCTCCTCATATCTTTCAAGCCAGGGAAATGATGTCGATCTGACTTTGTCAAGATCAGGGGCAGTGAAGAACGACTTTATCTTACCAGGGGATTTCTCAAGTATTGTTCGAGTTCTGCTTGGAACGTGGACGATTATCCATCTAATACCTTCTGAAAAAACTCTTGCGAAGTACGGGATAAAGAGAAAGAGAGTATAGAACAATCTTTAAATTCTTCTATTACAGATTAGTCAGACGGTTCAGCTTCTTGCTAATCGCTCTGTCAAAACTTTTCCTCTGCTTAAACTCCTCCTGCTTACCCAAGTTCCACTGGTCTATAGGTCTTAGATACCCGACAACTCTCGAGTAGACCTCCGTGGCCCTCCCGCACTTCGGACACGTGGGCTGCTCCCCGCTGAGATACCCGTCCTCTGGGCAAATGCTGAACGTTGGTGTGAGCGTGAAGTAGGGTAGCTTGAAGTTTTCACAAACCTTCTTAACAAGTGTTGCAACCGACTCAACCGGCGGGTTGCTCTCGCCCAGCCATACGTGTACAACCGTACCGCCCGTATACCTTGTTTGAAGAGGATCCTGAAGCCTAAGGTAATCCCAGAGATCGTCAGTATAGTAGACGGGCAGGTGGGTTGAATTCGTGTAGTATGGTGCAGCACCCTTCTCAACCTGCTCCTCGTTCGCAACTATTATACTGGGATGGGTTTTCTTATCAATCCTCGCAAGCCTGTGAGAAGTACCCTCGGCAGGAGTAGCCTCGAGGTTGAATATGTTGCCCGTTTCCTCCTGAAAATCCTGCAGCCTCTTCCGCATGAAGTCTAAAACTTTAATAGAGAAGCCGAGGCCCTTAGGATCACCGATAGTGCATCCTAGGAAGTTTAAGCAGGCCTCGTTCATGCCGATTAAACCGATAGTGCTAAAATGGTTCTTCCAGTAGTAGCCGAAAGCCTCTTTTATATGTCTCAAATAGAATCTGGAATACGGGTATAAACCTGCCTCAGTAAACTTTTCAAGCCATTTCCTCTTAATCTCAAGCACATCTTTCGCTAGAACCATCGTCCTGTCAAGCCTGGCGAAGAACTCGCCCTCGCTCTTCGACAAAAAGCCTATCCTAGGCATGTTTATCGTGACAACGCCTATCGACCCGGTTAACGGGTTTGCCCCGAAGAGGCCTCCACCCCTCTTTTTTAACTCCCTCTTGTCGAGCCTCAGATGGCAGCACATTGAGCGAACATCCTCAGGATTCATGTCGGAGTTGATGAAGTTCGCGAAATATGGGATACCGTACTTCGCAGAAGTCTCTAGGACCTTCCTAACCGTTTCATCATCCCAGTTGAAATCCCTAGTTATGTTTATCGTTGGAATGGGAAAAGTGAAAACTCTTCCTACAGCGTCTCCCTCGAGCATTACTTCAGCCAAAGCCCTGTTGAAAATATCGACCTCTTCTTGAAAATCTCCATAAGTAGCATCCATTGTTTCCCCTCCTATTATAACCGGCTCGTCTTCCATGAAGCTTGGAACCTTAAGGTCGAGCGTCACATTCGAGAAAGGCGTGTTGTGGAAGACCAAGAGTCCAGCTCCTCCAACAAAGTTTTCCTGGGGCAGATCAACTGAAATATCGTATTCGTATTCCCTCTCGTAGTTGAATTTTTCAACCCCTAGGCAAACCCTAGCCTCGAAGTCGTTAACGGAGTATGTTTTCTTCGGTGTCGAATTTTCTTTGAAGATTCGAATTATGAATCTATCTCGCCATTTTTCATTATTCCTACTGGTTTTTTCAGTGTAAACGGCGAATCTAAATTTGTTTTGGCTTAAAAGCAGACACAGTCCTGCACATAGTTTTCTAGAAGTAGTTGAATAATCCCAATACTTTTGATATTCTGCCCCATCGCCTTTCAAGACTGTTTCAATGAAGACCCTCTGATATTTTGGAGAAAGATCAAAGATAAACCATGGGACTACTTTATTGAAAGACAAATAGCCGCAGGTTCTACTAACGATTTCAGCTAAAAGACCTTTTCCAGTTATCTTTAGAACTGTCTTAATCTTTCCTCCATTCCTAGAATACCCTTTGTTGCGGGCTACTTGACCCAAGGCGTTTAAAGCCTTTAAGAGCTTGAGGATCTCCCTAGCGTTTCCGGAAGGCGATTGGGAAATATAGAGCGGGGTAGAAATGGCTGTACGACCTTCGGAAACATACCATGCGCAAAGTTTTACGAAGTTCTCTAACAGTTTCCCTTTTAGAAATCTGGGATACCATACGTCACTGTTCTTGAGCCTAAATTCGGCTTTCACGTTAAGCTCCCCGTATTTCCTCCAGATATCGTATCTAATCGATCCACTCTCTAACCAACTTTCCCACACACCCCTGTCCTTAAGCCCAAACTCCTTGTAGAATGGGATAAGGCTCTGCTCCTCTAAAATGGCCTTTTGTTTGATTTTTCTCAATGTATGCGTTGGGTTTATCTTAACGAAAACGTTTTTTTGAAGACCGGGAAGATCATCTATGATCTCAACCAAGTCTATTTCCTCTTTCTCACCCTGATTGTCTAAGGACCTTAATGCGATGAAGTGGTTTTCCTCGTTTAAATGACAGTAATCATCAGCTATCTTAACATCCTCAGCTGACTTTGGCACTGGATTAAACTTACCGTTGAATTTTGAGAAGGCGAAGAGAGAATGGGCTTTTGAAACTTTCGCCTCGCCACGATTAGTTCTAATTCTTACGAACTCCGAGTTCTTAGGAACTCTATGTCTTATGAATGCCTTAACCCTGGTCCAAACAGCCTTCCCATCGGTATTGAAGGATAAAACTTGGTAATCATCATGATTCTCTAAGGCATAGCTCTGGGGTTTTTGCTCAATCACCTTGTGATGATATTTCTCAAATTCACGGTCAACTAGCTTACCGATCTCCATGATTTTAATCTTCCCCTTTTCCTTTATAACTATCGGCTCATCCCAGCATAAGCTTTGAAAGCCAACCCTAGTGGGTATATTCATGTTGAACATGAATTCTTGAAGCACTTGCTTAACCGACTTGTAGTCAAGGCTATCATACCTTATGAACGGGGCCAAGTAAGTGTCGAAGTTTGAGAAGGCTTGGGCGCCAGCAGCCTCTCCTTGCAGTGTGAAGATGAAGTTGACGACGTGGCCAAGAGCAACTCGGAAATGCCTTGCCGGCTTGGCTGAGACCTTTCCCCTAACACCCTTGAAGCCGGTAGTTAACAAGTCCTTTAGATCCCACCCTACGCAATTGCCGGATACGACGACTTTACCGTTTCTTTCCACAACCAAAGTCCCGTTGGGCACGGTTAAATCGTAAACTTTCCCTCGATACCGAATCAACTTAGGGCGTTTGTTAAAGACTGGGGTAAGTTGCTCCGTCTGCACCGAAACTATAAATCTCTCGCCATCCCATCTGATCGTACCGTTTTTCCCGATTTTTAAAAGACATTCCAATACGTCTTCAGCAAGCTTTTTCGATTTAGTGGAGAACCTCCTTAATTCCCCATTTTCTATAGTCCCGTCTACCTTAAAAAGGGCGAAGAGAAATACCTTAATTTTTTCCGGGTCTAAATCCTTGATAAACTGAGGAACAAACTTTTCACTCGATTTTCCAAACTGTTTTAAATACGAGTATAGTTCCTTTGAGCAGAACTGAATATGATCCTTATCGCTCAGGTTTGGAGAAAATCCCAGTTTCCTGATCAGAGAAGCGATTTCCTTTCTGTTTTTCTCATTTCTTTGGCCTATAGAGATTATGTGGTGGAGTGAATTCCTGTCTTTCCTATTATTCCTCCAAGCATTCCCTTCTGCCAGATACCATCCCATGAACTTGAGAAAAATCTCAATCGGGATTTTCCCCAAATGTCTAAGTCTATTTCCACCCTTTACCATAGGGATTTGGAAGAATTTTGAGTTTTTCCCTTTCCATTTCACCTGTTTAAGGAATTCCGATCCTATCTTAAAATTGGTCGGGTTTACGAACTTCCATTTCTTATCACGTCTTTCTCTGACCAATAACCTATGCTCAGGCGTTACCCTGAGGCTTAACGACCTGCTCTCAAAGCAAAATAGAGGACCGGAATATTCGAATACCTGCTTGTCTGTGGGATGTTGATATTCTAAGTGGCCAGTCTTCAGGTTAACTGTAGCAACCTCATCTTGGAGTGTTACATCCTTGAAGAACTTAAAGCCCTTTTTTGTTAAAACTCTAGTTTGATCATCGAAGCAGTACGGGCCAAGTACCCCGAGATTGTGAATGTGGAAATCCCCGTTTAAATGCGCCTCCCTTATTTCAGTCCTACCCTTGTTGAAAATCCTGTGAAGCCAGTATTGTGAGATGACTTGAGACGATATGTGGAAGTTTAAAGCCTGCAGCGAGTATGTTGTGTTAGCGTTCTCCTTCACCAGCCAGCTCTTGTTCTCAAGATAGCTGTCAACGAACTCCCTTATCTGAGCGTGAAGCGCCCTGTAAAGAATATATGCTTTAGCGACATTGTAAAGATTGTTCTCAACAAGCACTTTCTCAACCAGGTCTTGAACCTGCTCAACGTGAGGAATCTCGCCGGGCTTCAGCTGCCTCTCTAAGCGTTCAACAACCTGGTTTGAAAGCATCTCGGCGAGGCTCCTGTCCTTGCCGCCGACGGACTTTATTGCTTTCCATATTGCCTCAGTAATCTTGCTCTTGTCGAAATCTACTATTCTACCATCTCTCTTAATTATCCTGCTTATAGTTTGTTTCGAATCCGTCTGTTGCAACCCTAACCCTCCTCAACCAGACTGCCGAGAATACTTTCAGAATCGTGAGAAAAGAGATAATGGTTGACCCCACACGGGTCAGGGGTCTTTTGCTCAACTCTTTTTTCTTCCAACGTCAACAATAGTCGAGTTTCCAACTCTTCAGAATATAAATTTTCTCTAAAGATTTTTTGATAATCAAAAGTTGGCCATCCATGGGGGAAAACAGTTAATCCATTACTAAACATGGAAGACTCATCTACCCGGAGAAGGAGAAAGTTTATCCGTGCCGCTTCCAGCTTAATCAGCAGAAACAGCGTTGAACACGGCGGCAGTAACCATAATGCTGCTCTACGTTGCAACAGGCTTACTCGCACTCCTATTGGCGCCGCTATACGTGGTTAATCAGCTAACCCTTTTTGAAAACCCTGAGAACCCGGTTAACATCCTGTACTTAATGCTCACGATAGTTGCTGTTTTCATCATAATCCTCATCATCGTTAGGCTGCGCTTAGAAATATTGTTTAAAGGGCTTTTCTACTTCAGCGCCTTCACGGTTCTAACCATAACAATCAGCGTTATTCTCCCAGACTCCACGGTCTGGCTTGGCGTATCAATCTTAGCATCCGCGTCAATACTCGTACTTTTAAACAGGTTCTACAAGTGGTATGTTGCTGACGCTGTAGGCGTTTTCCTAAGCGCGAGCATAGCAGCCTGGTTCGGAGCATCGCTCGCGCCGCCAGTCCTCACAATACTCCTACTGTTAATGGCTGTGTACGACTATTTCGCAGTCAGATCCGGGGGAATGGTGAGCCTCGCTGAGAAAACGTTGAAGATGAACCTGCCTACAATGGTGATGTCACCGGTGAAAGAAGTGCCTAGGGATTTAAAGACTAGTAACGGGGAGAGGAGGGGGGCATTCCTCGGATTAGGAGACCTAGCGTTTCCAAACATGCTTACAGTATCAACCTTCCTGGAGACAGGAAACCCCATTGCCGCCCTCATGGTTTTAAGCTGCAGCGCAGCAGGGCTTATAATAGTCCTGTACGCGGTGCGGCGCTTCAAACGGCCTCAGCCAGGATTACCGTACATAGGTCTTGGAGCAGCCTTAGGCTGGGTCGCGTTGAAATTCTTAGTCAGCGTTTAAAACTTGAGAAAAGGCTTAAAACCATACTTTAGACTATTAAATAGGTCACAAAAAACCCGGGTTAATAGTTCGCTAGCCTAACAGGTATTAAACATAAGCCTCCTGTTTAGACTTATGGTTTCCATTATTCGAGGAAGCAGTTTCAAGAAGACTGCCAACCATAAGTTAGGTTACCAGTCGGAATCCGCTTCAACTCCTTAAAGCCTCCAACTCTTTAAGTTTGTTTAAAAAGCGCCTTAACGAGGGTTTGTTTAATATTAGTGCACACTATAGTTCGGCAAAGACTTAAGTAAGGTTCCAGTCTTCAACCTCATATGGAGTACGTCAGACTGGGTTCATCTGGATTAAAAGTGTCTAGAGTATGCCTAGGATGCATGTCCTTCGGAAACGCTCGCGAGTGGATGGTTGAGTCGGAGGAAGCGAAAAAAGTAATCAACAGGTCTTTAGACCTAGGTGTTAACTTCTTCGACACCGCCAATGTTTACTCACGCGGAAGGTCTGAGGAGATTTTAGGAGAAGCATTGAAAGAAGTCAGAGAAGACGTTGTGATTGCGACCAAGGTTTTCGGGGCGATGGGAGATAAACCTAATCAGAGAGGGCTTTCCAGGAAGCATATTATGCATCAATTAAAGGAGTCTCTAAGGAGGCTTGGTACCGACTATATAGACCTGTACCAGATACACAGGTGGGATTACGAGACGCCTATCGAGGAAACATTGTCGACGCTTACAGAACTAGTTAGGCAGGGAAAGGTCAGGTATATAGGGGCCTCAAGCATGTGGGCATGGCAATTTGCTAAATCGCTTTACATCAGTGATAAACTGGGCTATGAAAGATTTGTGAGCATGCAGAACGTTTACAATCTCCTTTACAGGGAGGAGGAGAGGGAGATGATTCCCCTGTGCAGGAGCGAGAACATTGGGTTAATACCGTGGAGCCCTACGGCAGCAGGTGTCCTTTCAGGGAAGTACTTTAAGAATGGTAAGCTGGTAGTCGCTGAAACAGACATCAGCAGGATACAGCCTAATACTCCTGAATACAGAACGTACATAGAGCCTCCTGAAAACGCCGAGATAGTTAGAAGAGTAGTAGAGTTAGCGCAAAATAAGGGAGTGAAACCAGCACAGATAGCACTATCCTGGCTTTACTACAAGGGGGTTACTTCTCCGATAATAGGGACGACTAAGCCTGAGCATGTTGATGAGGCTGTTGAAGCACTGGGAATCAGGCTTCGGGATGACGAGGTCAAGTATTTAGAGGAACCCTACAGGCCTAAACCTGTTTTCGGCCACGTTTAAAAATTTAGCGCGTGCTATGCCCTACTGCTTGAAGATATCTGCATACTCCTAGAGGATTGTGAGGTTATGGGTTTAAGGCATGTGGAGTATCCTGTTAAGGGAATACAGTTTCACCCGAGTCTATTCTAACTAGGGAGGGAGAGAGGATTTTGAAGAATTTTCTGGATATGGGTGTCCGAGCTTGATAAGAGAATGTATAGCGAAGCTCGTTGAGGATAAGAGCCTGACGGTGGCTGAGGCTGAGCTTAAAGATGTGAGAAAGAAGAAGGAGTTGGCCATGGAGCATGATACATACACCTTCTTCTGCACAAAGGATAAGATGCTTGTGAAGGAAATACTTGATGCACACGCCATGATACGCGTTACGTAAACTACTTTCTACCCTTCTAACTGGCGTTTTTAAGTTTAGAGACAAAGAAAAAGTTGCTTCGCGTAAGGTTACTCTATAGTCTCCACAGTTATCGCCTGAACTGGACAAGTATCCTTAGCTGACTGAGCACAGTCAGCAACACTGTCGTCAATAATGCCTTCAGACGCGTTCTGGCTGGCTGAAACCCTGTACTTGGAGACAACCTGACTCTTATTTTCCTCGTCAGGCTCGAAAACATCGGGGCAGGTTGAGTAGCAGACTCCGCACGCTATGCAGGTGTCCTTATCCACTTTAACTCTGTATTTGGCCATTGTTTCCTCCGCCTCATCCGTAAATTGCTCCAATAAAAAGTTTTCTAAGGCATCTAACAAGCCTAGGTGGCTGTTTTAGTGAGGCTCATGCTTGCGGGAAGTTTTCGTCAGAGTAAAAAATAAACGGTTAAAAGGTGTTGTAAACCGTTTTAACCGAATTGGGCAGAACAATACTGTTGACTAACGATGATGGGGTGCATTCTCCGGCTTTCAAAGCATTTTGGAGAAGGCTTGTCGACCTTAGGCTAGGCGAGGTTGTCGCGGTTACTCCGGAGCATGAGATGAGTGCCGCGGGTAAATCCATAACTCTTCACAAGCCTTTGAGGGTTAACCGGGTTTCAAGCAAGATCCATGGGGATAAATATGGCTATGTACACCTTGTCTCCGGGACGCCGGCCGACGCTGTGGTGGTTGCGTTAAACCTGATTATTGGCGAGAAGCCTTGCATAACTGTGAGCGGGATAAACATGGGTGATAACATAACGCTGGACAATCTTTTCACGAGCGGGACGATTGCTGCTGCGATACAATCATTGCTAAGCGGGGTTCCGGCAATAGCTTTCAGCGTTGAAATACCGCCTAGCGTTGAGCGTAGGGAGGTTAAGGTAGGTAGCTTTCAGCATCACGGTGAGCTTGCAGCCGAGATCACTAGGTTTATGGTTGAGAATCCTCTTTCAACCCCGCATGTTTTAAACGTGAACTTCCCGTTTCACATGAGTAGGGACACGAGTGTTGAGCTAACTTCCCTAGCGAAGATAAAGTTTGAAAACTATATTCTGGAGAGGAAGGATCCCAGGGGCCTCCCGTATTATTGGATAGGGAGCTCTGAGATAAACGTTGACAAGTCTCACGAGGGAACTGACCTCTACGCGCTCACGGTTCAGAAAGCAGTATCGATATCACCCATAAGCCTGGAGGTGAACACTCCGATTCTCATCGACCCTGAATCATTCTATAACAGGGAGCACTTGGAGAAAGACAGAAAGATACTCGTAGACCTGCGGAAAAGAGTCAGGGATATCCTAGTCTCTAAGTCGCGCTAGCATATTTCTTGAAGAAAGGCTTAAATGACACTTAATCAGCATTATTAAGAAAGCGGGGAATAGTGTTGATTGAGAAAACCGTTGCCTTAGATGTTCAGAAGGCTTATGAAGAGTTGAGAAGCATCTTGCTTGAAAACAATTGTAGGATAATAATGGAGGAACCCTTGAAAAGCATTACTGTTGAGCACGGTTATCCTTCCAGCATGTTACCAAAAGACACGTGGAAGAAGGTAAGCTTTTACCTTTTCCCAGATTCTACGGGAACCAGAATCATCGGCTCCTCGTCAATAATCTTTCCAATACCCATCAGTATTATCACTCGATTAATAATTGCACTACTAGTCCTCTTCACAATCGGCATTTTCATAAGTGAAATTGGAGGTGCAGCACTCGTGGGGCTTATTGCAACCATAATAATTTATGAAAACTATTATCGTCTTCATCGTAAAAGAAACTTGTTTTTAGAAGAGGTTTTCAGATGGCTTGAACTGAAAACTGGGAAAAACTAAGTATTGGGACCTTCAGGAAAGCTCACGACTTTACCATAAGCCTCCTCGATGAGGCGGGTAAGCTTTTCAGCAGCCTCTGAAACGATCCTCTTGGCTTCTGCCTCATCCCTGTGGAAGGCGTTAAAATATATCTCTATCAAAGGTCTCTCCTCTGAAACCTTGGGATGGGATTTTATATAGGTGCTAGGGCAAAGCTCCTTAACCTTGCTGATGAGAGGCGCTAAAGCCGACTCCTTGACGCCGGTAACTCGGAGGGAAAGCTCAGCAACCCTGAACCCGGATTCCCTTGAAACGTCTCTAGAAATAGTCTCGTTGAATATTGCCTCCATCTCTCTTGGAACACCAGGCAGAGCATAGATGACGGTTTCCTCGAGAAGCACCTTGGCTGCGGGGGCCGTTCCAACAGGGTTGGGCAGAGGCTCAGCTCCTTCAGGCATCTTAGCCATCTTTAAACGTGCTTCAGTCAGTCCTTCACCCATTTTCTCGTATTTTCTCCGAACCATTTCAAGAGCCTCCGGGTTCAGAATCAAGGGTTTTCCGAGAGCCCTCGCTAAACCTTCGAGAGTAATGTCGTCGTAAGTGGGCCCCAGCCCGCCCGTCGTTATGATGTACCTGGGCTTTCTTGAAAGAGCCTCAGTGACGCAGGATGCGATTTCGCTCAGGCTGTCTCCGACGACAGTTATCCTCTTGACGGCTACACCCAGCCTGGTTAGCCTTTCAGCAAGCCAGGAGGCGTTTGTGTTAACAACCTTGCCTATTAAAAGCTCGTTCCCAACGGAGATTATTTCGCAGGTCAGCTGAGCACCCAAACCAGCTAACCGCTTTAAACTGTAAAACTTAAATCTTTACAATGGTCCTCAAGGACACTGGCCAACATTAATCTACCGGTTTCTAGCTTGGGGATTTTTGTCTGAAGGCGAGAGCAGCCTTTCTATAAGGGCCTCTTCTCCTGAACCTAGCCCTACGCTTTGCTTCAATCTTCCTACGCAGCTTATCCTCAAAACCTTCTTCGATACCCATTAAACCTAATGGGAAGCCGGGAGATAAAAGTTTTAACCGTAAGTTTTTGACACTCTCCACGACCGAAGTCGGGAGATTCTCGGTCGGCTCATCTAAGTTCCCCGTCGCCGGGTTACGGGCTGTGTCAAACCAGCCCCTGCCACCCGCATATAGCGGATGGCCCGCCTCATGATGTTCATTGCTCGTTGAGTCGCGTTATAAAGCAGGCTGAGACGCTTCCTCAGAAAACTCCCCGTTTCACGCTCCTCCGCAGCTCCCAATTATGTTAACAGATGGACAGTATATAGACATTCCGATGGCACTCGGATGACACGCGGATGGAATACGGATGGCACACGATAGCCTTTATATGTGGAAAGGACGTTGCACGGAGTAAAGCATTTCTACCTCCCCCAAATGTTAAAAAATAGGGCAAATGGTGATGCTGGGACACATAGTGAGGCTGTTTTCCACCGTAATCATTGGACTACAGTACTCGAGCGACGTTGAAAAGATTGCTGATACGATACACCTAAGCGAGGAGCAGAGGCTGAAGCCACAGGAGGGTGGGGAGAGGCGATAGTGCTGCTGCCGAAAATGAGAACAGCAATACCCATTAGACTGTACTACGAGTATAACTGATTACATCGTGCGCTACACGCTTAAGAGTTGTCCTTGCGTAGTTCGAGGTTCTTAGCCTTAATGGTCTTTTCGGCCAACGTGAGCGATTCGCCCAAGCATAAGATGTATTCATCCCATATTTAAAACCTTCGACGATTCGTCCCCCGATAAAAACCGTAGGTTTTCTTGTCGAATTTCTTGTAAAATTTAAAGAGCAGTAGCCCATCTGAAAAAACGTTGAAGAAAATAGACGGGGAAACCATTCTGAAGAAGCTGGGTGAAGCCATAAGGCTCGACGAAGAAAGCTTCCCACCGTTGTCTAGCAGGAGCGTTTTCGAAATGCTTGTCGCCACGGTTCTCTCACAGAACACTAATGATAAAAACACGGCTAGAACAGTGAGGAGGCTTAGGGACACGATCGGCATAACGCCGGATAGTATTTCTAAGGCTGGGCTGCGCGAGTTGAAGTCAGCAATAAGAACCTCAGGCCTCTACAACGTTAAGGCCAGAGTTTTGAAGAAGCTCGCTAGAATCGTCGTTAAGAATTATGGTGGCAATATTGAGAAAGTTTTTGAGAAGCCTCTGGAGGAGGCTAGGAGGGAGTTGAGGAGCCTACCGGGTGTCGGTCCTAAGACTGCTGACGTAATACTTCTCTTCGCAGGCGGTAAAAAGACCTTCCCAATAGACACCCATGTTTTCCGAGTGTCCCGCAGGCTGGGTTTAATAGGGTTGAGAGACGGCTACGAGGAGGCTCGTGAAAAACTGATGAAAACATTTCCACCAGACTCCTACTTGAAGGCGCACCTCCTACTCATAGAGCATGGGAGAAAAACCTGCCGAGCCAGGAAACCGTTATGCTGGAGCTGCGTTCTTCTAGAACACTGCTTCTTCGGACAGGATTTATTGAAAGGGGAAACGTGAAAAACTTAATCTTGATTTACTTTCTAGAATGCGCGTTGCAATCCGGTATTATGTAAAGATATATTTTGTGCCATGAGAGTTCAGCGACTTTTTGAGGCACCCAGCCTTTGAAGGTGAACTCGTGGCTAACAATCCTTGTCCCAGGCTTAAGCTCAGCCTCAAGCTTAGGCTTAATCTTCTCATTAGCGGTCGTAGTCAGGAAAAGGGTTAGAACAGTGGCTTCAGAAAGGTTAGCTTTCAACAGGTCCTCGTTGTAGACGATTATCCTTTTCGACAACCCCTCCCTCTCAATCGTTTTTACAAGCTCCTCGTAAAGATCCTTCCTTATCTCGTATCCAACAGCCTTCCTCGCGCCGAACTTTTTAACAGCGGCAATAAGCATCCTACCGTCCCCGCAGCCAAGGTCGTAAACAACATCTCTAGGGGTCACGCAGGCCAGCTCGAGCATCTTTTCGACGACCTCAGGCGGCGAAGGCACGTACGGGACTGTTATCTCCATGTTTTCACCGAGTTCGTCGAGGAAAGAAATAAACTTATCGCCTGAAATTTCGACTTCGATAAATTCTCACAAACAGCAATTCATGAGTTTTCCCCATCTGTAATCCCTTACAAGAGTTTAACTAAAACATGTTGGGTTTAGAGAGAAATGAGAAAATATCCAAGATTCTCAAAGACCGTTTGACAAAGGTCGATATTGGATTTTGGATGCTTGATCACTACTCGAGTATAGCGCGAATGCTTTCTCCTGAGATTGTGTTATGCTTAAAAAGCTCGCTTAATAAGTAACTACGAAAAATGGCGGGTCCGAAAGTCAGGGAGCGTAGATTCCCTAAACTACCTCAGGAAGATGGACTTCTTTAAGGACTATTCCAATTTAACATCGGAGGAGATTCTCAATAAGATCTTTTGCAATGAGATTAATTACGCATCTGGCTGGAACTATGAGGAACCCAGCATCTCTCCTCCCCATAACGTGTGGGAACCCATACCTCATGGATTTTATCTACAATGTAGCATAGAGGAGAAACCAGAGCACTGGGTGGGGGCTAGCGATTTCGAAATAGACCTCGACCTGATCTCCTTTGATACCAAGAGGGTTGTGGTGGAGCCTTCGGAAACATGGATAGACGATAATATGGGCCCCGCAATGCTAAGAAGACTAGCAAGGATATCCAGGGGAGTTTTTCGGCCAACGAATATAAGTAGCAAGTGGCTGATCAGGCCGCGGGAACGCCGAGAGCGATCAGTACAGGAGGTTAGCTTTAATTTTAGGGGTGAGAAGTATAGCATTCAAATAATCCTTCAGGAGGATTAGCTACTCAAGGAGCTTGAGGCTTGGCTTAGGAAGACGGTCCATATAGGAAGGCCGTTATAGTTCTTAAGGAGAAGCTCGTGAGGTGGTCCGATGTTACGACGCAATCCTCATTAAGGGAGTGATATACTATGTATTCAGGGAAGAAGCAGGATGCTTCGTAAAGACGTGAAAAAATAGATGTATAGAAGTGATAAGGGCCGAGAAAAAGAGGCTACTTCAATACTTCCCTTAGACCCCGAATGCCTCTTTTTCGTTTCTCAGGCCCACCCTCTTCTAGAACTCTCTCGACCATGATGTCCCTTCGCATTGCATAGACCAAGATGAGAGCCTTGCCTCCTTTTTATTTCTTTTAGACAAATTTACCCTGGGGTCGTGGCCTCCCTTAGCATTTTTAGGAGCATGCGGGCATTGTTTAACATATAGTGATTATTATTTAAAAAAATAAATATTCTCTTAGGCTTCGAAGCCAGCACTTTGAGGACAACCTCCTCCAGCTCCTCAACCGTGTAATTATGAGAATACCATGATGAACGGCCGTGCATCCTGAGATAGATTGTGCCCGTAGTGTTGAAGACATGCCTAGGCAGGTCCGGCGAGTCCACTGAGACTATTGTGAGACCCCTGCTGCTGGCCCACTCCTCCCATTCCCCGCTGAACCACTTACTGTTCCTCCATTCCACCGCAGCCTTCTCTGCGACCCCGGTCTTGGCGAAAAACCTTTCAATGTTCCTGACGGTGTTTTGACTAGGCTCGACGAACGGAGGGAGTTGAAAAAGATAGTAGTCCATGCTACCTTCCAACGGTTTGAAAAGGCTGGCGAACCTGTTGAAAACGCTAACCGCCTTGGAGCCCATACGGTAAACGTGAGTAACCATACGGTTGACCTTCACCACCCATCTGAAGCCACGGGGGGTCTTCCTGGACCACGAGTAAACCTGGCTGCTAAACGGGAACCTGTAGAAGCTGGCGTTAAGCTCAACACTATTAAGGCCAGAGTTGTTAACATACCAGTCAAACCCATCAGGATTCCAGTCGTAGCTCCAACCTGAAGTACCTACGAAAATGTTTCTCCCCAACCCTCTTTCAGCAGCCTACTCCTCCTTGTCGAACATTTTCATCACACCCGGTATTTTCTCAACAAGGTCTGAGGCGGTTATGTGGAAGCCTTTTTCCTCAACAGCCTTCAAGCCAGCCTCCCCATGAACATAGGCTGCTGCAGCAGCTGAGGTAAACCCGCTGTTACCCCAGGCTAGGAAGGTTGCGATGATGCCTGAAAGCACGTCCCCAGTGCCGCCGACCGCTAAACCGGGTGTAGCATGCTTGTTCACCTTAAGCCTTGAAGAGTCTGTGATAATTGTTTCAAAACCCTTCAGCAAGATGGTGAACTCATATTTCCTGGAGAGTTCGATTAATGTTGGAAGATTTTCAAACCATTTTTCTTTAGTTTCCTTCCCGAATACGTATTTGAATTCTCCATGATGCGGAGTTGCGATAGTTCCTTTAAGTAATTCCGGCGATGATTTAAGTGATTTGAAACCGTCTGCATCAACAACCGTGGGTAATGATTTACTCCTGGCTTCTTCAATTAGGTTCTTAACTGTTTCAATAGTCTCTCCGCGAATACCCAGGCCAGGACCTATTACTAGTGAATCCGCTTTCCTCATGATCTCTGAAAGCAGGGGCAACGCTTCGTTAGATAGATACTTGCCGGGAAGCTCGTATACAACAAGGTCTGGCGACATTGCTCTAATCGAGCCTGCTACTGATTCCGGTGCTGCCACTAGGGATAGGCCAGCTCCTACCCTGAGTGCTGATAATGCTGCTAAAGCTGGTGCGCCTGAGAACGTTTCACTACCTCCCACAACCAGAACGTAACCGTAGTCTCCCTTGTGCGAATGCTTTTTCCTACTCTTAATAACCCTCCTAACATCACCTGGACCAGTATATAGCTCAGCCTCGAGAGGAATGCCTATGTCAACCGTTGCAATTTCGCCAGCATACTGACTTTTTTGCAAAAAGTCTTTAACCTTGTGGAAAGTAACCGTATAGGATGCTTTAACAATTAAGCTTTCCCTAATGCTTTCGGAGCCAAGTCCAGTCGGAACGTCGACGGCAAAAACGATCCTATTGGAAGAATTCAGTTCTCTCACGATCGAGGCAAACGGTTCTTTTAAAACTCCTCTAAAGCCCGTACCCAGCATGGAGTCGACTACATAGTCGCATACTTCAAGCAGCTTCTTGACAATCCCCGTTTCCGATGAGTCGCTGACTATAATCTTCTCCACATCATCCATGTGCGAGATAAGATTCCAATTAATCCTAGCCTCTATACTCCTAATGTCTTGTGGCCTACCTACGAGTACGACCGTAATGTGGGCACCCATGTTTCTAAGGTGCCTAGCCACCACGAAACCATCACCACCATTATTACCGGTACCGCATAGGATTAGGAATCTTTTTCCTTTAACATTCGTCTTCGAAGCTATGAATCTTGCTGTTGCAGAGCCAGCGTTCTCCATCATACATCCCCTGCTGAAACCCAGTGCTTCAGCATTCTCCTCGAGAATAGCCATATAGTCGCTCGTCACGACTCTGGGCAAGAGTTGCTTTACTGTCTCAAGCCAGTCCTCCATCTTAAAGTACTGTTTGAAGAAGCCTTATAAGAATATTCTACGGCAGGCTTAGCTGTAACAGTGAGGCGTACGAGGCTCCTTAAAGACCTAGGGAAGATCTTATCGGACGATAAGGTTAGGAGAACAGTTTTAAGAAGGCTTAGACAATTCGAGGAGGCGAGAGCCAGCAGGAAGAGGGTTTTTAGCGAGCTCTGCTTCTGCATTCTAACAGCCAACTGTTCCGCGGAGGGAGGGCTTAGGGTTCAGGGGGAAATCGGGGAGGGCTTCTTGAAGCTTAGCAGAATCGAGCTGAGCAGGAGGCTCAAGAGCCTAGGTTACAGGTATCCCAATACTAGGGCGAAATACATCGTTAAAGCTAGGAAACACTGCGAAGAAGTTTGGAGAATCGTTAACGAGGATGATGATCCTACAAGGGTGAGAAGATGGCTTGCGGACAACGTGCCCGGGATAGGATTTAAGGAGGCAAGCCACTTCTTGAGAAACATAGGCTTCAAGAACCTTGCCATAATAGACAAGCATGTTCTGAGGGTTCTCCACAAGTACGGCTACGTAAGAAGCATCCCCCAGACCCTTTCCAGAGCCAGATACCTAGAGATCGAGAAGATCCTTTCGAAAATAGCTGGTGAGCTAAAAATTTCGCTAGCGGAGCTCGACCTCTACCTTTGGTACATGGATACGGGGAGAATACTGAAATAAAAACAGGACTATAATAATGTGATAAGCCGAAAACAGTGGGGGAAGGCTCACATGGTTACAGCGAAAGCTAAACGAGTTCAACAATGTACTCTCTGCCACGCTTGATTTTCCTGATCAGCCCTTTCCTCTGAAGCTCGTTTAAAACTATCGAGGTCTTAGACTTTGAAAACTTAGCAGCATCCTTAATCTGGGACTGCGTCAGCCTCCCGCCAGCCTCCCTTAGAAGCTTCATCACGAGATCCTCGTCTGAAAGCGTCTGCATATCCGGAGGCTTCAGCCTCCCCCCGCGGGAACGGTGAAACAGTATTATTGCTAAAAGCACCACTGGCGGAACCAGCAAAGCCAGGAAAAACACCGGGGGTAGGCTCTCAGCCTGGGTCTCGCTCCCGCTCTCCTCGTAAACCGAGAGTTGGATGGGCTGCGGCTCCGGGCTGAACCTGTATGGCGAGTCGGAAGGCAGGCGCAGCGAAACCCTCCATTCCCCAGCAGTATTCATGCTAAAAACGTCCGAGAAAACCCCGTTTTCCCCGACAGTCACTTCCCTAACTGTTTCAGAGCCTTGGGGATTCAGATATATGATCCTGAGGGTGAGGCCGGGGGTCGGTGGGCTGATCCTGCCCTGAATGCTTAGCATAGAATCCTTCTTAACCCTGCTGCTTTCCGGAGAGAATTCCTCAACCCTTATAGTTCTGCTTTGAAATATGAGTCTAGGCTCCCCGTCTGAGAAATCCAGCTTGCCCACCCATGCTACTCTTAAAACATCTTCGTTCGACGGCTTTGGGCTAGCAAGCTTAAGGAAATACTCTTGGTCCAGCTCAGAGTAGTCTATCTCAAGCCTTTCATCAGCAAAAAGGTAAAACCCTCCTTCAAACACGTCTCCAACCTCAATCCTGTCTGAAGTCTTAAGGCTGAAGTTAACCCATTTGAACCTGTACTGGATAACCCCCAGCCGCTTCAATATTCCCGTCACATCGATCTTGAGGCTGAAGTTCTCTGCAGCCATGGGTCTCCCGGTTAAGGATGCTGCTCTGCTAACGATGCTGCTTATTGTTGATTCGAAGCCTGAGAGAAGAGTATTCCTATCAGCATTATCCTTGAAAAAAATGAAGCTGTCAAGATCCTCCTTGGAACTGAGTGCGGTCGAGAGTTCAACAACCCATGTGGCAGAAGAATCCTTGTGGAGAGTTATCCTGTAGGTTGTTTGAAACTCGAACTCACCCTCAACCAGTGGAACCAGTTCAAAAAAGCAGACTAGGATGAATGCCAGTAGCGCACCCGCAACGGCTTTTTTAAGCGTCATATTTGGAAAAATAGGCGTGAGAAGAAGTATAAAAGCTTGCAAACAGACTACTTTTTACAAACAGATTTAAAATGCTGCTTTCCAACTATTTATTCTTACCTTTTCCCTTAGCCTGCTTCTGCTCCTCGACCCTAGCCTTTATCTCAGCCTTCTTCTCCTCTTGAAGAGCCTTCATCTCATCCCTGAACCTATGATTGGCTTCCACGATCCTTCTAGCCAGCTCCTTATTGTTCTCAGGAATATCCTCCTGCAATGCTTTCAAAGCCTCTTTCTCAACCCCCTCCAGCTGTCTCAACCGGGTTCTAATCTCAAGCCTCAGTCTGTTCATCTCCATTATGAATTCTCCCTGAGTTATTTCCCCGTTCCTCAGCCTCTCCTCCAGCCTAGTCATCTCCTCCTCCATCAATCTTACAGTCTCCATTACTTGCTCCTGTTCACCATCCAGCTGGGAAAGCCGTTCCTCCCATGTTTGACACAGCATCATTTTCCTTTCGAGCCTGATTTCTAGAAGCTCCTCCTTATGCTGTTGAACAAGCTCCTGTATCTGTGCGGACAGGCTTTTACCCAAGTAGGGAGGTAGGGTTTCATTCTCACCAGTATCCTCGTCGCCAGCAACCCTTGAGACGAATAATGCTGAAACCGAGGTTATGGCAAGCACTGCCAATGCTAATGCGAACATTATTCTCCAACGCTTCACCCGCATCTTGCTCCCGTTCATTTCCACCGGTATATCAGTCAATAGGGCCTCTATTAAGCGTT
>JAFNIQ010000110.1 GCA_017601395.1 Candidatus Brockarchaeota archaeon
ACATAGAAGCTGCTGAAATCATCGCCCATACACTACTTCTTGCTGGCGAGGCTACTTCGCCTATAGCTAATCCTCTAGCATTTCCCAGGTTGGAAGAAAACTCTCGTCCCAGTATTATGGCAAAAGGTAAAATACACCATGAAGGCATGAAGAACATACCATCGTCTCCTCCCGCATACAATATTCCTAATTTTACAGATGCTGCTGCTCTGTCTGCGTCCTCTTCGATTTTCGATACGCTAAGCACACCTTCAGACAATGCCTCAACTGCATACTCAATTGCTTTCTTTAAGGCCAGATCTATTCTGGCACTCCTCTCATACGCATCTGAAGGAGAAAGACAAGTTCCCATAAATGGACCCATGAGATTTCCATCTACCTTAACCACCCCTAGGTTTCTTAAACGAATTCCTTCCTTAAGTTCCTTCTTCTCATGACCAGATATTATTTCTATTATCCATTTATTGGCTTCCTCTTCCCAGTTCATACCGAAAATGCGTTGAGGAACGAACCTTTTCTTTCCCTTTCCTACCATAATTTCCGATTCATATTTTGCTCGGAAATGCAAGTCGAATCCTATTTCGTACAGCTTTCCGCATTTATCACAAACGTTCTTTTCTCCTTCAGGAGTCTTTATTACTCTTGATGGAGGGTTAAGGTAGCAGAGCTCACATAAGTTTCTAACTCCTTTTCCAGTATTTATCTTAAATTTTCGTTTTTCAGACATCATGTGAAACTTCTTCTTCAGAATCTCATTCGCAAGGTTCCGACGAACTTCACCATATTCAGTACTTAGAGGAACTGATGCAAATCTAACAGGTATCTCTTTTATTTTTTTACAAACTTCTTCTATCAAATTAGTTAAATCCGATGGAAGAACTAGTTCTAGAACTCCTCCCGCAGAGTAAAGTATGGCTTCATAGGGAAACCAAATATCTCTATTATGTAGAATATGTTGCTGAATCAAGAGTGGCATTTGAGCCATTACCAACGTATCGATCATTAGACTCGCAGCTGTAACTATTCTTAGTTCCTCTGAACTGAAAACAAATGATTGGATCTCTCCTACATCGATTAACCCGATCTCAATGTTTTTAATGCTCTCTCCTTTAATACCTTCGATTGGCTTTGTGTAGTTCTCCATTTCTCGAATTATTTTCTCAACGAATTCTTTACTGAGATTCTCTATAGATGATTCGTCATACTGGTATATTTTTTTCCAGAACTCCCAACCTTTAGGTCCGATGCTATAAGCATCATTACTATCAAGCCCTACTTCAGTAGATATTTTGCGAATTCTATCTCCAATTGTCTTCTTGCTTAATTCTACAAGTCTATCGATAGATGAAGCAATACTATCCATCTCAGACAATATCTCAGCCTCTTTTGTCTCTGCTTTCCTCGCATGGTGCTTTGATATGAATTCCTTTATTTCATTCACGTAACTTGTTCCCTCCAATAGAATTTCAGCTACTTCCACCGAAGCTGCAACATGGTCTGCATATCTAAAGGGTTTACCCATGTCGTGCAACATGGCTGTTAGCCTCATGATTGCTGATTCTCTCCTAGAAAGTCCCTCAACCATAGCTCTGGCCCATACTAAGGCGGAAGTCAGAAGAAGATGTGGTATAAGGCCAGCAATATTTAAGGAGGGTCTTGTGTCTGGAGGCAGAACAAACCAGCAACGTTCAATCTCTGAAGCGAGACCTATATCTGAAAAAATAGCTATAGTTTTCAATTCATTAAGACTCTTCGTAACCTCTCTGCTATAAATGAGTTCGATCAATTCGGTTGGCTTCGTAATTTTGTCCTCGATTCCCTGAAAATAGAGGAGTCTATAAAATAAGTAGCTTTTAAGCGGATTCGGTGCTGTCGCGGGAAGAGGTTCCCTTATCAGAGGAATCTTAAAAAATAGTGCTATGAGATCAGAAGTTAACTCTAGTTCCTCCGTTTGACTCAGACTCCTTTTTTTCCTTGCAAATTCTAATGACTCTGATATGAATTTTTTTAGCTCGCTTAAAACCTTTCTCCAGACATCTACGTCTTCCTGAGTCACCCTTCTTGTGAAAACTATGCTCTCCCCGTCTCTGTATGGAACCACGAATGCCTTAATGATAGGGTAACCAGGATCTTCGAATTTAACTTCATTAAAGCTTCTCAACAGCAGACACCTCGTCCTTTATATTAAGTTCTCCCTCATAATAGTGCATGGCATTTGTAACAAACATGTTAACGAGGTTGCTTAGGGCCTCACCTTCTAAGGTTTGTCCAGGCTTTAAAGAGATTCCATCTATTTCTATGGGTTTAGAGAACTCAGAAACTCTCAATTTTTCTATTTGATAAACTACCCTTCCCAGCTTATAATTCTTCATCTGGCTTCTGTATTTAAACCTGCCAAGGAGAACATCTTTTCCTCTTGCCGAATTCCTTAAACCCATTCCGACAAAGAGTAGACCCATCTCCTCTGGTTTCAGGTTTAAGAAATCTATAAAGCCTTTGAACCTAGAATTCGGAGGGGCTGCGAGAACATCCATCCCATATTCTAGGCTCAGTCTCTCCAGCCTAACTCCGTCCCCGACAAAATCAGAGAATCTTATGAGGCCTTGAAGACCATTAGTGCCCAATAGGTCGCAGACCAGGCATACTTGTCTATTGACTGTAAAATCGCACGCTTGATCTCTATTCTCTAAGACGACATCGCCCCAAATCCTGTGGTGTCTCCATCCGTGCATACCAACAGCCGAAGGGAGAAGGAGTCTAGTGGCTCGAATGAAGCATGACCTCACTTTTCCCTCTTTTGCCTTGAAGCTGAGCTCGATTCTAGATCTAATGTTTCCCTTAACCGAGGATGCCGGAATAGAGGGCAAGCTAGCAGTCGTGTGAAAGCTTAAAAATCTCTCCTCAAATACAACACTGCGTATAGCCTCCTCGGTTAAGCCTTGTTTTTTAAGAAGTTCAATGATATTTTCTTCTTTTAGAAGTGTGGCATACTGAGACGAGCCAATATGTAAATAAGAGATGGATTCAATAGTAACTGAGAAAGAGCCGACCAAATATTCAAACTTACTCCTATCTCTAGGCGGATTCTTAATAACTTGAACCCTTTGAGGATGCAACTTTCCAAGCCTCCTCCAATTTCTCTAGGATTTTCCACACATCATCACCTTCTGCCACTTGCCAAGCTTCTTCAATTTTAACCAAGTCCTGTAGGTCCACTTCACTGTCGACACCATCTTCCAGACTCCTTAACCTTGTATCAATTTGATGAGCATCCTTATTTCTAAATTTCAGATCCTCGATTCTGACTTCTCCGAAACCCCTAGTTTTAAACCCACCTATCCTAATTTGGCCTTGGTTGCTCACACGTAAAATGACACCTATTAAACCTAACACGTAATTTGGAAGGTTTTTACACCGGATGTTAAATCTGAATCTGGCACCAGGCTCTACATACTCAACGGTGTAGAGTGCACGTTCCATCACTGCTCCAGTCCTCCTATCGATCGCTATTCCAGTCCTTGTACCAAGCCTTATGGAAAGCAAAGTTCCATCCTTATCGATTGGATAAGCATCGCTAAAATACAGCTTTCCTGCATAACCAGGCGAGCCAAAAACTTTGCACATGAGACAAGCATTCTCCCAAAAGCTTTTCATAGCGTTCTTAGAATCTCCATGTCTCAGCTTAAGATCCACATAATCCCCTAACTTCTGTTCTCCAAGATCAGGATCTCTTATCTTCTTGAGATCCATGCATGTCTCCTTCGATAGTCCGGTGCATACATCAAGTCCAACGCTTTTGGCTATGGCCGTCGCTTGACTTCTGAACACACCTTTGAGACTGGAACCCGGAATATATGGAACAAGTTTACCTTCATATAGAATC
The DNA here is from genome assembly GCA_017601395.1 of Candidatus Brockarchaeota archaeon. GTDB lineage: Archaea > Thermoproteota > EX4484-205 > EX4484-205 > JAAOZP01 > JAAOZP01. The sequence goes on from JAFNIQ010000110.1 coordinate 3,884, forward strand.
CTGAGCACAGCTAAATCCACAGTAGCTCCTAATGGAGGTTCTCGACCGCTACCAATGCGAAGCGGCGATATATTTGTCAAGTATCCTTCTAGAATAGTCTCCCTGAGTAGAATAGATGAGGATATCCAATACATCATTTGCTCATCTCCAACGAGCCTTCCGATACTTTCTTGACTTCTCCCCCTTCGAGAGAATAAATAAACCACATCGCTTGTCTAAGCTTCACCAAGCCGCTTCCAACGCTTTTCCTGGCGCCCACACTTATTCCCATTTTGAGCAAGTAGTCGAGTAAGCTCTTTAACAACCCTGCCCTTGGATCTCCATCATCAGGTTCTGGCAGAAACCTAATGTTTAAGACATCCATCCTGAAGGACCAAACAACATTCGGAACTACTAGCTCTTCAGTGAACAAAAGTCCCGGTCTTGCTGCACTGAACTCCCTATCAATACTAACCCCAGTTTTAGTGAAAGTACGTGCCGAATCGTCTTTAGGATATGCGTCATAAATTCTTATATGACTCGCGAGTTCCGTGGAGCCAAATATCCCGCATATGGGACAGAAACTTCCGCTCTTGACTTCCCGTTCAACTTCCTCTTTATCCCAGGGAGAATGGACATGGATTCCTTTAGATGCAGCTATAGATTCCGCTAAGGACCTGAAAACACCCTTCAAACTGGATCCCGGAATACAGGGCTTCCCGTCAACTCTATATACGGCAATGTCAACCGGAGCGCCGAGCGGGGGTTCTCTACCAACACCAATCCGAAGAGGGGTTTCGTTGGTAAGTTCTCCTTCTATTCTTGTAATGAGCTTTATTAGATCAAAGTCTTTATAGTTCATTTTTTACACTCTCTATTTTAACTGTTCCATCAATTTCATAAAGTTCATGTGGGGAATATCGGATGGACTGATGTTTAACCTAATGTTCTCAACAATTTCAAAGATCCATTTCGCTAACCCAAGGAGCTTTCTTGCATCTTCCTTCTCCCCTTTTTCATATACCTGTTTCA
>JAFNIQ010000033.1 GCA_017601395.1 Candidatus Brockarchaeota archaeon
AGGTCCTGCTCTTGACAGCGGAAAAATTTTCTTCGATCGCCATGTTTCTCGCAGAAATACGATACCCGCAATTCGAATTGAACTCTGCTTGGGAGAAGGCCCTTTTCAACCAGTTTCACGACATAATTGGTGGAAGCGTCATTCCATCCGTTCAGATTGAGGCTAGAAAGTCCTATGATGATGCTTTGAGAATGGCTAGCGAAGCATTAGAAAAAGCCCTGCGAGAAATCTCCCAGATGGTAGACACGAGTGATAGTGAGCTCAGCATCCTGGTGTTCAACAGTTTGTCTTGGAGCAGAACCGATTTGGTTGAAACGGAGCTCAACCTCCCAGATGGTTGGAAGAACGTTAAGCTTATAGATCCTTATGGAGCCGCTGTCCCAATTCAGGTAACAGGGCGTCGCGAGGAGAATGGGAAAACCTGTTTGAGACTAGTTTTCATAGCCGAAGACGTTCCGCCGCTTGGATACAAGACCTACAGTGTAGCTCGTGCTGAGGAAAATTGTTTAAACACCAGACCTATTAAAGCATCCGACAGAGAGTTGGAGAATAGCTTCTTCAGGATCAGAGCGTCTCAAACAACGGGAAACCTGGAGAGCGTTTTTGACAAGGAGAACAATATGGAACTACTCGAGGATGGGAGCCATGGGAATGTTCTCCAACTGGTTGAAGACCTTGGAGACTCGGAGGGCAGACTCGTTCCAGGAGTAGACAGGTCGAATAGGTTCACCGGTTCCACGTGGGACATTGAGTCTAAAGAAAGCATTGAGATTTCAGAGAGGGGGCCCGTGAGGGCAAGGCTAACAGTTAAAAGAGTTTACGATAATTCAGAATACCTTCAGGAGGTTGCTATTTACTCAGGAATTAGACGCATAGATTTCAATCTTACGGTAAACTGGCGCGAGGTTCATAGGGCTCTAAAGGTCAAGTTCCCGTTCAACATAACCAGTCCTGTGTTAACTGTAGGAATACCGTATGGCAGTGCAATCAGGTTTCCGAACGGCGAGGAGCAGCCGTTTCAACAATGGATAGACGTGTCTAAGGCCGATGGCAGCTACGGCGTCGCCCTGTTAAGCAACACAAAATACGGGTATGATTCGAAGCATAACGTTTTACGCTTAACCCTGCTCAGGAGCCCGACTGAACCATCCTGTAACACAGACGAAGGAACTCATATAGTCAAGTATGCTCTCTACCCGCATGAGGGGAGCTGGAAGGCCGCTGGCGTTTTGAAAAAAAGCTACGAGTTTAGCAATCCTTTAATCGTGTTTTCAGAAAGAAGACATGCCGGAGTTTTGGGTAAGACCGGTTCGTTCATCAACGTGGAGCCTGAGGATATAGTCGTCGAGTGCATTAAGAAAGCGGAGGACGATCAAAGCCTGATATTAAGGCTCTACGAGCATGCTGGAGTTAAAACCGCGTGTGAAATCTCGTTGAATCTTAACAGAATGTTGATAAAAGCCGATAAAACGAATATTCTTGAAGACGAGGTTTTAGAAGAAGTAGAGGTTCATGGCAACAGGTTGAAGCTCTCTTTAAACCCTTATGAAATATGCACGATAAAAATAGTTTTGAAGTGAAACTTGTTACCCGTATCGCAGCGCTGGTATTCGCTTAGTACGGAAGCATCCACATGGCCTTCAATCCTATGGTAAGAGTGATAAGCATAGCTGTTGCTGAACCATAACCTATGAAAACTCCTGCGTAGAAAGGCCACCTATACTTGTCAACACCATCCTTCCCGAATCTAGAACATACTAATCTGTAAACAACATATCCTATTAGGGATGTTATAGCGTAGGGAGGCAGAGTACTTCCCCCCACTACGAACGCTACTGGGGAGAAAGGCAGATGCGCCACTTTAGTGACCACGTATGCCAGTACCATGAGGATAAACGATCCTTCAAGAAGAGGGGGTGTACCAGGATTTATTATGGCTGACTTTAAAACCGTAACTGACCGGGTAATCCATAAGGAGCTTTGAATAACGCCTATAGGCCAGTTTATCGCAGCCCAAGGATAAATTTGAGAAGGTATTGGGCTAAAAGACCATATCACATTGGTATATATGAAGCTCATGATTAAGGAGAGAGGAATAGCTATCACAACAGCTGCTTTCACCACATCTTTAATTGAAAGGCCAACATATCTTGCCGTATAGAAGTGGCCAACCCATGTTTCAGCCGCAGGGTATATGCTTGCTGTGGAGGGCAAGGGAAGGAACCAAACACCTACTCCTAGATTACTGTAAACAGGTATCTCGTTGGCCGTCATCGTTGCCACATACATCATTTCTCTCATTGGTAAAGCTGCAACCGGATACCCTACTTCACCCAAGGCCCTAGCGTTTATGAGTGCTGTGACGAAAGGCCAAAGCACTATTAAAAAGGCCAGCGGCAGTATTGGAAATTCTGGAAGAAGCCAGTGAGTCAGGAAAACCCATATAGACGAGCAAGCAATATACATTAGTATAAGGTACCAAGATGAACCTCTTGGGCCCCCAATTCTCTTCAGCGAAGATATCGCTTTCACCACAGATTTCCTAGCATCTATCAGTTGCGTTACTGCAATAGCGAACGAGAAACCTATCATAACGCTTGCCCACGTATGTAGGAAGGATCTCTGGTAGGTTAAAGCTAGACTGAAGCCCGACGTCCATTCAGGCAGGAAGTCGCTCTTGAAATAAGTAATGCCAACCATATTGCCAATAATCCATATTGCAACAGAACCTATAGCCATGCATAGTATTGACTTGCCAGGTATTATAAATCCGTTAAAAAATGTAAAGGGGTCGGTAGCTATACCGATGAGTGCCCCCGGTAAATAGTGCTCAAGCTGAGAAGTAAAGTCTGCAAAAGGCACTGGAATAGCACCTATGGGAACACCTATCACAGGCCCAAGTATATATGGTCCGTAGACGAATAATGAATACGAAAATGTGATGATAAACCCGATTAGCATGAATCTTGTTTTTGTCGGTTCTCTTTCCCCAAGCGTTATAGCTGTCTCAGCCTCAGCTCTGGCCAGAGGGAATATAAGGTTCTCTTCAACCACATATGTCTGGTATGCGATGTAGCCTAGGAGAAGCTGTATCGGCAAGTATAATACGACTGAAGTAAGCAGTGATATGACCACAGGAATCATCCAATCCCAATGGAGAAGTGTTCTTATTGCCTGACTCCGGATAAGCGGGTTCTCAGGCACCCACCAAGAAGGAATAAACTTTGTAATTCCGAACATGTAAGCCTCTGGGCTGCCGGCGAAATACGCCCTGTTGATGAATGTTGTGAAGAAAGGAATGTAAGCTGCTATTCCAATCCCGATGTTTATAAGAATTATTTCCTGAGAAGTAAGTGGGCTTCTTCCGAAATATTTCGTGATGAAAATGAAGAGTAGAATCGTGGTGAACCCGAGACCAGCTGCTTGACCGCCCACTAGTTGCATCCATATCGTGACCGGCATCAATATCGTAGCTGCGAAAGCAATAGCAAGTATGGAGCGGAATGTAAGCCCTGACTTCTCTTTTCTTGCATCATCCTGCATGATCATCTGAACATGTCCTCCCCTAGCTTCAGAAACCTGTCTCTATCCTCCTTGTTTAACGATTTCCAGACTAGCATTGTCTTTCTAACCATGTCAACAACCCTTAAATGACTACCTATCCAGAGGACTCTCGGCCCGGAAATAAGATTTGCCGTCAGCATGACTACATAGCGGTTCTTAACGCGTGATGTTTTAAAAACCATTTCTTCAGTTAAACCAGTCTCATATGGCCTCAACCTCATTACAGCTTTACTCAGGTAAATGTTTTCTCCTTCCACAATCTTTTTCTCATGCTCCAATTTTTCAACCATAAAGCTCACCGCCTCGCTTCCATAGGATTTTAAATACTCGGTAATGAAAGCAACCATCCCCCGAGCCTCTTCCTCCGTTTCCAAAGCTATAGGGAGAGGAATGTCCCAAGTATTATCCTTGGGGCGCGTTGGAGGACGCCATACTCGCTCGAGAGAGGGAGTTACGAATTTAGAGACTTTGCGGAGTGGATAAATAGAGGACAATAGGATTATCAGTATTGAAGATAGAATCACTACGACAACCGAGGAGGATGCAAAGTTTGCAAACACGCTTGAAAAATTACCGAGTATGGAGCTGAAAATATAACCCAATGGGGCACTTATCAACGCATATGCTATAGATTCGCCTAGGAACATTCCGACTACGTTCATTGGATTTAAACCTATGACAGAATATATGTAGATTTCTTTTATTCTTTCATACACTGCTCCAGTCATTGTCGACAAGAGCACCAATGCGCATATAACTATTGGAACAAGGGAGAATTGCCAGTTGGATACGTCAAATATTCTTTCAGAAGTATATCGAAAGCTTCTGTTTGCACTCGTGTCTTTAACGACGAAAACATAGTGGGAAGTCAAACCTAGATATTTCGTAATCTTTTCAGCTATCTGTTGAATAGAAGTTGATTCGCTACAGCTGATGGCTACCGAGTATGTTATTCCTCCCAGATCCATCGCAAGCTTGTAGGGTATGAAAATTATGCCCCAGTAGACTCTTGGTCTCGGTGGACGGGTAGCCAGCGGATCGAAGGGAGCGACGGGGATCCCATCGATATCCGTAACATTGCTTAAGCGATGCTGACTTATCACGCCCAGTACTTTCAGTCCGATACCGTAGAAAACAACGGTGTCTCCAGGCACAACCTCCAATTCCCTAGCGATGTCTTCAGTAATATAGCAGACATACGTGTCTTCCCCTGAAAACCATGGCTTTACGGCTGAAGTGCCGTTATACTCTTGGAGTATCGTGTCTTGAAGATGTAAAATGTTTCTCTCTTCCGGCGTGAAGCCGAAAACCCCTGCTATAAGTATCTGTTTTCCTAACTTGTTGTAAAGATAACTCCCTCCAGTACTTACAGGTATGATTGCCCTTGGAGCAATAATGGTGTCTTTTCCTGCTAGATTGCTGACAACTGAACTTACCATTGGATTGATGGGCATGAAGAAATCAGTACCGGTGACGAGTATTCCTTGATACCTTGCTTGGAAGAACCCTGAAGGCTCTACAGGGATCCCCATTATTATTTGAATGGGGCTGACGGAAATGAAGCTTGCAGCAGCAAAGGTTATGATCGCCAGGCTGGAAAGAACAAGAATAGTGCGGAATTTTCTTTTCCGCATGTTTTCAACAGCCAATGAGAAGGATATCATGACGGACCCGAGGGTATCGGCTTGAATAAACGAGACGCCTACGAGTTTCTTTCTTAATTCTCTAAGTATTCCTGCAATTTCGTTCGACATGAAAATAAGGATTAAGGCGACTAAAGACAAACATATAAAACCGAGGGCAGAAACCATGGAAAAAGGCGTAACCCTGAAACCGGGATGGATCAGGAACAGCATTGCCATTAGTAAAGCGAAAATTATGATTATAATTGAAACTCTCTTGTTTCCCTTAGCGGAGAAGACTAATCGTTCAATCAGAAAAATGAAAGGTATGATTAGAACGAAAAAGAAGACGGCTGTGACTGAAGAGTCCATAAGAATATTCCTAGTCTCAGAGTAGGCGAGTTGGATATAGTACCAGGATTTCAGGAGAGCAAGGTAGTAATCGCCATGCTTATTCTCCGTCTTCAATTTATGAGCCGACTCTAATTCCATACGACTCTGATCATAGAGCTCACGGACGTAAGCTCCTCTGCCGCCCCCCATCAACTGCGCTTCAGTCAGACTGCTCATCCTAGTTTCAACCAAGCTCATGAAATCATTGATGAAATACATGGGTGTTGGAGCAATGCTTACATATTTTTCTGATATTTTAATCCCTTCCCCGTTGTTAGCCAACAAGCCCAGCGTGTTTTGCTCCGTCATGAAAAGTACTTTTATCGTGCTGTTTGGAGGCACGAAAAGCACAGCTTCATAGCCCGAAGTCGGGTCTCCGAGCACAATGTTCTCCCCGCTTTCGAACGATGGGGGTGCCGACATTACGTAACTAAACTGAACCAGTTCAACATCGTTCACGTCAAGGATCTTAATATAAGATCCCATTTTCGGGGTTAGGAGAGTCCTCGGATCAAACATGTCGTGTAATGCTACTGTGCTTGCCTTAAACATGCTAAGGTTCACAATTTTATCTCCACTCCCGTCGATAAGAGGGTCTTCGAAAGTAAGGAACCGGTAACCATGCGGCCAAAGATATGTGCCATACATGCCCATGTCAGGAGCATATTCAATTTCCCCCGTGGTCCTGTTTATAAGATACGGTAGAATCTCGTATTCAGCCAGAGAGGCTGCCCAGCCTAAACTGGGCAACATGCCTTTTGAAACAAATGTTCCATCTTTAATATTTGCAAATTGGAACCATTCATGTCCATGCAGATCAGGTCTGTTCGTTATGCGTACATAAAGCAGGATATCGCAGCTCTCACCAGCTATACTTGCCCAGTTATATTCGTACCAGTTCTTCGTTATGTTCCATAAGCCTATACGACCGTGAACAACAACGTAACCTATGCCGGCATCATCCTTGTGCTTATGGGTGAAGAAAACACCGGCTTTTTGGCCTCCGCTGATCGTTACCTTATTAAAGTCAAACCATTCCGTATCGTTCAATATAGCGTTTATCAAAGCAAATGAAAACTCAACCTGTGGAATGACTTTTTCAAAATTTATTTTTTCGAACAGATCGAAAGGAGTGTTGTAAGTCAATCTGGTTGAAAGAGCAGTAGTAAAGCAGATCCCCCATATTCCCGTTCTCGCAAATATTTCTGCCTCATAAGTCAATGTACTCGGAAGATACTGACTCATGCTCAATTGACTTGCCCAGAGTCCGAATGCCCTATAAGTAGTACGAGAAGAATTCATCGGTAGAACATCTTTTTTCAATCGGTAGATATTTTCTGTGGGACTGTAGTTGCCATATCTTCCGCCAGTAAAGAGAAACCTTGTGAGGTCCTTATTGTAACTATACCAATCATACCAAGGACCGCCCAGACCATAGAAAGTTCCGTAGCCGGCTACCGCTACTGCGTCAGAATCCGATGCAAAATCTAGACTAATAGCCATTTTTATCGCATAAGGAGCCAGATCCTTGTTTTCAGTAGTGCCTATGTGGTCATAATGCCATACGAACCGAATGGGGGCCCCGTCTTTGCCCTCTATTACTTCTTCACTGTGCCATATGAAGTCTCTCCCCCCGGCCATTCCTTGACCATTCCCTGAGAAAGCTATGAACCAAACAGGTCTCTTAGGTGGGCTCTCCTTTAACAGGCGAGCCAACTCAAGAAGGGAAGCTATCCCAATAGCCTCCTCAGCCCCTGGCGATAAGGCAGGGACCACAGATACTGAGTCATAGTGAGCCATGATGGCGATGGTGTTCTCAATCTCACTCGGGTCTGTCCCGTTTAAAACCGCAATAATGTTCTTAGCCTTAGCCTGTATCCACTTCATGTTCAGATTCACCGTCGCAATTACGCGGTTTCTAGAGACGAGATTCCTAAGATAAATTCCGTCACCTCTAGAAACGTAAATCCTTGGAAATTTAATAGGAACATCTAGATTCTTACGGTCGCTCTCACTTCGAATAGTATCGTTCGGAGCGATGAAAACAACGGCTTTAGCACCGAGTCTCATCAGGTTCAGCCAGTTATATCCTGAGTTAAACTCCATTAAAGCAATGCTTCCGTTTATTTCTCCTCCAACAGAGTTGAGTTCCTCAATTGTTCCAGTTCCGCAGTATACTAAGTAACCAGTATAGTTTCCGAAGGAAGTCTGAACGTTATTGGGAAGCAAAGCATACGCTTCTATGACCTTTATTGCTTCACCGTCAAGGCGAACGGATACGCTGGAACCGTAGTCAAAGGGTATTGGAAGCTCGTACTCCTCAACCCAGGTTTTTAACCCTAGTTTTTTGAAGTAGTCTAAAATGTATTTTGACGCTTCTTCGCATCCCGGGTATCCTGTGTACCTGTTCAGGGAAGACAGATACTTTAAATGGTTAATTATATTGTTAAAATTTATAGCGGGCAATCTTGCCCTAACAAATCCTCTTTCCTGAACTATTCGTCCAGCTTGACTAGACGATACACTGAAAACTATGCTACCGATAGTTAAGGATAATACCAATAAAATAATAAGAAGAAGGGAGAAAAAATTCTTCAAGTGAGGGAGGGTCACCTCCCTAGCAGGAAGCATACCACTGACCTAGTTGGGTAGAAACCTATGTATCCACCGAGGAACAAACCTATTGCTATTGGCAGCCCCTTCTCCTCCCATGTTTTTGCACCAGCTATTTTCAACACGAGGAGCTTGATTATGTATGCAACCAGACCGTAGCCGAAGCCGTAGAAACTGTTCGAGAACAGGATCATGCCCAGCGGGTTCAGAGGGAAGCCAGCTACCGTTATTCTGGCCAAACCTAATCCAATAGCAACCAGTGCTCCAAGAACAGTCCAAATCGTTCTTCCCATCGTGGGCAGGGCTATTCCGCTTCTGAGAGCGTTTGCAGCATCCTGGTTCCCTATACGGTCGAATTGCCAGCCTGTCCACCAGTCTGAGAGGAACGTCCTTGCCCCGAACTGCGTGACATTCATTGAGAGGAATATGAATGTTAGGAAAGTCACCACGATAGCTACGGGCACCGCCACTATTACCACATCTCTATAGTCGGTCCCGGTTTCCTCAGCAAGTTTCAAGGATTCTAGAGAAGCTATCGCCGGGGTCCACACTCCATAGTAACTTGTGACATTTAGGAAGCCACTCGTAACGTAGATTGATCTCGCAACATCTGTGCCCACGGGTACGCCGGTGGGAGCGCCTGAAACCATCTGAACAACTGGAACAGGGTTCAAGGGGTTCGTGATAGAATTCTGAACTTGAATGCAACACCATGCATTTGAGTATCCTGGCCATACTTCACCCCTTACCCTTGCAAGAATAAATATTGCGAAGGCGAGGAGCACTATTGTTACTATGGACGATAAGATGTCAGCCCCGCTTGCTGCAAGGAACCCGATTAGAATTATTGCTGTGACTATAATTAGTGACCATATGGTTCTGTACGAGAAAGGTTTCTCGTCCCCTGTGCCTTTAATGGCGTGTCTAACCGACTCCATTAACGGTTTTCTAACAACCCATAATCCTAAGAGACCGATACCAATGTATGCGCCTACATCTAGAAACGACTCCGGTATGAAAGCCTCGGTTGAATTAACGATGCCGTATGCTCCCCATTCTCCAGCACCGGGCTGCGGCTTAACCATTCCTGTCGACACTTGAATTATCGGCCATATGATGTAGCATAGCACGTGAAATATTATGCCTGTTAACAGGATGTCCAGCGGGAACAATAGGTAAAGACCTATTCCAAGAGCATCGAAGTCCCACGCCATAACGATGTTTGTGAAAGGCGAGGGAAGTTTGCCACTAAGATAGGTGTAAGCCATGTATGGTTCTGGAGACGGGTAGCCTAATAGAAGCTCTAAGCCTGAGCCCTGCCCACCACCCCCGGTTGGACTGTAGTAGAAGTTCACAAGCCACCCAATTATGAGGGCTGCCCAGAACAGTTTAGACTTGAGTATTGCAGGCAATCCTTTTTCTTCAGCGGTAGTTGCCTTCTCAATGAGGAAGGAGGCAGGGGTCACCAGCGGATAGGGAAGCTTTTCAACCTCTAGGAAAGGCTTTCTCAAAAGAAGACCTATTGAGTAGCTGAAAACGTAGAGAACCGCTGTTACAGCTGACCAGAGGAGGGCCACTGCAATGAACTCCGAAAGCCCGATGCCCCCCGTCCAAAGAACATCTACTCCAAGCGACTTAGGCAGCCAGAAGTCAGGCACAGCCTCCCAAACACCGGGGTAATCGCCTACTCTCAACGGGTTTAGGATCCAAGAGTATGTGACTATTCCTAGCGACCAGGGTATTGGAAGGGTAGCGGCCAATATGGCGTATATTACTGTTAACTCTTGGCTTGAAAACGCTTTGCTCAATGCTCTCCTAGTGACAAGGGCGATTATAGCGATTATGAATGTCAGGAACATCAGGTGCATCGCCATGGGGGAGAGTCTTCTGACGGCGAACCTGGCTGACGAATACCGCATCCACCATATTAGAGGGACTGTATAAAGAAGAGCGATGATCATTGCGACAGCGATTGCTCTAAAGGTTAATCCCTTTTTAAGTTCTTCTCGAGCCACTTTCATATCACCATATTTATGGATGTTTCATTTCCTATATAAATTTTACGGACACAATTGAATTAAGAGGATTGAAAACCCCTTTCCGGAATTTTTTCGAATACTAAATGACCTTTTTCATTTCTAACCTTGAGTAAAAACGGCTGTGAGAAAGCTTCGGACATCACAGCGAACTCGAAAGCTTCTCCGGTAGTGCCTGCTCCGAAACAACCGTTCTTATCGAGAGCAATGAAAGATATTTGTTCAATTCTTCTACCAACCTTACTAATATACTGTATTGTTTTCTCAGAAGCCTCGTCCGCTGGAAGCCCTTGCTCCATGAAATCAACAACCCGCCTCGAAACATTATGGATCATTATGTTTTCCCCCAGGCCTGTGGCTGCTGCGCCTCCAAAGCTGTTAGCGTATAGACCGGCGCCTATTATTGGAGAGTCGCCAACCCTGCCTACGAGTTTGAAAGCATACCCGCTTGTGGAGCAGCCGGCAACAATATTCCGGTTCTCATCCATGGCTACGCAGCCGATCGTATCGTGATTAAAGACTCCTTCAGCAGCCAGTTTAAGCCAGTAGTCGACCGAGCCCTCCCTTGGGGAGGCGGATAGAGCTGTTTTCAACCGTTTCTCCCATTCCATTCTTGCTTCAGGCTGGAGGTCAGCCTTATCCACGTATAGGCCGAAGAACTTAGCCAGCTTAGTCGCACCCTCTCCGGCAATCATGATGTGCGGAGTGTTTTCCATGACTTTCCTAGCTAGGGATATCGGGTTCTGAACGTTTCTCACCGCTGCCACCGAGCCCGCTCTAAGGGTTGAACCGTCCATTATCGCAGCATCCAGTTCAACGAAGCCAGCAATATTAGGATAACCGCCGAGCCCGACGGACCTGTTTGAAAAATCGTTCTCAACCGCTCTTATGGCTGTTTCAACAGCATCCAGCGCAGACCCGCCTTCGCGGAGAACCCTCCACCCGGATTCCACTGCTTTCAGCCCAAAGGACCACGTCGCTATGATTGCTTTCATAGCCTTGTAGGGAGACTGAAAATCTCTTTTAAACTTTTTAACAACACTATCCGTATGGTTAAGGAAGTTAACGCTCTTCAATGAAACTCTTATTAACTGCCGATGGAAATAGATTGCGGGTGGAAGATGGCTGATCTAAAGCTTGGAGTAATCGTCGGCTTAAAGCCGAAAATGGAGGAAGAGTTTAAAAAACTAAATGAGTACGGGTTTCCAACCGCGCAGGTCTCCTGCTGGACGATGGAGTATTTTAACGACGAGATGGCGTTAATGTTGAGGAAGACCGCTGAGGACTACGGTGTTGAGATAACAACCATTTGGAGCGGGTTGCCAGGCACTCCAGTGTGGAATTTCGTCCAGGGACCGTTGACAATCGGGCTGGTTCCGCTTGAAACAAGAGAGGCCAGGGTTAAAGCCTTGAAGAAAGCCTCAGACTTCACTAGGAAGGTTGGCGTCGGAAGCGTTACCACGCACGTCGGCTTCATACCGGAGAACCCGAATGACCCCCACTACATTACTCTGATCCCGACTCTTAGTGAGGTGATAAGCTACATTGGCGGGAACGGGCAGGAGTTCTGGTTTGAAACAGGCCAGGAAACCCCGGTGACGCTGCTTAGAACAATTCAGGATATTGGGCTTGACAACGTTGGAGTGAACTTCGACGCTGGAAACCTGATCCTCTACGGTAAGGCGAACCCGGTTGATGCTTTAGACGTTATCGGGAGGTATGTTAAGGGTGTTCACGCGAAGGACGGGGAATACCCGAGAGACGGTTATGCTCTGGGACAGGAGAAACCCTTGGGAGAGGGGAAGGTGAACTACAGGGTTTTTATTCCTAAGCTTGTTTCCATGGGTTACAGGGGTGCGATAACGATTGAGAGGGAGATCGCTGGGCCTAAGCAGGTTGAAGACATTCTGAAGGCGAAGAGGATGATCGAGGAGATCCTGAAAACCTGTTGATCTTCTCGATGCTCAAGAAGAAGGAAAGACTTATAAATTTCCCTGCAGAGGATTCGGGAAAATGGTGCTGTTCGGGAAAAAGAAGAACGAGAAGACTCGGGCTGAGAAAATAGCTGAAGCGTTGCTGAATAGAATTGGGAAGGAAAAGTTAGACGACGAGGCGACTAAGCTCTACTTCCAAGGTGTTCGAAACTTCGACGAGCAGATGGAAATATTGGCTAACAAGTATGAGATAAAAGTCGATTGACAAGAAGCACCTCGCACCGCTATGCTTTCGAGAACCGGGAGACTATTTACTGTCAGCTGCAACAGATTTCTAGTGCTTTAAAAGCACGAGGATTCGCCAAATGTTTTTCAGACACGCTAATCTGTTTCAGCTGGGGAAGACTGATGGAAGAAGGTAAAACCCTTAAATACTGAAAATCAGAGTAAAACGTTGGATGAAAGTCTCGTTAATAATGAGAAAAGACATTGAAAGAATTGTTTCAATGAGGGAATTAATGGGCGCCATGGAGGATGCTTTCAGGGCCAAGGCAATGGGGAGGGTGCAGATGCCGATGAAGGTTTACGTCACCCTCCCGGATGGCGATTTCAGAACGATGATGGCCTATATTCCTGATCTCGACATGGCGTGTGTAAAAATAGTGAACGTGCACCCCAATAACCCTTGGAAACACGGTTTGCCAACCGTCATGGCGACGATGGTTCTCATAGAGCCCGATACTGGGAGACCCTTGGCTATTATGGACGGCACCTACCTAACCAGCATGAGGACAGGAGCTACGGGGGGTGTGGCCGCTAAGCATCTTGCGAGGAGGAATTCAAGAGTCATCGGGATGGTCGGCGCAGGGTCTCAGGCGAGGACTCAGCTTCTCGCCTTAAACGAGGTTTTCAATATAGAGGAGGTCAGGGTTTGTGCTAAGACGAGAACGGAGTGCGAAGTGTTCGTGAAGGACATGCAGCATCTCGGCCTAAGAATCCTGATTGAAGAGGGCGTGGAGGAAACAGTTAGGGGCTGCGACATTATCGTGACGACCACGCCGGTAACCCAGCCCCTGGTTGAAAACGAATGGATTGAAGATGGCATGCATATTAACGCTATAGGTGCAGACGCCCCTGGAAAGGAAGAATTGGACCCCGAGATTCTGAAGAGGGCGAAGGTTGTTGTGGATGATTACGAGCAGGCCTGCCACTATGGTGAGCTGAACGTTCCGGTTTCAAAAGGCATTTTCAAGCCTGAGCAAATACATGCGGAACTAGGCGAGATCATAGTTGGGAGAAAAGCAGGGAGGACCAGTGATGACGAGATAACAGTGTTCGATTCCACGGGTTTAGCAATACAGGACTTGGCCGCGGCAGCCCTAGTTTACAGGAAGGCTGGAAAGCTCGGCATCTCCAGCGAGGTTGAGCTACTTTAGCTGTCGGTAGTGAAAATTTACAATGTTAAACAGGGCCTTCTCAAGAAAAACTTATTTAAAGTAAGCATTAGTATAGGACGGTGTTGAAAATGGTGTTCCTACACTCTCTTCCCGAGCTGAGTGATGCGGAGACACGTTCAATTTCAGCTGAGAACCCCACTGGTGAAAAAGGAAGGGGAGCGATGGAGGCCCCGGATGATAAAAGCCCTGCTTCCAGGCTTGGGAAAGGCTGGAAGGTAAGGCCCTGCATAACGCTGCCAAAGGGGGAGACGGTTAAGCTTGCAGACATAAGGGGAAGCGGCTTCATCCGACACATCTGGCTCACGGTGGATCCTAAAGCGTACAGGAACTGCGTGCTACGCTTCTACTGGGATGGAGAGGAGAAGCCGTCTGTTGAAGTTCCTCTCGGAGACTTCTTCGCAAACTGCCACGGGTTGAGGTACAATGTTAACTCAATACCTATTGCGGTAAACCCCTCCGGAGGGTTCAACAGCTACTTCCCAATGCCGTTCAGGAGAAGCGCGGTAATAACGATCGAAAACCAGTGGATGGAGGACATAGGTGGGTTCTACTACCAGATAACGTACTCCCTTGAGGAAGTTGAGGGTAAAATGGCTTATTTCCACGCGCAGTGGAGGCGTTCGATGACCACTAGGGAGAACCCGCAGCACACGATACTTGACGGCGTCAGGGGAAGCGGACACTACGTTGGAACAGTGTTAGCGTGGACTCAAATGTCAAACGGCTGGTGGGGAGAAGGGGAGATAAAATTCTTCATAGACGGTGACACGGAGTATCCGACGATCTGTGGAACTGGGACGGAGGATTACTTCGGAGGAGCATGGTGTTTCGGCGGCGAAACTTTTTCAACAGCATTCCTAGGCTATCCTCTCTACAGGAGGGAGCCAGGGGAGGTTCCTAGACACGCGCTCTACAGGTGGCATATACTAGACCCCATAAGGTTCAGGAGCGACCTGAAGGTTACTATTCAAGCACTGGGATGGTATCCCGACCGTAAATTCCAGCCTCTTACTGACGATATTGCTTCAGTCGCATACTGGTATCAGACTGAGCCCCACGCGCCCTTCCCGAGACTCCCCCCCGTTGAGGAACGCTGGTCGAGATGACTCCTAGCCACGGCGAACCGTGACTATGAAAACCTTCTTTTTTTAAAAAAAATAAAATAAATGCTTTATTTTCCAGTTATTTCTTCGGCTTCCTTCCTGCCTTTCTCAAGCTCCTGAGCCTGCTCCCTGTCAATTTTCAGCAAAAGTGCTTGAAATTCTCCCACGTGAGTCTTCTCCTCCCTAGCTATGTCCAGCAGGACTTTCTTCACGTCCCTGTTGTCCACAGCCTGGGCAAGCTGCTCGTAAAGATTTACAGCGTCCAGTTCAGCAATAATGGCTACGCGCAGAGCCTCCTTGTCAACATTCCTTTTACCTAGTTTTTCTAAATCGATAGGAACCTTCGATATCATTCCGACGTGTCGGACAGCAGGTTTCTTTTAAACATTTAGAATGGGAAAGATGGTTTTAGATGCTTATTGAAACAGGTGCTTGTCAACCCATTCTATTTTCCTCTCCCTGTGCACGCTGTGAGACTCATGGCCCATCCCAGGGTAGACCGCCAGCTCCTTTGTTCCTGAAGCCAGATTGTTGAAAGTTGCGAAAATGGTTGAAGGAGGGCACACGGTGTCCAAGAGTCCGACCGACATGAGGACTGGACACTTAATATCTGGAGCAAAGTTCATGGCGTCGAAGTAGGAGAGTGTTTCGAAAACCTTCTCAACCATGTCGGGATGCATCTTGAGAAAGCGGGGTATCTCCAAGTATGGGTCTGAAGCTGCGACCTCAACAGCCCTTTCGAAATGGCATAAGAAGGGTATTTCAGGGAGAGATAACGAGACCTTCCCACCTAGTGCTGAGACCACCAGCGTTAAACCCCCTCCCTGGCTGGCTCCAGTCACGCCAATCCGGTTCTCGTCAACATCCTTCATCTCCGATAGAACCCTGAGTGCACGAATACAATCCATGTAAACATACCTGTAGTAGTAGGTGTTCTTGTCAAGAATGCCCTTAGTCAAATGCCCCGTAATGCTTCCAGACGGGTATTTGGCGAAGTCAGGCGTATCGCCGAATTGCCCCCTTACGTCTATCGCCATCACAGCAACCCCCTGGAGAATCCAGCCTAAGTGGTCGGAGATGGTGCCCCTGTTCCCGCCATAGCCGTGAAGGATTAGAAGCGCGGGGAAAGGCCCTTCTCCAACTGGTTTCAGGAACCAGGAACTCACAGGAGTCCCATCTATGAAACCGTCGAAGGAAAGCATGTGTGCTTCAAGCTTTTTCACGGGATACTCCAGCCTTTTTAAAACGGGGTTTAAGGGCTGCTCCTCAGAAAGCTTCCTGTTGTCATCCCAAAAACTTTGAAAATCACTCCTCCTTGTAAGCGGAGGCTTGTAAACCTTAAGCTGTTGCAGTGGAAGATCCACTATCGGCATGTTTAGAGGCCGATCAAGCTCCTATATATAATTTAATCCAAGTAGAGGGATAAGCTCGCCTCTATCATCTCAGCATAATTCTTTCCCCGGTAACAATGTAAACTATTGACTCTCCTATGTAGGTCGCGTGGTCAGCTATTCTCTCGAGATACCTTACCACCAGAACGCTGGAGATTATACACTTGGTTACGCCTGATGTTTCACCAATCAGCTTATCCAAGAATTTAAAATACATCTCGTCGACTTGGTTCTCCAATTCAGAAAGAGACTTAGCCATTTTAACATCACGGTTTTCAAGCAGATCGATGCTTAAGCGGATCATCTTCAACACTTTCCCAGCCATTTCCTCAACGTGTTTTCTAACCCAGTCTTCACAAAGCCCCAGCCCGTCGAGCTTCTCATAGATTTGCGATATGTCCAGCGCGTATCTACCGTATCTAGCTAAGTTATACGATATTTTCATGTATGATTTTAAAAGCCTCAGGTCAGATGCAACTGGTTGAAACCGTGCAATCAGCTCGAAAACCTTGTCTTCAGCCTCATCGCTCGTCGAAACCAAAATATCCGATATTTCTCGAACTTTCAAATAAGTGCTTACGCCATTGATATATCCTTCGAGAGACAGTGAGATTGCTTCATGAGCGAGATTACCCATTCTAACAAGCACGTTCCTTACCTGCTCTAAACCTGAGTCAATCAATCTGGCCATTGTACCCACTATCCAAAGGCTCCAGTGATGTATTTCTCAGTCAACTCATTTCTCGGTTTTTCGAAGATCTGCTTCGTAGGCCCGTATTCCACGAGTTCTCCGAGGTAAAGAAAAGCAGTGTAGTCTGAGACGCGCGCAGCCTGTTGCATATTGTGAGTAACTATTACAACCGTGTAATCTTTAGCTAGATTCCTAATAAGCATTTCTATTTTTGCAGCCGAGATCGGGTCTAAGGCGGATGTAGGTTCATCCATCAAAATCGCCTCTGGCTCAACGGCTAGTGCTCGAGCTATGCAGAGTCTTTGCTGCTGTCCACCGGAAAGACTGGCTCCCGATTTACTGAGCTCTTCCTTCACCTCTTCCCAAAGGCCGACCATCCTAAGACATTTTTCCACAACCACATCGAGTTTTTTCCTGTCTTTAACACCATTCAGCTTTAAGCCTACAGCAACATTATCATATATCGACATCATTGGAAAAGGATTAGGCTTTTGAAAAATCATGCCTATCTTTCGCCTTATTTGAACAGGATCAACAGCTCGATCATATATGTTAACCCCGTTGAACAGTACTTTCCCAGAGACTCTAGCGTTTGGAATAGTTTCGTGCATCCTGTTCAAGCATCTTAACAGAGTCGTCTTTCCACATCCCGACGGGCCTATTATTGCAGTAACAGCCCTCTCTTTAATTTTCATGTTTATATTCTTCAATACCTGTTTAGAACCAAACCAGGCGTTAAGCTCTTCGACTTCAAACTCGTATAGAGTTTTTGTTTCAAGTTTATGCTGCATTACCATTTTCAATACTTCTCCCTCGTCAAGACACGTACTAATATACTTATCCCGAGTATGAGCATCATGAGGATGAGGGCTGATCCCCATGCCAGAGACCTCCAGTTTTCAAAGGGCGATATAGCGAATAAGTATATGTTTAATGCAAGGTTTGAAGCAGGCTTGTCAAACCAAGAGAACCACCATCTCCAGTAACCCATCGTTATAAGTATCGGCGCCGATTCACCCGCAATCCTCGCCAGCGCTAAGAGCACCCCGGTTACTATACCTTTCTTTGCTCCACTTAGGACAATGAAGACAGTAGTTTTCCACCTCTGAATGCCGAGGGCAAGTGCGGCCTCCCTGATGGCAACCGGCACAAGTTTTAAAGCCTCCTCAGTAGTTCGAGTAACTATTGGAATCATTATTATTGCCAGTGCGAATGATGCGGCTGCCACCGAGAAACCTATGGAGGTCACTATAAGAGTATACCCGAAAATCCCGATGACTATTGAGGGAAAACCGCTTAAAACGTCGGCGGTGAACCTGATTACGGATGACAGTTTTGAGCCACCGTATTCGCTTAAAAATATGCCTGCCATCAAACCTGTTGGAACACCAATTAGGGATGCTAAGCCCAGGGTGATAAGCGTGCCTTGAACAGCGTTTGCAATACCCCCTGTTTCCCCCACGGTGGGAGTTGGGAGAGTAAAGAATTCTACGCTTATCGTATGAGCCCCGTTTAAAAACACTTCTAAAAGAATGCTGAACAAAGGGATTAGGGCTATTAGAAGCGAAAACCAGATTAAAAAACGCATAGAGCAATCCTTCACCTTTCTAATCCTGTAATTACTCGCCATCTCCAGTCACCATTTGAAGAGCCTCGTAGTTTTCCAGACTATTAGCCTAGCCAATATGTTCACCGTCAGGGAAACCATAAAAAGCACGAGGCCTACTTCGATTAGAGCACTGACGTAGAGATCGTAAGTGGCCTCAGTAAA
>JAFNIQ010000034.1:0-169 GCA_017601395.1 Candidatus Brockarchaeota archaeon
TGTTTGGAAAGGTTTGGAGAAAACTGGAAGTGGAACGCCTGGAAGCGTTCAGAAGGCTGTTTTCCAAGGGGTTAACAGGGACAGCTGGGTTTTCACGAGCCCGGTTGCGATAAGGGTTGAAGCCGTTCCGACAGTCAGTCCAAGCGAAGGTTTCGCTATTGACGCTGTT
>JAFNIQ010000034.1:178-18121 GCA_017601395.1 Candidatus Brockarchaeota archaeon
GGCTCATGGTCAGATGTGCGTATCGCGGCGAGAGGATAAGAGAAATCGAGGAAAAGTGGATAGACGAGAACGTGAAGGATTAGAAAGAGGAGGCGAGGAAGAAAAGGATTTTATCTGATACTCTGGTAACATTAAAAGATAAAGTCAATTGCAGGCTTGAGGCGGTTGAAGGAAGCGAGTTCTGTATTTTTCATGATCCAAAGTATTGGGAGAGCCATGCGAAGGATGTCGTGAAAAGTTCTTAGAGCTGTTGCAAGGTGGAGACAAATGCTTCGCAGGCTTCTTGCCAGGTATCATGTTTCCAAGGGTTGTTAAGGGAGAACTTCACATGGAACTTTGCAAACTCCATGGAATAAGTGCTTCAACAGAGTTCCAAGGTAGTAAGATGCTTCACTATTTTGGCATTGCATAAGCAAGAGCTATTGTGATGTTGTCCGCTCTTGGGTCGCTTCAACTCAATTCCGGATCCCTTCGCGATCAGCCGTTCAGCTTCTCTAACCTGAGACCTCGAGAAAGCGTAGGGTTGTTGCTGAAACATGTACGCCGGCTTTAAGAATCTTTACCGGCTTCTTTCTCCTCAAGCTCCCTGATGGCTTGTTCGTATTTCTCCTTAAGCTCTCTGAAAGTTGTCTCGTCCACCTTCTTCTTTTTAAAGGCTTTTTCAAGCTCCTCTATTTCAAACCTTATTCTCTCAATTTCCTCCTGAACCTCAGGTGTTCCAGGCGTTGGCGGCGGCAGGGCAAGTGCCACAAGTTTTTTGTCGACAAGGCTCTTCATGAACATGGATAGCGAGACCTCCGCCTCCCTCTCGGTCAGCATGAATTCCTGCTTCATCCACTGAACCATTTCGTTCAGCGCGGTTTTCCCGTCTATTCTCTTCCAAACCTTGCTCCCTATCGCGTCGAGCTTTATCCTCGCCGTTCTCTCTGGCTTTTTAGGGTCGCCCGTCGGGACGGGGATAAGGATCGTGACGATGCCGTCAGCATCCTCCTCATGCTTAACCCTCGGGTTTACGATAGGTATGCTCCTGTACAGCCTTCCCGGCGAAACCCTCGGGGGCTCCTTCTTTTTTCCGAAAAGCGGCATCTCTGCTCACCTATTCCGGCTTAAACACTATGCTTTTCTCAAGCTCCTCTAGGTCGATCATGTTTTCCCTGGGACCGGAGTAGCCTGTTAAGAATATTCTGTTCGAATCCGAGTCATGCCAAATCCTTAACGTTTTAACATTCGTCTTGCCGCTGAAGAATGTTCGCTCCGTTTCCTCCAGCATTATTTTCCCCGTCTCCTCCTCAGGCTTAAGCTTATCGTATTTCAACCCCTTCATGATGCTGCCGACTTCTTTCGGAACCTCTTTCTTCGCCCATTCGACAAGGTTCTTATACTTAGCAAGGGTTTCCCTGGCGAAAGTGGACCAGTGGATCAGCAGGGTTTTCCCCCCTGCTTTGAAAACAACTATCGGCTTGCCGAGTAGAAGCTTCCTTGTTTGAAGAGCATACCCCTTGGGCACTTTGAACTCCACGCCGATCAGACGGTACCGCCAGAATTTTTCCGAAGTATGGCATACAAACCCTGGGATCAGCCAGCTTGCAACATCCTCCCATTTCTCACCCGGCTCCAGATAATAGTTGAGAAGGAAAACTTTTTTCTCGTCTTCACACACCCAAGAGAGGGTAACTATGTCGCCAACATCCCGCCATCTTGCGAAGTAAGCGTTGTGCTCGCAGATCCTTGCACTCCCCCGCTCATATACTTCAGCCTTCCCTTTTCTCTTAGCCCGCGTCATATAGTCTTCAATAAACTTGTTTATCACAACCATCGGTTGCACTTTCGCCTTCGCCCTCCTGTCAGAAGCCTGTTTCTCCCACTTTACCTCAAGCTTAACCGCGGTTTTCGAGTCTACCCGGAAATACCCGTCTAACATTCCTCCCGACTCCGCTGCTAACACCCATCCTTTAGGATGTTGCAGTTCAACCTCAAGCCAGTATTCTTTTTCAAAGTTTTCCATTAAACAGTAGTGGCTTCAAACCCCTTATTTAATTGTTTTGACTCCCCTTTACCCTGCTTCTCAACGTATTTGAAGAAGATTTCCTCCCAGTCTATCTTCATCATCAACATTATTACTCCCGCTAAAAGCAGAAAAGTCATTAGGGTTGCAACCCATCCTCCCTCCCCGCCGAAAAGACTTTTAATCAGGCTTATTGAAAACCTCCCTCCGAGTGCCAGTATGAGGCACATCAGGGTTTTACCCAGGACGCACGGTATGAGAAACTTAACCGGATTGTAGCGCATTATGCCAAGCGGGATTATCAGCAGGTCGTCAGGCAGAGGAGTTAGGGCGAACAGGAATATTGCTGCAACACCGTAACGGTCGAATATCTTAAGCATGTAATCCATCTTCCTCCTGCGCTCCTCGCCTATCAGCATCCTGCCGTAGTATCCTAGGGCGTAGCCGGCTAGCTCTCCGAAGGCGGAGCCTAAGCCTCCTGAGACGGCTATTAGAAGAGGATCTATTATGGAGCCCATCAGGTAGATCACGACGGTATAGGGTATTGGGAAGACGACGGAAACGGCTCCGATGAAGGACAGGAAGAATACCCCTAGGTATCCATATTGGTAGGCAATCTGCTCCATCCATTCTAAGAATTGCTGGGCGTCAAGCAGGGTTTTCAGCATCTGTCGCCTACACCCCCAGCACGGTATTTAAAGATAAACTTAATACCGTGAAAAACCTTTTACCCGTGCCAGAAGGTTTTAATATTAATCTGACAGCTGTTCCATAGGAAAGGTGGGCTGGATGACTCTTGAACAAGCAATGTACCATGTGACTATCGAAGTTGAGAACAGCCAGTGCAGGGGGCTGGAGCTCATGTCGAAGCTTGGCATTAACGATTGCAAGCTTATCGACGTTAGAAGACTGCCTGAGGGCTCTGTGAGACACCTGGTCCGGTTCCCTGCCAGCGAGCTCCGAAAGACCTCTGGGGAGAATCTTAGGGTTCTGAAAAGCTCTAAGGGCTCCGTGCTCGCCTCCTTTAAAACAGAGGGGTGTAACGTCTGCAACACGATGCTTTCTCAAGGCGCCTTCCTTATTTCAGGCAGGCACATAGGGGGATACCGGATGGTCTACGAGTTCATAGCACCAGGCTACGAGGTCTTTAAGCAAATAGTAGCGACCCTTGAGTCCCTCGGGTTTAAGCCTAGAATTCTCGGTTTAACGAAGCATGAGCATAAGGAGGGTGTTTTAACCGAGAAGCAGGAGAACGTGCTCTGGCTTTCCTTGAAAATGGGCTACTTCGACACTCCCAGGAAAATCGGCACCAGGGAGCTTGCGAAAACACTTGGAATAGTTCCTTCAACCTTCTCGGAAATAACTAGGAGCGGTATCCGTAAACTGCTGGAGAAATACTTCGAATCTAAAACATTCTAGAGTGGGGAAGCCCGCCGGGTATTCCCTTTCCCAATCATTATCGAGCAGTCTGGAAAATACCTTTATTAGATTACTATGGCTCTATTTCCAGGATGAATAGGCTTGAAGGGCAGGGTGATTGTTGACGCAACGACGCCGGTCGGGACTCTTAGCAAGAGATGCTACGGCCAGTTTATTGAACACTTGGGTAAGTGTATCTACGGAGGCATCTGGGTGGGCAGGGATTCTGAAATACCTAATGTGAAGGGTTATCGTCTTGATGTTCTGAAAGCTGTTAAAGATTTGAATCCTCCTCTCGTAAGATGGCCCGGTGGAAATTTTGCGAGCGGCTACCACTGGGAGGATGGTGTTGGGCCCGTAAGCCGGAGGCCGAGGCGTTTCGACATGGCGTGGAGAGCTGAGGAGCCTAATCTTTTCGGGACAGACGAGTTCATAGAGTGGTGTAGGCTGATAGGTGCGGAGCCGTTCATAGTTGTAAACGCTGGAAACGGGACGCCTGAGGAGGCTGCACGATGGGTTGAATACTGTAATTCGAACATGAACACATACTATTCTTCCCTAAGACGCGAGTATGGCCATGAGGAGCCTTACCGTGTCAAACTCTGGGGTATAGGTAACGAGCTGCACGGAAAATGGCAGATAGGATTCTGCATGGATGGTGCTGAATGCGCTAGGAGAACTGTTGAGTATGCGAACGAGATGCTTAAGGTTGACCCGGAAATAGAGCTTGTGGCTGTTGGTTGCGAAGATCCTGAGTGGAACCTTGAAATGCTTAAGGGAGCAGGGAGATGCTTCAACTATCTTTCTGTTCATTTCTATGCTTCGGGAAGCATGCCATACGGGGAGCTAGTTGCTCTTCCGGAAGAGATTGAGCAGAGGCTTAAGAGTGTCTATGGCTTGATTAAAGCCACTAGGATGAAATACGGGATAGAACACGAGATAAAAATAGCTTTCGACGAATGGAACGTCTGGTATCCTGAAGCTAAGGAACCCTTGGTAACACAGATTACGCGCGTGAGGGATGCTGTTTTCACAGGAGGGGTTCTGAATATGCTTCAAAGACTATGTAACATCGTTCCAATAAGTAATTTCGCGCAGACTGTGAACGTCCTGCCACTTGCAATAGCTGCTACTGATGGACGCATGGTTCTAACACCCCAATACTTTGTTTTCAAAATGTACAGCAACAATAAGGGTGCTAGTGTTCTTAGAACACTGGTTGATTCAGAGCACTACATGTCCACCGATGTCGGCGGATACGTACCTTACCTGGATGCTTCAGCAACAATCTCGAAAGACTGGGAGACATTATACCTATATTTTTTAAACAGGAGTGAGGAGGACAGTGTTGAGCTCCAGGTGGATTTCAAAGGATTTACCCCGAAGAGCGGTGTGCAACAGTTTATCGCAGGGGAATCGGCTGAGGACAGGAATACGCTTGAAGAGCCGGACAGGGTTAGAATAGAACAGGCCCGGGTTGAAGCGGCCGATGGAAAGATAAACATAGTATTGAAACCCCACTCGGTAAACGTCGTGAGGCTCCACTGCTGACCGTCGGGACTACAGCAGTGTGCACGGATTGACAGGGGCCGGCGCGAACTAAACCATCTTGAGCGTCCAGAATATTACCGATATATTTAAATACCGGTTCATTGATGTACCGGTTTTTCACGATGAGCTTAACCCATATCCAGGGAAGGATAATAGACGAAGTGGCGAGCCATCCGGGCGGGACCTCGTTTAACAGGCTGGCCGACAGACTTAAAGGGAAACTATCAAGAGTAGTGCTTTCCAGAGAGGTTCAGAATCTTTCACGGAAAGGCGTTTTAAGAATCGCCAGAGACCCGAAACATAGGCAGAGAAAGATAATCATGGTTGAGAGCGTTGTAACCAAAGTTTTGGAAAAGATGAGTGAGGAGAGGCTAGAGGAGAGGCTCAGCAGGAGGAAGGCTGCGCGAATCGCTTTAAAATACATTTCAATATACAGGAGGCTTGTCGAAGAAGAAGCTTCCCAGTTCATCAAGGATTACGCGAAGTACAAGGTATTGCAGCGTTTCGAAAAAATCCTAGAAGAGGTGGTTTAAATGGGCAACGATAAAAGGCTTCACGTTACCGTTAGGAAGGAGAATTATTTGGGTGAGACCGGAGGATTGGTTAAGAAGCTTGTTCCTTTGCTTACGAAATACAGAAGCATAACCATCGACATGCAGGGGTTTAAGTGCGGAGAGCTTCTGGAGGCGATTAGGCCTCTTTCAAACAAGAACGTTTGGGCAACCATCATGGTTTACAGTGGTGAGAAAAGGGATCCGGAGGCTTACGATGAGGAAGTAACGGTGCCGTAGGAATGGTCGGCGAACGTTTCGACGTGGTGCTTTCCGTCGACAGAACCCTCATGAGCAACCACCACGGTAAAGAGTTTCTAGGCTTCCTAGCAACCGGTCCGCCGGTTATGGTTCCGGAAAGGGTTTGGATGGCTGTTGCCGCCCCAAGGGTGAAGGTGGATGATTTAGGAAGACCCTTAGAGGCACCATATGGGCTTAGGAAAATAGAGGCCGCGCTGCTTGAAGCAGGCATTAAGACCGCTGTGATAGACCCTGATTATCTTGGGAAACACTTGAAAAACGCTAAGGTTCTTGGAATAGGCCACCATGATTACTTCGCGCTCGGGCCTCCGAGCAGCGAATGGTGGGTTCTAACTGGGAAGGAGCCTGTTAACTCAAAGTATTTCAAAAGGTTCATGGAGAAGCCTGAGATAAGGGCGGCTAAGAAAAACGGGCTTAAGATAATCGTTGGCGGGCCCGCCGCGTGGCAGTGGCTCTGGATGCCCGAGTACGCTGAGAAATGGGGCGTGGACACGGTTGTTGAGGGAGAGGCTGAGAAGGTTATGGTTTCACTCGTGCAGCATGCGCTTGAAGGCAAGCCGCTTCCAAGGTATGTGAACGTCGGCATCCAAGATGTTCCAAGGCTCAACGAGATCCCTACGATTAAAAATGCCTCGGTAAACGGGCTGGTTGAAATAATGAGGGGCTGTCCAAGGGGCTGCAGGTTTTGCTCAGTAACTCTAAGACCCTTGAGGCAATATTCCCTTGAAATGATTGAAAAGGAGCTTCAGGTGAATAAGGCCTGCGGGCTAGACAGGTGTCTCCTGCATTCTGAAGACATTCTGCTATATGGGGCTGACGGAGTCAAGCCTAAGCCCGAACCATTGATAAGGCTGCATCAGATGGCGAGGCGGTTTTTCAAGGTTGTCGGATGGAGCCATGTGAGCCTCTCCGCAGTCAAGTATGCTCAGGAGAACCATTCTCTCATGACACGCCTATCTGAAATAATTCTTCAGGATGAGCATGACTACATAGGGGTCGAAGTCGGTGTTGAAACAGGGTCCCCGAGGCTGGCTGAGAAAATAATGCCTGCGAAAGCTGCTCCCTACCCGGCGGAGTCTTGGCCGAGCATCGTGAAAGATGCTTTCTCCGTAATGCACGAGTCTAGAATAGTGCCTGCAGCAACAATAATAATCGGCCTGCCCCATGAGAAGCCTGAGGACCTTGTTAAAACCCTTGAGCTTATAGACGAGCTTAAAGAGTTTAGAAGCCTGATAGTACCAATGTATTTCGTGCCCATGGGTGTTCTCAAGAACGGGGAATGGTACAGGGTTAAGCCCACCGGAATACAGCTGGAGGTGATGAAGGCTTGCTTGAAGCACGACCTCCACTGGATAAAGGACCTCTCAGGATGGTACTTTAACAAAACAAACCCCTTTTTAAAAATCTCTTTGAAAACAGTCATTTTCCTCGTGGAACGATCTGCAAAATGGCTTCGCCTCTTCTCCTAATGGTTGCTCCCAGCCACCTGCGCGCACTAGGCCATGAGTTCATTAGAAGCCTGAGAAGAAGCATTCCTGAGGAAGATTGCGCTCTTAAAGGAGGAGGAAGTGAAAGAACAGGCTATCTTATTCTTGAAGGATGAGAGCTGCAGGTAACAGAGGGTGTCTTTAATTAAAACTGTAATTCGTCTAAAACCAGTTTGCCGAGACCAAGAAAGATATTAGCACTTCCTGACTATAAGTTATGCTGTTATTTTAAGTACTAGAGGCTCTTTTTCAGACTCCACGCTGGAAAGCAAAATATGTTGGAGGTCTTCCGTAGGAATGAAAGAGTTATTAGAGAAACCTGTTTCGACGAACACTACCGGGATAATTACGTCACTCATATAAATGAACCAGTGCACCAGCGGGTGAATATTACTTCTTTAAGCTGCCTAAGGCGATAGTTTTATTTAACCACCACCGACTCGTTAAGCAACTCGGTGCAGAATCACGCGCGCTAAAAATAGTGTGGAACCCGAAGGTCTAGGTCATACCTGTCAGTAGTACCCTAATTGCAAGCCTTCTCAAATGTTTTCTTAAGAGGGTGATTTCAGCAAAAACTGTTTATCAAGAGATCACTGGTCACCGAGTTATATAGGCGCAGAATTGCTTAACCAAGTCAGCATACTCTCCAGTTTCTACTTGTCTTCTCCTCAGCATAAGCGTTGCAACCGGTTTCCTGCCGCAAAGGGCTTCCATTTCTTTTAACACGTCGCTCTTGGAACCGTATTGGGTGCAGAAGAACGCGACCTGTTTAAACCGATCCCTGTACGCCACTATGTACGTTCTAATAGGTGTTGATAAAGTGCTGTTCCATACGGGGGTGCCGATTATTACTAATTCGTAAAGCTCCGGGGGCTTCTCAGGCTTCTCTATCTTGGTTAGCCTCTTCAGGGTCGCATCCATGCCTGAACTAAGCCAGCCTAAGACACCAGCCCTATTCTTCAAATCCCGTATTTCCTCAACATCGCATTTTAAAACCTCCGCGATGGCCTGTGCAACCCTCCTCGTGGTCCCTGTCCTTGAATAATAGACGACAAGCTGCTTCATGCTCTGCGTATGAAACCTCCAGCAGTATTATAAAGCTTATGAAGAAGCCACCTTATTTTTCAACCATTATTATTTTAAAGGATATGTCTTTGAGAAAAGAAGGGTTCTCCACCGCAAGCTTGCCGTTAGCGGATTCTATTTTGCTAAGTCTCGTTCTTTCCTCCATATACGTATTCCATATCTCCAATAAGTAGCTTCCCGGGTTAAATTCTAAGAACTCCATACACTCCTCCAACCGGCTTAAGAGTAATGTTGCTGATAGCATTAAACCAGTTGTAATCTTTGTTTCTCACCCAACCCATTGCGAACTTTTCGTTTCTAAGACTAAAAATCTCGAAATTAATGTTTGACGCATTAATCTTCTCATTGTCAACCAGCCTATACTTGAGCTCAGTAAATCCGGATCTGCTGAAGCTAATGTTTGCCACGAATTTTCTCAAAGCATTGTAATGATAGTATAGGTTATATGGGTCGACGTAAACATCCCACCACTATAGCATCGCTGTTCCAAAGGATCCGCTCATAGGAGAGGCCCATATACCCTCATGGATCTTAACACCTTCCTTATCCTTATAATATAATGGGGGGTCGAACCATCTCCAGTCGGCGCCAAATTCTCCGAATAGGGTTGGCTTTCCATATGTTGATAGCTTCCTTTTTATTTCGCGTGAAATCGCCTCTGCAAGATCCTTAACGTCCGGACCATACATGTGCGTCTGCGTGAAATCTAAACCGGATGTTCTCCAAATTAGATCTCCTTCCCTCGGTCCCCCGAAACTTGTAGTGACTAAATGTTTATATGGGTCAATGCTTCTCAAGTAGTCCGCCATCTCTTTATGCCAGTTCGCCACGTTTGAAGGGTTATAGTTGTCTGTTAACTCTACTTCGTTGAAAAACTCCCCGGCTAACAGATGGGTGCTGTAAGCATATCTTGAGACTAAGTATCTAAGCCTTTTCTTGAAAAGGTCCTTTGCAGTAGAATCCGTGAAGAATTTCTCAGGCGAGGATAATGGTCCTCCACTAGCCTTATTATAAGGATTCCCACTCCAGTTATCGCTTTCCCTAAGTTGCCCATGGTTGACTAGGCACAGCATCAAGTATATTCCCTTCTCCTCTGCAAGCCTAAGGATATAGTCTAGTCTCCATGCCTCTTTCAAATCATACTTGCCTGCCTTATTATTCCACTCTACTGCAAACGCCCAAGGACCATCCATATTCTTGCGTAATTCATACCATTCTCCGCCATTTTTTCAAACCAAATGTCATAATCGTATGTTTTCCTAGATGGGCCATACCAACAAACATTCTGACCGATTAGAAAAAGGTCGGATCCGTTATCACGAACTAGGTAATTATCTTTTAACCTTACAAAACCAGCGTCATGCGAATAACCACTCGCGCCTAAAGATAGTTCATATGAATCCATAGGTCTACCTCTAGAATAGACGTATAAATTCACAGAATATTCCCCCTCTAATATGGGTGTAAACCTCAACTTCCAATACGGCTTTCCTGAGGGAAGCAAGACCTCCATATCGTTCGCGAGGCTTCTCTCATAATCTTGATAAAAGAAGGCTTGAATATTCCATTTCCTACCGTCTGGAAGAACTACCTCAGAATTTATACTTGCCTCGTTTTCATCAAACGGATCGCTTATATTGCCGTCGAGTCTGATGTTTACCTCTACAAGCTCATAGACCTTAGGATTCTCGTTAGATAATTGAACTTCAGCGAAAGAGAGTTTCGCAGGCTCCATAGGTTCTTTCAGAGTTTCTTTCAGATAGAGTAGTTGTTCTATATAAAGCTGCCGGAGGATTAGAAGTAAAGCGGCTATAAGAACCACAAGAATTAAGTAGTATACCCACATTTTTTCTTCCGTGTTTTTGTTAGGCTGCATTGATGGAAATTGGCAAGGATTTTTTGACCAGTGCTTCGCATCGCATCTTCTGCATGCTTACGGTTACGAAACACCTGGGCCACTATTAAAGTTGAAGTCTTTCAACGTTAATCACCCTTTTATTTCGTTTGAACTGCTCGCAATCTAGAAACGCCAAAAGGCTTAAAACCTATATTCCCCAACGGCCGGTTTTTCCTACTCTCCTGCACTTCTATCTTTCACAACTCGACCTAAAGATTAAAAATTCCGAAGGCCAAGGAGGCCTACAGCAAGACTTGGTAGAAAACTTTAATAATCCCAGAAGCAGAAGAAGACCAGGGTTTTAAGGTTAAGTCCCTGGGGGTCACCCGGGGAAATCTGGAAAACCCTAAAGGGTGATCCCGAGAAATGAGCTACAGGTTTGAAAAGGTTTCAGACGTAGATATCGAGTAGACGTGGGAGCTAAAAGGGGGATGCGGGTGCCGCTTAAAATTTTCGCGAACGAAACACTGTTGCAGAAAATGACCCAGGATAAGACTGTTGAACAAGGTTTAAACGTGGCAACGCTTCCAGGAATATATAAGAGCTCAATCATTCTCCCCGACGGACACGAAGGATATGGTTTCCCAATAGGAGGAGTCGGTGCTTTCGACGTTAAAGATGGAGTTGTGTCGCCTGGTGGAGTGGGATACGACATTAACTGTCTATCTGGAGACAGCCTGATTCTTCACGAGCATGGCTATAGGCTTCCGATTAAGGAGTTCTTAAAGAGTTGGAACCGTGAACGGGTTATGTGCGCTAGTCTTGAGAAGGGTGTCAAACCCACTGAGATAATGCGTTTCATTAAGATTCGTCCAAATCGGAGGGTTTTCAGGGTTGAAACAGAATCTGGCATGAAGATAATAGCTACGGAGGATCATCCTTTCCTCACGCGTCGGGGGATGGTGCCGTTGAGCGAGATAGGATATGAGGATGTGGCTGTCTACCCGTTTGAAGGAGTTCTGTATGAAAGTGCTGAGCCTATAACTATAGTGTCTGAGGAAGATATAAAGCGTCTTAAGATTCCTGGCCGAAAAGAGCTAGTGATCTCTGAACTTAAGAAAAGAGGTCTCCTTCCATTGAGGAGCAACAACAGTAAGTTTCCATATTTGCTTAAGCTAATGGGCTTTATACTCGGTGACGGCGTGCTTCTGTATACCGGGAAGAGTCATGCAGCTTGGTTCTTCGCCGGGGCTGAGGACTTGGAGGATATAAGGAGTGATATTTTACGCATAGGCTTCAAACCTTCTAAAATCTATTCAAGGGCTAGAAGACACAAGGTTGAAACTAAATATGACAAGTATGATTTTTCAACGATTGAGCACAGCATTAAGGTTTGTTCAAGGAGCCTTATCTCGCTTATGGTTGCAATGGGTGTTCCCTTAGGGAACAAGGCTTCGCAGAACTATGAGTTGCCCGAATGGCTATTCCGGCTTCCCCTCTGGCAGAAAAGGCTTTTCCTCGCCGCGTTCTTCGGAGCAGAGCTTTCTAAGCCAAAAACAGTCACAGGACATCCATTCAAATTCTATATGCCTATCCTGAGTCAGGACAAGAAAAAGGGTCATGAGGAAGCCGGCGTAAAGCTCCTTAAGCAAATCGCCCTTCTTTTAAGAGAATTCGGAGTTGAGGTTAAGAAAATAACCATTGAGCCTGAAGCGGTTAAAGGGAAACAAGGTGTTTCAACCAGGCTCCGCCTAATAATATCCGGTTCACCGAAAAATTTGGTCAAACTATGGAGTAAAGTGGGGTTTGAGTATAACAGGGAGAAAAAGCATCTTGCAAACGTTGCCGTCCACTACTTGAAGCTGAAGATGCGCGTGATAAAAGCTAGAGAGAAAGTACAGCAGGTAGCCATCGCCATGAAGGACGGAGGCTCGTCTAATGTAACCATATATGAAACTCTGGAGTCTGAACACGTGAACAGAAGGTTTATCGAAAGATCTCTATATGAGGGCAGGAAAAGCCTTCCGAGAGCACCGTTAAGCCTACCCCCCTTCGAGGACTTTCTAGAGTCAGCGACGAAGGGGCTCGGTAAAACGGGCGTTGTCTGGGATAGGGTTGTTAAGAGGGAGGAACTACTATTCAACGAGGATGTTTACGATTTTACTGTTAAAGAAGACGTTCATAATTTCATAGCCAACGGCTTTGTGGTTTCAAACTGTGGCGTGCGCCTTCTGCTGACGAACCTGAATGTTGACAACGTTAAGCCTGTTCTGAGAGAGCTTCTCGACGAGATTTTCCATAATGTACCATCAGGCCTTGGATCTGAAGGCAAGCTTAGAATGAGCTTCGACGAGCTGGATAGTGCTGTCAGAGAAGGCGTCGACTGGGCTATTAAGCGGGGATACGGCTGGAAGGAGGACGCGGAATTCATCGAGGAGAACGGTTGCCTAAGGGGAGCGGACCCGAGCAGGGTCAGCGTCACCGCTAAGAGGCGTGGCCTCCCCCAGCTGGGCAGCCTGGGAAGCGGAAACCATTTTCTCGAAATAGATTACGTTGAGAGAATTATCGACGGGGAAGTGGCTAGAGGATTCGGAATCGAGAGAACTGGTCAGATTGTGGTATTAATACATACGGGAAGTCGAGGATACGGCCATCAGGTTTGCTCGGACTATCTTAAAACAATGGAGGCGGCTAGCAGGAAGTATAACATCTGGTTGCCGGATAGAGAGCTCGCAGCCGTTCCTGTTGAGAGCCACGAGGCCAGGGACTACTTTGCTGCTATGGCTTGCGCCGTAAACTATGCTTTCCTCAACAGGCAGGTTATCACCCACTGGGTCAGGGAGAGCTTCGCGAAGGTTTTCAAAAAAGATGCTTCCGAGTTCGGCTTGAATATTCTGTATGATGTTGCACACAACATCGCTAAGATTGAAGACCACAGGGTTAACGGGGAGAAGAAGAGGGTTGTCGTCCACAGGAAGGGCGCGACTAGATCTTTCCCGCCTGGGAGCAGTCATATTCCCTCAAAGTATAGAGAGTATGGCCAACCGGTTCTAATACCCGGTTCAATGGGCTCAGCAAGCTGGGTTCTCGTTGGGACTGAGACTGCAATGGAGGCAAGCTTCGGTTCGACTGCACACGGTGCCGGAAGGATGCTGAGTAGGCATGAGGCGATGCGGAGGTTTACTAGTAGGCAGATAAGGGGGATGCTTGAGGAGAGGGGTGTCTACCTTAGGGTTGCAGACATGAACCTTGTTGCCGAAGAAGCACCGGGTGCGTATAAGGATCCTGACGAGGTTGTGGAGGTCACAGATAGAGCGGGGATTTCACGTAAGGTTGCTAGGCTAGTGCCACTAGGCGTGGTTAAAGGATAGTTTAGCGCGCGCTAAATTCCTGTTCCAACCATAACCGTTATAAGGTTTAAAATTTTCTCTCAGTGTGTGCACTAAAGTAAACTTTATACTTCCCGTTTTTGCATGACTAATGAAACTTGAACAATAGGACAAGAATCATAATCCGCTGCTTAGCTTTTTATGCTTCAGTACTACTCGGCGTAAATCCATGTTCAGCATTTAAACGAGGAGATTCAAATGGCTAAATGTGAGGTCTGCGGTTCAGAAGTAATCTTGCCCTTCGTCTGCTCTTACTGTAAGGGCACGTTCTGCTCCCACCATAGGCTTCCTGAAGCGCATAACTGTCGAATGCTGCACTTAGCCAGAATTCAAAAACCAATATATAGCGAGACCCCACCGCCTAGGCCTAAGAGTAAGCCTCGGATTAGAAGAATCACCAGTAAGACTGAGATCACACACCTGTTGGCCGCGTGGGTTGTTCTAAGCCTATGCTTTTCTACCGGATACTTTTTCAGTGTGCGTTCAACAATATTCCTAGTGTTTGCAATCTACTTGTGCGTTGTTGGAACAGGATTCATATTTCACGAGCTGGCACACAAGTTTACTGCCCAGAGATACGGCTACTGGTCTGAATTCAGACTCTGGCCCTGGGGGCTGGCGATGGCTTTACTGTCCTCTCTGCTTACACTAGGCTCGTTCATCTTCGCTGCTCCAGGTGCAACATATGTGGCGCCACGTTACCATACTTTTGAATGGTCTGGAGTGTCTGAAAAAAAGCGGATGGGGCTGATTTCTCTGGCTGGTCCTTTATCTAACGTTGTCTGGGGTGCTGCATTCTTTCTCCTAAGTGGGTTGGGCGGCTTGTCTGGTCTGATTGGCAACATAGGTTTTCAAGTAAACCTGTGGCTTGCATCCTTTAACATGATTCCATTAGGGGGTTTAGACGGTAGGAAAATTCTGGCGTGGAACACTACTGCATGGGCGATAGTGGCAATCCCATTATGGATCATAGAAGCATTCTTAATGCTTGTTTAGCCATATGCTTTCTTGCAACCATGTGTTAAGCTTTTCTTAAACCAGACTGAAACACGTGTGAAACTTAAATAGGGTAATCTAACTAATTTAGAAGCCTTATGGGAAAGAGCATCTTAAAGTTTTTCAGCCTCATAACATTTTCTTCTTGCTTGCTTCAAGATTTTCTGGCTTAAGCTATGGTTGAGATAATGGAGGCTACAGTGACAACCCTTAGCACACGCTTTGCCGTGACGGCAACCTGACCAAGGCTGCCACGTATATGTCACAGTCAAGGCTTCGAAATCCTTGGAAATAATCATGGGGATTCTAGTACGAGTGTTTATTCTTCTTTATTGTTCTAATGTTGATTCGGAAATTTTCGTATAATATTTAAATATAGGTTATAACCCGGTTATACGGCGAATTGAAATGCGTCTTGAAACGAGAGAAATAGCCTCGATTCTGATACTCGTTGCATCTCTAGCGGTCTTCCTTCCCTTGCTGGCTTGGTCGCCGGTGTGCGGAGGCATGATGGGATTCGGCTGGAACCATATGATCCTTGTGCCGATAGCGTTTCTAATTCTCATCGGAATAGGGATATACTATTTAGTAGCCGGGCTGACGGTGTCCGGCAAACCCGCAGATCGGGATCGAAGTGCAATCCAAATACTTAAAGAACGGTACGCCAGAGGTGAAATCACGAAAGACCAGTATGATGAAATGAGAAGGCGGATAGAGGAATGAAAAATGGGAAGTTCAGCTCTAGGGTTTGTCTTAATACTAGTCGGCGTAACAGGATTGTTGGCGTTTGCCTTGTTTAACCCTGGCACATACAATATTGATGCCGCAAGTCTCATAGCTGAGAGATACCTTGCCTTCCTAAACGATGCGAACATTGCTATTGATGAGATCATGGAATTCGAACGCAATTTCTACATAATCTACTACGAAAAAACTACAGGCGTCGGCGCCTTCGAAATGCTCGTAGACAAAAATACGGGGTGCGTCTTCCAGGAATACGGGCCTAACATGATGTGGAATACGAAATACGGTCACGGAAGAATAATGCATGGTTGGACGCGTACGCCTTCAGGAGAGATGCCAGTTAGCCAAGAGTACGCAGTGTCCATAGCGCAGAAATTCTTGGACAGTGTCTATCCTGGAGCCCTTGCTGAGGACCCGCATGCCTT
Organism: Candidatus Brockarchaeota archaeon; assembly: GCA_017601395.1. Lineage (GTDB taxonomy): Archaea > Thermoproteota > EX4484-205 > EX4484-205 > JAAOZP01 > JAAOZP01. The sequence goes on from JAFNIQ010000034.1 coordinate 15,930, forward strand.
CTATGGATATTACACCATCCACATTACTAAAGACGGAAGGATCTTCGGCATGCTCAGTGTCAACGGATATACTGGAGAAGTCTGGTATCATAACTGGCATGGAGCCTACATACAAACACTGGAGAAGCATTAGAAGTAAAGAAGCAGGATGGGGAAAGTGCATAGGCAAAACACAGTCTATGAGAACAGCAGAATCGGGATTGGTGAAAAATCAACGGCCTTTCGTTGATCGTAGTTTCTGTTAGCCCTCAGGGAAGGTTTAGAATCACTCGTGACACAATTTTTAGAGAAGGTTGAATTAATAGCGAAACCCGTAGAAGGCATTCTAAACACGACTTTGTTTAAAGGCTGAGTTTGTTGAACCAAACGTTGTTCACGCAGGCTTCCATATAGTTGTGGCGAAGAGCAGCCCATAGTGGAAGCAGACAGAATAGCGGAAGAAGTTAGGGAAAGAGTTAGCCGTGAAACGGGTTGTCAACACTGCATGATTCACATCGACCCAGTGAAGACATAAAATATGTTTTAAAAACAGCTAATAGCATTTTCATGCAAGACCTGTAACACGAAGTTAAACTGTTTCGCAGAGTTGGCTTCAAAATTCGAACAAATCTGTGCTTAGATACTTCTCACCGCCATCTGGAAGAACCGCAACTATCGTCTTATCCTTTCCCAGCTCCCTCGCCTTTCTGAGGGTTACAAGCATTATCGCGCCGGAGCTCATCCCGATGAGCAGCCCTTCTCTCCTAGCTGCTTCCCTAGCGACTCTGAAAGCCTCCTTCTTCTCCTCCTCTCCGATCTCAACTATCTCGTCAAACCATTCTCTTCTGAAAAGCTGGGTCGGATAGGGCTCGCCCGGGTTCCTTAATCCCTGGATGCTAACGCCGAGCCTCGGGGTAACGCCCACTATCTTAATACTGGGGTTAAACTTTTTAACGCGCATCGATACGCCTACTCCGGTTCCGGCTGTCCCTATTCCCACCACAATCATGTCCACTCTCCCACCAGTCTGCTCCAAGATTTCCCTTCCAGTCGTCTGGTAGTGCGCCAGAATGTTCGCGGGGTCCTTAAACTGGTCTAGGTCAACATACTTGTCAGGATTCTCCTTCAGGATTTTCTGTTTCAACTCTATCGCTCCGCCGGTCCCCCTCTCCCCCGGGGAAAGAATGAGCTCGGCACCATAAGCCCTTATCATTTTCCTCCTCTCAACGCTTACTGACTCAGGCATCACTATCGTGATCCTATAGCCCTTGGCTGCTGCCAGCATAGCCAGAGCTATCCCAGTGTTCCCGGATGTTGCTTCGAGAATAGTCCTGTCCCTACGGAGTCTTCCCGAAGCCTCTGCATACTCCATGAGGTAGAGCGCCATCCTGTCTTTAACCGACCCCCCTATGTTATACCATTCCAGCTTAGCGTAAACCGTTGCGTCTCCAGGCTGAGTAAGCCTGTTCACCCTAACCATGGGGGTTCCCCCTATTAGGCCGGTGATGTCGCTTGCAACCCTCATTTCTAAGGGCGATTTATAACATGGTTATATTAAGCTTTCTCGCATCCCCAAACAAACCGGTTAAAAATAGCAACCAGCTTAAATCCTTCCATATAATAATGCTGAAAACCGGAAGCCCTATTGAAACAGGAACCTGGCCGGCTTAATCTTGATGCTTTATCAATTCTCTATAACTCTCCTGTCGAAGAGAACTCTACAGCCATGATATTCCTACTGGCTTCCATGCTCACCCTCTCGCTTAATTCACCGTATGACAGTCGGACAGTGTTCCAAGCATATTCAAGGAAAAAGTATGTGCCCCGGAAGGTGAGACATACTCTATCCAGTTTGCTTTGCGGGTTTCGCTAGCATGGCGAGAAACCGTTGATCCAACGGAGCCCAGAAGCTGAAGGCGTCTAGGCGGAAAACTTCTTCAGCAGCAATATTCGCAAATGGCCTGTCAACCTTATAGAGCCTGGTTCATCAACCATGATCCCCTGCCATGTCGCCCTCCGGTCTCAGAGATGGCGTCTATGTTGTAAAAAACGGTTTTCCGAAAATAAGATAAACGTGTATGACGATGAAATCCAGACTGGTAGCGCTCGCTCGACAGTGAGATGGGCCCTGAGGAAAAAGCATCACCGCATACTCGACGAGGCTAACCCGGCCTTAACAATACGCCTGCCGATACTTCTGTAAAGCATAATGC
>JAFNIQ010000112.1 GCA_017601395.1 Candidatus Brockarchaeota archaeon
GGAGACTCCTCTGGAAAGCTCGCTGGTGAGGGGCATCTGGCTTAGAAACTATGCTACCCAGGATATAGACTATACTGTTACCGTTCAGCCAGTCACCCTTCTTCCTGGAGAATCTGAGAGCACGATGTTGAAGGCTGGGAAGGCTAGCTGCGAAGAACTTAGCATAATCCTCTTCTCGAACACAACCTTCTGGGTTAGGCTTAGCAATGGAGAAAGGCTTGTCGCAGAGCTCTTCCTACCGAAGGTTCTAAGCCTCCCATTCCCGTTTTCACTTCAGTGGTGGCGGGGCTTCATCTTGGGCTTCGTTGAGAGGAGCCCGAGGATAATGGTGAACACGATAATGCTCAGCATGGTTGCAATGGTTCCGAGGGAGCTTATGCCAGCCATAGCCGTTGCCCTCGCATTCCTTAAGGCATACCAAGTCTACAACCAGAGGGGCGAGGTTTTCAACGCAACCATGGCGTTAGGGAACCTCACGGCCATGGGACTCATATACCGCGGGATGGCTGACGGCTACAGGCTCCAGGGAAAGCATGGCTTCGCAGCCATATGTGACAACCTCTCCAAAACATTCCTCAGCAAGGCGAAGGAGGTCGCCAGCGACCTTGGATTAAGGCTCGTAATGGATGTTTCGCTCGACGACCTTAAGACAGCACTAGGCTGGAGGAAAGCGAGTGAGTACGAGCAGGGCTATGCAGCGGGCAGAATCGTGGGTGCGATGGTTGAGGCAGTAGCCTACGCAGCAACCTTCGCGACCGTCTGCCACGAGTTCTCAACGGCGAGGGACACGCTCACCTCAGCGGGAGAAGCTGGGCGAATCTCAACATCATCAGTGCTGAAAAGGTTTGCGCAGGGGCTCTACGCTTGGGTGACGCCTGCGATATGGGACCTTGCTGAGACAGGATTAAAACTCGGGGCATGGTTAAAGGGCAAGCTCACCATCCCAGATGTTTTAAAGCTCGTCTTCGCAGACCAGGTTAGCAAGGGGTTCGGCGAGACTGTTGGAGAAGCCCTCCAGAGGCTTCCTGACGGGGGAGAACCAGAGGACATTGCGAAAAGATTCTCGGACATCGTCGACAAGATTACCTCGGATAAAGATATCCCTGAAAGCATTGCAAAAAGGATGCTGGACATACTTGGCAGGATGGGCGAGGAATACGTTGGCAGAGAGCAGGCCGCTGAAACAATTGTCGAAGCATGGAAGAGGATAAGCAAGCTGGAGGCATGGAAGAAGGGTGATGAAGCCGGGGAGCTGTTGATGGACTGGCTGGAGAGCATGGAGGTCAAAAGGGTCGGGGAAACCCTGGATGTCCTTCAGAGGATCACAACGCTTGGGGCCGAGGAGCTCGAAGGCTTAGGAAAAGTGCTGGCCAAGGTAGGCTACGATAACGGGGTCAAGCTGTTCGGCACCTACTTCAAGACCGCCGAGCATTACAACAAGGACATAGCGGGTGCGTTAGTGAAGGCCGTTTTGGAGGATCTCAGCATCCTGGATTCGTGGACGAACGGAAAGGTAGTCGTCACGTGGACTCACGGGGCCGATATGATTAAAGTACCGGAGGGCGTCGACCCTGGGGCCTACCGCATCGCAGTCATATCGAAGGACGGGGCCATCAAAAGCGACTTCATCAATCTTATAGGTAAAGACCAGGAGACCATCACCGTTAAAGGGATAGGGACGGGCGAGTTCATATTCATATTCAAACCTACCAGCCCTCCAGAAGTCGTGAAATGGATGGATTCACGAAATGTGTTTAAATGGTATGAAGACCTCTGGGGGAGAAAGCCGTACGTGATACATAGAGAGAATGTGTATCTGGTGGATAAAAACGGCAGGGTCTGGAAGGAGTTCGGCCCAGGGGTCTTCTCCAAGAGTAGGTCTGGAGGCCTGTCCATAGACTTCGGCACGGAAAAGAAGATCCGTTTATACGTTGACGATGGAAAACTCGCTGTATTCTACTATACTGCTAGTGGATCATATGAACGCGTATTCATCTCCGGCTTCTATGCCCTACCGGTAGTAGGCAGCAACGGAGAGGAATTAGGCACCCTCTTCTACGCTGCGGAGGAATCGGGAAACTATAGATGCTCCTTGGGCTATATAGGCATTGCTCTTACTGAAAACATCTATGTTTTTGACCTTACGAAATCAGATTTCCTTGAATATGAGGGGCAGACCCGGTTCTCTATCGAAGAGAAGCTTAGGATGATATTCGGGGATTCGCTCCTATCGGAGATGGAAAACGGGAAAGCGACGGTTGCGCTCGTTTATGAAAGTGGCGGGGGAATTCAGTCCCAATGGAGACAAAGCAAGGAGTTGAAATTTGAATTGAGCGGAAAGCCGGAGCTTCTTCGCCTCTGCATAGTGAGAATAACTGAAGCCGATGTGCTCTCCGGTAAGAGTTGGGCAAATGAGTTGGCTGAGCTCGTTCCTGTAAAGACGGAAAGCGGCACCAGTTTTCACCTGAAGTACACGGTAATAACGCCAGAAGACGCGACTAAGACCTACATGATACCAGTTGTCAACCCCACAATCGATGTAACTACACGTGGTACTTTCGTAAAAATGCTCACGCCGAACGGAGACATGCTAGTATTTAGGTTAAAAGCGGATGAAAGCGGCGTGCACCCCATCCTGCAGATTCATCGAGGTGGTAGTTACCATGACATGTGGTTTGAATGTGAGGCTACTGATAAGGGATTTGTTGGAACTTATAAATACATTGAAGAAGATGGAAATGAAGTGGAATTCACGTTAGACAGTGCAATAAAAATAGGTTACGATGCTGGCGAAAGGATCTCCTCAACCTATTTCGACACGAGCGGTAGAATTCCAAGGGAAGTGCTCAGTGCAATGGTAAGGGATGAGGAAGCGGTTAAGCATTTTCTAGGGGTTCTTAAATCAGCTGAGGATATCACCATGGGCAGATTGGCCGGTGAGAGACATAGGTTGATTAGAATAGAGGGAGAAATAGATGTTTACGGGCGTAAGAGGTTTCCGGATTTGCAACTACAAAGGATAGAAGACAGCAAGCTCGTCATCGTGGAGTACAAGCATGGGGACGAGACGTATTCCCAGTACCTAGATAAATCCCAGATAATAGATTATGTTATCTATGCACATGAAAAGAATGGCATAGCGATACTTAACGTTGGAACCAAAATAGAAGACTCGACTGCAGATATTAAAAATTACGCGGAGGTAGGCATGGCTAAGGCAAGGGAACTTGGAGTTCCATTCTACGTTTATATGGGTGGTAAGCTCGAGTATTATTGGGGTGGTTAAGAAAAGATGGCCAAGTTAGGGATTGCTATTATAGAGCGGGGCACTCCGTGGCAGGCTATGGAGGCACTCGATAAGATAATACATATGTATGTCCCCATCGAGAGGGAGAAGGTCCCCATCGTCGCGAAAATCATGCTCAACAAGGGCCTGGGGTACGTGCCCGCGATAGTCTACACCGTCTGGGGAGAGCCCACGTCGCCCAGGTGGTTCCCCCGGATATGCGATGAGAGGATGAAGGCAACGTACTCCGAGCTCCGCCAGAGGGTGGAAGTGAGGGTGAGGAGGGACTCCTGGTTAAAAGGTGTTCGCTGCTGGACCAGAGCGGAGTGGCCCATCGCTGTGCTGGGGTTGAAGGAGGTCCGGGACGAGGTGAGACTCCTCCTCGACGGAGTCCTGCTCTCAGAGGGTAGCCCGGAGGATAGAGAGCTGGTTCGAGGGATGATGAAAAGCCACGAAGGCTTGACGGACGAGAGAGTCATCGAAGAGATCAAGAACTACAACGCTAAGTTTAAGGAGATAGGTGTATTCCTGGAGAAGGTCGCCGAGGTCTACGACGAATACCCGGCCGCGAAGTTCTGGATCGCCAGAGTTGGTATACTAGAGGGCATCGAGGAGTGGCCACGACTCTAGGTCGCGGTTTCCCCTCGTTTCCGCGGTGTTGAAAATAATTTTTTTCCCTTAATCCCATCCGCAGTCATGGATGTTCTCCGGTTGTTTCCTAGCCACGAGTTCCAGAAGGAAAAGGTACGGAAGGCCCTTAGGAAGGAAGAGGGCGAAGCCTGTAAGGACTCCTAGAGTTCTGCAACACCGTTTTGGAGAAGTACGGAATAAGGAAAGAGGACATCGATATTCAAGGATTATTCGCCTAGACGTAAAGGTCTGCGAGAACCATGACCGCCCCCTTCTTTCTACCCGCATGTGGGTCTTCCTTCACCATCCAACCGTTCAGAAAATATTGATTTCAACCTTTCCTGAGCAGGTCATCCATCAAAACCTTGGATGCCCTAACAACGTTATCGTCTAGTTCTAACCTCCCGTATTCGTGGATCTCTAGGATTAGAGGCCTGTTATATCCTATTCGCGATAGGGCGTTCACCACCTCGTCCCAGTCTATACCACCCATTAAAGGAGGCAGATGCTGATCTTGAGATCCATCGTTATCATGAACATGAGTAGCCACAAGGTATTCCCTGAGGCTTTCGAACATTTTAGATATGTTCAGCTTATTCACGTTAGCATGCCCAGTGTCCAAGCATACCCCGAGGTTATCGCTACCAACATTCTCTATCAAGTCTGAGAGATCTTTGGGCAAGAAGCTATAAGAAGTCTCAAGCCTGTTCTCCACGGCTATCTTAACACCATGCTCTGAGGCGTATTTGGAAACCTCTTTGAAAAACCTTAAATTGGCAAGCTTAGTCTTTTCAACAA
>JAFNIQ010000111.1:0-4119 GCA_017601395.1 Candidatus Brockarchaeota archaeon
GTGAACAGGAGCGTGGATACGAGGCTGAAAGCCATGGCTAGCAGCCGAGGAATCCTACCCCTAGGTTTGAACCGCTTGAGCAGGATTCCGAGAAAGTAGGCTAACGAGAAAAGTAACCAGCCGAGAGGAAAAATGGAGACGGGTGGCTTGAAAGGAAACTTCAACAGTATCCGGTCAACCACTCTCTGAATCATAATTCTACACGACAACTCGTTCCCCTGAGCAGCGGGCAGCTCATGCATTCCGGCGTACACTATACTATTGTTCACCCTCCTTACCACTCTCTGAAAGAAAAAGGTGGAGGAGATATTTTTTAATTACGATATTAGAGCGTACTTAGCATCGATATTTTAATTTCTTGCTGTTAGCATTATCGTCTTATATTTGGCTGGATAAGCGTATTTTGTTATAGTAAAAAATATTTTTAAATGGAGGTTGGTTATTTTTGACTAAAAACATGGAAAATGGGGAATGTGTGTTTAGGGGGGCCGATATTAAGCGACATGGGCGAATAATTGAGCAGGCGGTTATAGTGGCATTGTTGATAGCGGTTCTATCGTTAGTCTGCGTCACGCTGACTACTGCCCAAGGCGTTAGGTACTATGCAGGATAGGGGGCGCGGGGTACGCACGGGGTACCGCATATCTCGTGGACATTAAGATCGGCTCCTTGAACTATCTCTTCGGATTCGCGCCCGTCTTGACAGAGGAGGAAATCATGGAGATCTGCGCGAGCATGAGGCCCGTGGCTCCATGAGAACCGGAATACGCTCGACTAGAAATATTCATCCTTGCACGCTGCTATTTGAGTATGCCCACTACTCCTCCGAAGCCCTTGTAGAGCATCACTCCCTCCTCGGTGGCTGTCGATATTAGTTCCAGCTGAACGTTTTTCTGAGAGGCTGTTTCAACGAAACGGTCTAGGAGGCTCTCTTTTTCCGCGACATTCAGGCTTGTTGAGCCGCATTTCGGGCACGGTGTTGAGGATAGTTTCGCTGGGAGCGTGACCAGCTCTTGAAACGGGTGTTGCTCAACAGTCTCGTAGTCGCATCTGCCGCATTTAATCTTAACCATGAATATGTCGAGAGCCTCTGAGAAAAGTATGAGCCTCACCTTTCCGCTTTGAACCGCGTTCTCAACCTCTTTAAGCCCGTAGACAACCTTGTCTGGCTCAGAGCTTACAAGCTTAAGGAAGCCGCCCACCAGGTTCCTCTCCTTGATCAAGTCGAGCTCCTGAAGCTTTTCAGACGCTTTCCCCAGTATCTCCTTTATGCCCTGGTGACCCGTGTAGGAAGTGTCAACCACAGCCAGTATTTTTCTCCTAAGCTCGTAGTGTATAAAATCCTTCTCGAGAAACATTTCCTTAGTCGGTCCCGGCCCGCCTACTATCAACCCTTTTACGTCAGTATTTTGAAGGTAAACCTCGTTCAGGCGCTCAGCCACACGCTTGTAGAAATCGTTTAGCTCCATCTCCCTCAGCCTTTCAAACCTTCTGGCCGACTGGCCTCCCTTACTCGTCTTACCTGGGACGCCGGAGGTCAGCTCGTCCTTCACGTCAATATTCCTGCCTGTTGCGAGCGCGATCGTCGCCTCAGAATTATCAATCGACAGGATTAGATACTTATCCTTCTTCTCAAGCATTTCCTTAAGAGGCTCAACGTAAAACTTGTCGTCGCAGCCATAGTATGAGAGGGTTATTTTCTCAGGGGGCTCTATCACGTGGATCTCAATATTCTCCGAACCAGGCGTCTCTCCTGGGATTGCCCCGCAGAATATGACGAGCCCGTTTTCAGGAGCCTCTTCGTAGAGCTTAAGCCTCTGCTGAACCTTCACTATAGCGTCCTGAACGTTTTTCCTAGTTGTTCTAGACTTAATGTTAGACGCCTTCCCATACTCCTCCCTGAGGTTCGTCATCACCTCGCTTATCCTTCTCCCCGGGGGTATGTAGAGGCTGATCAACTCCGTCCCACGCCCTCTTTTTTCAGAGAGCTCTCTAAGAGTCCTTCTCGAAATATACTCCTTCACCGAGGTTGCGAGCGTTTTTTCACTCAAAATACGGTTCTCCGGGGAGACCCCGCCGACCCCCATATATTAATATTTCACTCCCCAAGGGGATAAGGGAGAAATGAGGATCGTGCTGAAAATAGGGCATGCTCTTTTCAAGGGTCACTCGATAGAATTGGAGAAGACGCGTGGGACAGCTGACGCGATACTGAGGCTGCACAACGCTGGTCACAGGGTGGTTGTCGTGGTCGGCGGCGGTGAGCCCAGCAGGACCTATATAAACGCTGCTAGAAGCCTCGGGGCGGACCACGCTACCTGCGACGAGATCGGCATAATGGTCACCCGGATTAACGCTCTCCTACTTTCCATAGCCCTCGGAGAGGCCTCGAGCAGAAACATCGTGAGCAGCTTTGAAGAGCTTGAGAAACAGCTGGACGCGGCTAGGGATAAAATACTCGTCGGAGGAGGCTTCACGCCCGCCCAGTCGACAGACGCTGTCGCAGCACTAATAGCTGAGAGGCTGAAAGCCGACCTCCTGATAAAGACCACTGATGTCGACGGCGTTTACGACGCTGACCCTAAGAAAAACCCTAGTGCGAAGCTGCTTAGAGAAGTAAGCATAAGAAGGCTCAGGAAAATACTGGGCGAAGGCGAATCAACACCCGGAGAATACAGGCTTCTAGACCAGGTTTCCCTCTCAATACTTGAAAGATCAAGAATACCGGTTGTAATCGTAAACGGCTCCGACCCTGAAAACATCATTAGAGCAGCCTCCGGGGAGAAAGTAGGCACGAGAATAAGCTATTCCGAATAACACGCTGCTTATGTGGAAAGTACGCGCCATCAGGAAAAAGACGATGTCTAGCCAAAGGCTAAGGAGATTTCAGGAGAAATAACTGGCTGGAGAGAGGGAGGCGGTTTTTCCTAAACCCGTTTAACCCTATTAAGATAAAACAATCGCGCGCTACTTGTTCTAACTGCCTTACTAAAAACAACAAACGTTTTTCTTACGCTGATGATATGGTGCCAAAATTTTTTGAGCGTGCGCTTTTTTCATCCTACCTTAGCATCTTCTTGAAATCTCAGTTAGTGCACGCTAAAAATGCCGATTAGAAAAGGCAAAAAGTAGTTCACTTGATACGTATCATGGGTTCGCTTGAAAGCGAATCGTAAAGTGGATCCATTTTAAACTTGAGGCCTAGAGCCTCGTTGAATCCCTCGTCAATAGTTCTCCTCGCATTTGGATTGGCGAATTCTTCCGGAAGAGGTTTAAACTCTGATTCGCAAATCTTATCGTAAAGTTTTAGAAGGTGTTCTCTTACTTTACTATTCAGCTTTCTAATATCCAATATGGGCATCTCCTGGAGGTGCTCCTTTTTGAATTTGACCCATGGTCCTCGCGTCACTTCCGCCATGGACATTAATAGAAGGAAGCCAAACGTAGAGTTCAGCCAGAGAACTAAGATTTTAGCTTCATCCTCCCCAATCTTAACAGGCCACCATACGTTGGATAAAGCTTCTTCCTCTAGGTATGTCGCTAAGACGGTGTATGTGTTTAACCATGCTCGTTCAACAAGCAGTAGCCTCCCGCTTTTCCTCCAAAGCTCGCGGGCTTGATTTGCCTGCTGCTCCTTAGGCTCTAAGGATACGTTTGGTTTTTGACGAATAGTTTTAATCACGTTGGAATCGTAGCCCCAAAAGGCCTTATAAGCAGATCCTCTTTTCAACTCGCCTGATTTAAAGGTTGAATGAACCTGCCGTACATCAGGACCTATCTCTGCCCCTAAATCAGATAGGGTTGAAAGGGGGATCATCTTGTCTATTACGCCTTCCGTGGGAAGATATATTATTCCCTTTCTGAGCAGAGCAACTACCCTGTTAAGCTCCATTTGTGAGAAAATATTATAGACGCCGAGGTTATTCTCTGTAAGCTTGGCGGAGTATACTTCTCCTATCTTCTTTCCATGCAGCTTAAGGTGGTATGGTGACGCATTGGAGTTCTCTATATCATATAGTTTGGCATTATCATAGAGTTCTCGTAACTGTGTTCCTACATATATCGACTCTATTTCATTCGACGGCCTTTTCCAAAGGTTGACGAAGAAGGTATGCCCTG
>JAFNIQ010000111.1:4135-4307 GCA_017601395.1 Candidatus Brockarchaeota archaeon
TCTCTTTCTCGCAACCAGAAGAACCTCGCTGAGATCCGTGTTTTCACTAAAATTCCACCCGTTTGGAGTCTCGTAACTTGTTATTATATACTCAACATGATATTTGTCCATAAGGAGGTCTCTCACTCTCTTCCAAGAAACCCCGGATAAGACTGCCCTTGGTAACACAAGC
>JAFNIQ010000111.1:4368-4741 GCA_017601395.1 Candidatus Brockarchaeota archaeon
CGGCTTGCCCTATGCCCGTGAGATTCTTCTTATTGAGAATCTGACTAAGCTCTTTTTGCAATTGAATTCTTTCCCGTTTGGTCAATGAGCCAAATAGTAGGTTACCTCCTACACTCCTAGTGAAAGGAGGATTCATTATACAAATGTGGAAGTTTGGGAGTGAAATTTTTTCTATTTCCTTTTCTTTAACACCTATTTTTTCAAGAATTTTTCACCCAACCCTCTCCCTCAAGCGTTTACATGCCTACTGTTTTAAAAAAGCGCTTCAAGGAACATGGTTTCGGAATGGTTGGCGAGTATGGGCTTGAAGTGTTGAGGGCGTTGGCCAGGAAGCTTATGGAGGCAGGCTACGCTACCGTCGAGCCCCTAGCGA
>JAFNIQ010000007.1:0-51410 GCA_017601395.1 Candidatus Brockarchaeota archaeon
GGACAGTTCATGCTGGAGGATAAGCCGGTTGACCCTTTGGGTTTCGAGCCTCTGAAGCTCCTCCTCCAAGCCGGTGCACTCTGCAACGATGCTCGTTTAATAAAGCATGAGGTTGACAGCGCGCTCAGGTGGGAGATCCACGGCGACCCGACTGAGGGTGCTCTCGTTGTTGCAGCAGCCAAGGCGGGTATGGGAAAGGAGGAGTTGGAAGAGCTTTATCCGCGTGTAGACGAGATCCCGTTCGACCCCGGTGAGAGATATATGGCTACTTTCCACAGGGCGCCGTCAGGAGGCGTAACGGTTTTCGCTAAGGGTGCGCCTAAAACCATACTAGAGATGTGTTCAGAATACTTGGAGAACGGGGAGAAGAAAAAGCTGTCGGAGGAGAAAAAGGACGAGATTCTTGGGGTTGCCCGGAGCATGGCCGGCAGAGCCCTGAGGGTGCTCGCAGTAGCCTACCGGGAGATGGATGATGGAAAGTTGAAAGAGTTCAAGGCAAGTATTCGCGTTAAACCCAGCATGGTGTTTATCGGTCTAGTTGGAATGATCGACCCTCCAAGACCTGAGGCGAAAACCGCGGTGCAGCTTTGCCAGAGAGCAGGCATCAAGGTCGTTATGATAACTGGGGACCACAGGCTTACGGCACAGGCTATTGCAAGCGAGTTAGGGATCCTGAAGCCGGGCTTGAAAGTCCTGACTGGCGTGGAGCTCGACCAGATGAGTGACGAGGAGCTGGATGCTGTGGTTGAGGATGTCGCGGTTTTCGCAAGGGTTTCACCCCTGCATAAGCATAGGATTGTTCAAGCGCTGAGGCGCAGGGGGCACGTGGTGGCTATGACTGGAGACGGGGTTAACGATGCCCCAGCCTTAAAGACGGCGGAGGTTGGTGTCGCAATGGGCATTACTGGTACTGACGTTACGAAGGAGACTGCCGACATGGTTTTGACTGATGATAATTTCGCCAGCATTGTTAACGCTGTGGAGGAGGGCCGGGTGGTTTTTGAAAACATTAGGAAGGTTGTGAAATTCCTGGTTTCCACGAATCTTGGGGAAATAGTCACTATATTCGCCGCCCTGTTTCTACTACCTGATGCGCCCATCCTGTTTACTCCAGTCCAAATCCTCTGGGTTAACCTTGTAACCGACGGCTTGCTGGACGTGACTCTAGCTATGGAGCCTAAGGAGGAGGATGTTATGGATCAGCCTCCGAGGAAGCCTGACGAGAAGATAATTAACAGGGATATTCTGCTTAACACCCTCTACGTTTCAACATTCATGGCTATAGGGACTCTTTGGCTTTTCAAGACTGAGTGGATGAACGGGGATTTAACGAGGGCGCGGACAATAGGCTTCACAGTTATTTCAATGTTTCAGGTTTTCAACGCGTTGAACTGTCGCTCTAGAACCAAGTCGATTTTCAAAATAGGGTTTTTCACGAACAAGTATCTTTTCGCCGCTATCGTATCATCAGTCTCTCTGCAGGTGTTGGCGACAATACTGCCTTTCTTTCAAGTTGCTCTTCAAACTAAACCACTCACAGTATGGGACTGGGTAATCATAATTCTTGTTTCGGGCACAGTGTTCATCGCTGACGAAATGAGGAAGCTCGTTAGAAGCAAGTTGAAAAAAGAAGCGTAATGATGTTGTGAAATATGGCTATAGGAAAGCTAAATGAGAGAACCACGATTTGCATCGAGTTTTCTCATAGTATCCTCTTCACTTAGATAGTGTTGGTTCGGCCGATGATTAAGCGTTTTAATCTGGCTTTCGAAACAAGGCTCAGTATAGTTCGATAGCAATAAAAACTAAAGCAGTTCACGGATAAAGAATTACTGATAGCGTGAACACCAAGAACTATTAAGTTTTTCGAGCCTTACTGTTTAGATGATCTTCATGGATCTTCCTGAATTCTTCAAGCCTGCTCTTAACTCTTTTAAGCACCTCTGAGGCGATAAATCTACTTTTTGCCCGATTATTGATTCTCAGCAGTATTTCTAGCTGAAGGGCTTGACCGTCCAGCTTGACTACTCGAAACTCAGGCTCAGAGTCGGGTGTGAACCCATCCTTAAGCTCGTTTCCTATGTCCTTCAAGATGTCTTCAAAGCGGGAGAAATCTATGGTGTTTTCCAAGGTTAGAGGTATGTGGATCCTTATTCCACCGGGATTCGTCCTGTTCACGAAGATGTCCTTGATGATCCTAGAGTTAGGTATGTTTACAACCTCGTTGTCCAGTGTTACTGGCACGGTGTTCATCAAGTTGATATCTATAACTCTACCGAAATATTCGTCTATCTGAACCCAGTCCCCGATTTTAAAAGGACTGTATATTGCGAGGGCTTCGCGTGCAGCTATGTTCAACAGTATATCCCTGACGGTGGCTATCAGCATTATTCCGCCAAGCAGTATTACAATGAGCAGTATTGTCAATTCCAGTCCAAGCTGGTCAAGGCACACCAGGATACCGATAAGCCAAGTTACCCATGATACGGCGCGTTTAACTTGGTGAGCCACCTGTTCGCCAAGCCTGCTAACAGCCTTAGATGAGATGCTTCCCAGTATCTTCGAAACTATCAGGGTTACGAGGAGCACTGAGCCTGCTAAAGCCATTTTAACGAGGAAATCGTAGATGAAAGAAACGTCCAGCTGAAAGAAAAGCCCAATGTACCGCGATATTCATTCCAAACATCTTCAAGTACCCCATTGTCCTCACCCCCCTGAAATTGATTATTGCAAACAGTATGAGGATGATGATCGCCAGCAAGTATGGCTCCAACCATCTCAAGAAATAGTTTATTGATAAGGCGAAGACTATTGCACCTAAGGCGCAATCCGTTATGCTCCCGATCCAGTCAAACCATCCTGCTAGAAACGTTGGGAAACCCTCGCCGAAAGCTATTTTAACGAAACTTATAGCACCTCCGGCGCTGCTTAGCACCGTCGAGCCGAGCTCAGCGTAGGACAAGGTGTCAAAACAGGGTGAAAAGTGGCCCCAATAAGGAAAGTTAACATGATGCTCGGACCCGCAGCCCCAACTGCTCTCCCATTATGGCGAACATTGTCTCGCAGATGGCTGTGCCCACCCCTAGGAATGTTGTCTGTGCGAGATTTAAACTCCTTCTTAAAGTGATCTCCTCACGCCCAAAGCCCTCGTCATCAGAGTTCACCCTTGTGCCTTGCACAATACCCATATCACGTTGCTTATTAGGATTTTTGCTTCTTACAGGAAGGGAAGCGAGTAAACGGGAAACTTTACCATTAGGATTCCGTTCGGCAAGAATATGTGGAACAATGATTTATATGGTTTTAATCTGCTTTTTTAGAAGCGCAGTTAAATTTGAAAAATGTGATCCCGGACTTTTCAAAACGAGAGTTGCAAGCATCGTTGTAAGCGTTTGATTAGGAGGCTCGTGTAGAAGCCATAGGTTAGCTAGGAGCCTACGCTAGCCCAGTGGGATTGAGAAAAGTTTAAGCCTCGCTCCGCGTAGCGGTAAATAATGGATAAGACGGATATGATTCTATGTCAGCTTTTAATGTCGAATTCCAGAATGCCCTACCGCGAATTGGCTGATAGGCTGAATCTTTCTGTGACTGCTGTACACTCTCGGATTAAATCTCTGTTGGAGCAGGGTGTGATCCGCAGGTTCTCGGCCAAGGTGAGTTTAAGAGCGCTAAAAGCGCCTATTATCCTTGTTTTCGGCTTATCCAAATCGGTTTCTCTTCAAGACTTAAGGAGGGAGCTTGCGGAACAGGGCTCGGTATACTGGCTTGGCGTAGGGGGAGGCAACTATCTCTACATAGGGGCATGCCTTCGGGAAATAGTTGGGTTAGAGAGCCTTGTAAGCCACCTGAGGGAGAAGGCTGACTTGCTCGAACCGACTGTCGGCATAGTTTCCCGCTACTCCCCGGGGGATGTTGGCCCGGCTGAAGGTAGACTCAGTAGCCTGGACTACCAGATAATAAGGAGTCTGAAAGATGATTCGCGTAAAGCTCTATCTGATGTTGCGGAGGAACTGGGGGTTTCTACTAAAACAGTGCGCCGCCGTCTCTCAAGGATGATGGAGCTGGGCCTCGTGGAGATGTCGATAGACTGGTATCCGGATGCTTCTAACGATATAATCGCGATTTTGCATCTTAACCTGAAGCCTAGTATTAGAAGGAGTGATGCTGAGACGGTTCTGCTGAAGTACTGGCCGAACGTATTCATTTCATGGAGCTTCAGCAATATTCCAAGCCTGATCCTGTCCTTCGCCTGGAGTAACACCATGAAGGAGTTGAAAGAACTCTGTGAGAATCTTGAGCAGGAGAATGTTTTCCAATCTGTTTCGCCAAATGTTCTCTACACGGGCTACGTTTTTAAAACATGGGTCGACCGGCTTGTTGAAAAATAGGCTGCCTGTCCGCTTCTTAAACCTGAAGCTTTATGAAGAAGACTTTTAGAAAAACTGTTAGGCGCTTTCTTCAATAGGCCTGTTAACATACATCTATATTCTCTGTTTCAGAAGAATAAGCGTGTGCGAAAAATGGTTGAACCAGGGATCTTGATAGAGAGGCTCGTTAAGAAGTATGAAGATGTTACTGCGGTTGATGGTTTAAGCCTGCGGGTTGCGAGGGGCGAGCTGTTCGGGCTGCTTGGGCCGAATGGTGCCGGCAAGACAACGACTATAAACATTCTGTGCGGGCTTGTGAAGCCGACGAGCGGCATAGTCTCAGTATACGGGTTTGACGTGCAGGCTGAGCTTTGTAAAGTCAAGCAGTTCATAGGCGTGTGCACTCAGGAAACAGCCGTCTACGATTACCTAACTGGTTTGGAGAACGTTGAACTATTCGGGAGTCTTTACGCGATGCGAGGTGACGTGCTTAAAGCCAGGCGTAAAGCCCTCTTGGAGAAGATGGGGCTCACCAAGGATGCGGAGAGAAGGGTTGGGAAATACAGCGGCGGTATGAAGCGCAGGCTTAGCCTAATACTCGCGCTGGTCCACGACCCCCAAGTGGTTTTCCTGGATGAGCCAACTGTAGGCATGGATCCGCAGTCTCGCCGTGCCGTCTGGGACTTCATAAGAGGGCTTAAGGCAGAAGGGAAGACAGTCATCTTAACAACGCACTACATGGAGGAAGCTGAGGAGCTGTGCGACCGCGTTGGAATAATCGACCACGGCAAGCTGATCACCCTAGGGGCCCCAGGAGAGCTAATATCAGACAGCGGGGTTGGGAGCCTGGAGGAGCTGTTCATCAAGCTCACAGGAAGAAGGATAAGGGAGGAGGCCTAAGATGAGGATTCAGAGGATTCTCGCCATAGTTAAGAAGGAAGCAAAGAAGACTGTGCGCGACCCAGCTGTTCTATTCATGGTATTTCTTTTTCCAGTGGCATTCATGCTTGCTTTCGGCGCCTTCTTCGGCGGGGGTGGAGGCGAGCAACCCGTGTACGAGGTTGGGGTGGTCAACATGGATAAGGGGGATGCGGCGCAAACCCTGCTCACCATGTTGTCTAAAACCGGGCTGCTCAGCCCCAGGGTCTACGATGACAATAACACTGCTCAGGCTGACCTATCACAGGGCAAGGTTAAAGCAGTGATCATAATCCCGAGCGATTTCAGCCTAAGCCTTGCCTCCTATAGGGCGGCGCCTGGAGAACCGGGAAGGTGGTCGAATACAACCATCGCGCTATACTTGGACAAGGGCTCGCTCATCGCGATTCAAGCAGTGCCGCCCATGTTGCAGCAGGCGTTGGCGGCGGTCGCCGGCCTAGAGAGCCAAGCCCCCTTAAGCCCGTTACGCGTGGAGGTCGCTTCCCTAGTCGAGGTGAAGACGCTGTCTGTCTTCGAGTTCATGGCTCCAGGTATGTTCACCTTCGCGTCAATATACATTCTAATGATGGTTGCCCAGGCTTTCATCCAGGACCGTGAGAACGGCATGATGAAGAGAATAAGGACCACGTCGATAACCTCATTTGAGTTCATGATGGGCCAAGTCTTCTCATACATGCTGATAGCCCTCGTCCAAGCAGCACTGGTGTTCGCCACGGTCTATCTTCTGGGCTTCAGGCCGAACGTGGACTTAGGAACGCATTTGTTCGCGTTCACAATCCTACTGGTTTTCTCCCTGTCCAACGTTGGGTTCGGCCTGATAGCAGCCACGCTCGCAAAGTCACCCGGTGCGGCTACCGGATTCTCATTCCTGTTCCTGCTCCCACAGCTCTTCTTGGGGACCTTCGTCGGCATGTCGCTCTCCCAGACGGCTCAAATCGCCTGCAGGTTCGTACCCAGCTACTATGTTACTGATTCTCTAGTCTCGCTCTTCCTAAGGGGTGCGAGCATTCTAAGCCCAGCAATACTGTTGGACCTGGCAGTCGCATCCATGTTCTCCGTGGCAGTCTTAATTGCAGGCATATTCCTCTACGCGAAATACTTCAGGATCTAGGAGAGTGCGACAATGAAACGGGAAAGGATTATGAAGATGGGGAGGAGGGCTTGCTGAATCCTGAGGCGCTGGTGAAGGAGGCGAAAGCGTCCAAGCACAGAGAAGTCTACAGAACCTTAGACAGTAGCCTAAGCTACAGAATAGGAGTTGGCGTTAGGCTCGATTCCTCGGAGAATTACTCTTTCTTCATCGAGGTCCTCTTTTATCTATGCCCTGCTTCCGGAAGCGTCGACCTGGAAACCCTTGATAAGTGTTTAGCCTGCTTGAAAGAATTGGAGAAACGGGGCTACTGCCTGACCTGTCAAGACGGGGGATGCATCTCCTGCGAGGCAACAGTGTCCATTGAGAGAGTATCAGAGGAATACTTCGCCGTCAGGTCGTTAATCGCAAACATTCTAAACCCGTAATAGACGCTTCGAAGGTTTAAGCCACTGAACCTAAGCGTCTCTTCACCATTCATTCTAGATAAGAACCCGGCGACGGGTGTGATAACGCCTAGAGGTTTGCTCACAACCCGTGCGGGATACGGAGTTACGTTACCAGGCCTGCTTCCCTGAGCTTAGCCTCCACACCCGCCAGGCCGAGTCTCCGCAGGGTTTTCAGCGTCGGCACACCTTTTTCATCCCAGCCTACAGCCTTGAAGTATTTAAGTCTCTCTTTCTCAAACCTTTTCCTCCTGAGCCTCCTGCCCTTGAACGGCCCTGAGGGCAACGGTTCCCAGAACCTCGGCGGATTATCGTCGTCGACGAGGGGCCTCCACTTGAAGTCTGGACCGCCCAAGAGCAGCATCGCCCTCTGAAGCTGAAGTATCCTCAACGCTTTCTCCCCGTACCATTCCCTGAGCGTCATTCTCCAACCTGTTATCGCCTCGTGGAAGTCCAGGATCTCCCTGTCCGTTGGGCCGAAGGCTGCGAAAACGCAGTATACTCCGCTGTCAGGCAGTATTGAGGAGAGCTCACCCTTGTCGCCTCTGCGAACGGGTGATGCTGGCGAAGTATGGTCTCCCGCTTGAACGGAGCAGGCGTACGCGATGCTGCTTGAAATAAAGTCTCTCCCACTTCTGACTCCGTGCGCCCCTATTGCCATGCCCTTCTCTTGGACAGCGTACTTAAGCAGGTTCACGCGCTTCCTCTCGCCAAGCTTCAGGGCTGCGCGGTAAACCCCTTCAGCCAGAATGTCGCCGATGCCTTGCCGGAAAGCCGTTTTCTCAGCTAGGGCTGCAAAACCCTTTGGATCACCCCATTTAAGCTCCAACCCGTCAAGGTCTTTCTTCGAAAGTATTTTCCTCTGGTAGAGCTCAGCCGCGAAGCCTAGGACCGCGCCCCCCTGTATTCCGCACAGGCCCAGCTCGTTGATAACGTAGGAAACATAGATGTTGTGCTCGGGTCTGAATATCCCCAGGTTTGTCCCAACGTATGCTTCAAGCTCGTAATCCGGGTTGTCGCACACAGCCCCCTTGAACCTGCCTTTTCTAAGCACCGCCAGCTTGAGGCAGGTCATCGCACAGCCGAAGTCGCCCCAGTTCTTCTTAACCCAGTGCTTGTCAAACTCCTCCCTCCTGTAGCTTCTCCTATTGTGCCACTCTGTCTGCCAGTTTCTAACCGGCTCGGAGCTTGTTTCAGCGCCGAACGAGTAGCCGCCGCCCCCGGTTCCCCAGCGTCTGAAACTAACGTTTTCCAAGCAGTCGTCAGCGAACCTGCGGGCTAGGCGGAGCATCCTCTCCCTGTCGTGAACATCCGGCAGCGGGCCGAAACCCTTCGCGACGATCGCCTTAAGGTTTTTAGAGCCCATTACTCCGCCGTAGCCGCCGTAGCCGGCTGCATGCGAATATTTTGACATTACTGCCGCGATCCTGCTCCTGTTCTCCCCAGCAGGCCCAATGTAGAGGATTGAGGGCTCCTTCGCCTCCCCGTAGCGCGGCCTGATTCTTGAAACTTTCCTCCTGGATTCTCCTATTAGGTAGCGCAGGGCTTCCCTCGCGGCAGCACCCCAGACCTGGGAAGCATCCTTTATCTCGACATGGTTGTCGCATATGAAGAGGTAGCAGGGCTTCTCCGCCCTCCCGGTTACCGTGATGCCGTCGTAGCCGGCGCACTTCAAGTCGACTCCGAACTCTCCTGCGACTGTTGAGCCCACTAGGCCGTTGCTCTGCGGAGACTTGCCGGAGACGCAGACCTTCGTCCCAGGGTAGTAGCCTGTCAAAGGTCCTGTGAGAACTAGCAGAATGTTCTCCGGGCCGAGCGGGTCAACATTCTCCCATTTAGCACCAAGCCTGTCCCAAGCTATCTTTGCCGCTAAGCCTCTTCCACCGACATAGTTCTTCAAATCCTCCTCGGGAACCCTGGTCTCCCTTATGCTTCCGCTTGAAAGGTCGACGTCTAAGAGTTTTCCAGCGTAACCCTTCATCACCCTAACGCCTCCTTTAAAACCTCCTCCCCAAGGATTTTCAAAGCCGTCTCGCGAGTAAGCTCCATAGGAGTCTTCGCTAAAGTCCTGCGCGAAGCCACGCTTCCTATGGGGGCTAGCTCAAGAGCACTCCACCTGCCCTTTACGCACTCCTTAACGCAAGCCGGATCGCCACCGCAAAGATTACAGATCACTATACTTTTACTCCCGGGATGCAGGTGGGGAACCCTCCCGGGGCAGGCGTCCACGCATAGGCTGCATCCAGTGCATTTAGAGATGTCTGCTTCAACAGCGCCGGTTCGACTGTTAACCAAGAGTGCTCCTGCTGGACAGGTTTTGACGCAGGGATAGTCTTCGCACTGGAAGCAGAGATGCGGGATTTCAACACCCGGGATAAGCATGAAAACCCTTATCCTAGAGGCCTCCGGCCAGATTCTACCCTCATGATGGAGGGAGCAGGCGATTTCACACCTTCTGCAGCCGCTGCATTTCTCATAGTTCCGCCTGATCCAAACCCTTTCTTCCCCAGCCAACTGTTTAAACAGTATTTCCTTGGAGAAAAAACTTTCGGCTTAGAAAACTGTTTAAACAGTTCCTCCTAAAATACCACTGGAAGTTAAAAGTTCAGGATCTTCTCCCAGTCCACATTCTCCTGAACCAGCTTCCGAGCCGCGGCTATGCGCGTCTTGTCCCTAGGCCTTATTTTTCCAACTATCTTCTGAATCATCTGCAGGGTTGTGTAAGTATCCTGGGGAACTACAAGCATCGGAATCTTAAGCTCATCCGCCCTGGGCAGTACTTTAACGCTTGGGCGCAGGTTCCCGGTCAATATTATGCCGGAGGCTCCTGCTTCAAGCGCCGCCAGCACTATGTCGGTCCTATCGCCACCGGTTACTATAAGCTCGTTCCTAACCCTTCTGAAGTACTGTATGGCGCTTTCAGGAGTCATAGCCCCTATTAGAACTGTTTCAACCGGTTTCTCAAGCCCTCCTTTTCCAGCGATGAGGTCTCCACCTATGGACTCATAAATCTCTCTGAAGGTGAGGGAGCTGAGCACCCTGTCCTCAGGCATGATCCCCAGTATTCTCAACCCTTCTTTTTCAAGCATGGGTTTCACAACTTCCCTTGCAAACTTGAACCTGTTTTCTTCAACACGGTTGAGAACGACTCCTGACACCTTGACTCCCCAGCGTTCACAGTAGTCCCTCGCCTGAAGCGCCTCGTCGACGACGAAATCACTCTCGTATTTTAAAACTAGGAGGAGATCCGCATTGAAAAATGAGGCCAGCCGCGGAGCCTGACAGCCTAGGAAGGAGCCTGTTGAAAGCGTTTGAGCCCCCTCGATCAGCATCAGATCCTTTTCAGCAGAGGCCTCCTCATAAGACTCTAGAATGATATTTCTAAAGCGCGAGGGGTCTTCACCCCAGAAGTAGTCGAGAAAGCTTCCCCCGCATATTCTGAAAGGGCAGACCTCTAGACCCGTCTTAAGCCCAAGGATTTCCCTCATTGTTTCAGAATCCTCGTCCACAAGCTCGCCCTTGGGGTTCGGCACACAGAAACCGCTGATCGGCTTGAAATAACCTACTCGCATCCCTTTCTCCGTAGCCAGCTGCGCCAGGGAGATTATTAGCACGCTCTTCCCCGCCAGCCTGCTCGGCGAAGCCACGTATACTACTTGTCTCCTCATGTCTCAGTCTCACCTTTAGGCTTGGAAAGCGTTCCTCTTATATCTACTGCCATGCACCCTTTCCCCTCCTCGTAGGCGAACAGGGGGTTTATTTCCATTTCTACCAGCTTCTTGAAGCGGCACATTAACTGGGAAAGCCTTGCCACCACGTTTACGACTGCCTCTAAGTCCGACGGAGGCTCGCCCCTAACTCCTTTAAGCAGAGTGTACGCTTTAGTTTCAGAAATCATCTCCATAGCTTCTGAGAAAGTGAGCGGCGCCAGCCTGTACGAAACATCCTTTAGGAAGTTGACGTATATTCCCCCTAGACCGAACATTATCAGGGGGCCGAACTGCGGGTCTCTTACTGAGCCCACTATGACTTCCCTACCGGGGGGAGCCATTTTCTGGATTAATGCGCCAAGTATTTTCGCCTGGGGCATTGCTGCCCTAGCCCTTCTCATTACCAGCTCGTAAGCCCCACTCGCCTCTTCAGGCGTTTCAACGTTCAGGATTACGCAGCCCATATCAGTCTTGTGCAGAATATCCGGGGAGATGATTTTCACCGCAACTGGGCAACCTATGGATTCAGCTATTTCACGGGCCTCGGCAGCGTTCCTGGCTATCCTTGCCTCAGGAACAGGGATCCCATATGCGGAAGCTATTTCGAAAGCCTCTTCTGAGGAAAGGTTGATCCTGCCTTCAGCCTCAACTCTGGCTATCACCCTCGCCACAGCATCGTCGTCAACGTCAGTCAGGTTTACAGCCTGCTCCTCAGGCCGGCTGAGCATCAGGCTATAGTCGTACATTCCTCTAAGCGCGAAAGCCGCGGGCTCCGGGAAATCGTAGTTAGGCATCTTTCCCTCTCTAAGGATCCTTATCGCCGGAGACTCGTTGTCAAACCCCATGAAAACCGCTGTCACAGGCTTCTCAAACCTTCTTCCCATCTCCACAACGACGCGCGCAACCTCTTCGGAAGGGGTCATCGCCTGCGGCGTCAGTATGACGATCACGCTGTTCACGTTCCTACTGCTTAAAGCAGCTTCAAGCGCAATCCTGTAGCGCTTCTCATCAGCGTCTCCAAGCACGTCCAAGGGATTGCTGATGCTTGCATGAGGTGGAAGTAGGCTGCTAAGCTTCTCCCTAAGATCCTGCTCCAGAAGAGGCAGGTCTAAACCCATTTTCTCACAAGCGTCCACAGCAAGGATCCCCGGGCCGCCGCCGTTCGTAACAACCATGACGCCGCTTCCCCTGGGCAACGGCTGGCCCTCGAAAGCTGAAAGCAGGTCGAACAGCTCCTTCATCGTGCTTGCCCTCAGGACCCCTGCCTTCCTGAAAGCAGCGGAGAAAGCAGTGTCAGACCCTGCCAGCGACCCAGTGTGAGAGGAGACCGCCCTAACACCGACCTCGGTAGTGCCGGCTTTCAACGCGACCACCGGCTTCCTCTTCGAGAGCCTCCGGGCAACGTTGATGAACCGCTCGCCGTTCTTCACGCCTTCAATATATATCCCGACGACCTTAGTGTTCTCCTCGTCGATCAGCGCTTCGAGAAAGTCAGCCGTGGTGAGGTCAGCCTCGTTGCCGACGCTTATGAAGTTCGCAAGGCCCATTCCGTTGAATCTTGACCAGTTCAGTATTGCGCTTCCAAGAGCCCCGCTTTGAGAAACGATTGAAACGTTTCCGGGCACCGGCATGGTTGAGGCGAAGGAGGCGTTCATACCGTTTCTAGAGCTTATGAACCCGAAGCAGTTCGGCCCCTGCATCCTCATACCGTACTCCCTGCATTTAGCGACAAGATCTCTTTCGAGCAGAGTCCCCTCCCTGCCGGTTTCACTGAAGCCCGCGGATATCACAATCAGCCCCTTGACGCCTTTTCTACCGCATTCTTCAGCAACGCTGAGAACAACCTTAGCGGGAACCGCGATAACAGCCAGGTCAACATCATCTTCAACATCCCTAATGCTCCGGTAACACCTGTAGCCAAGTATTTCCTGAGCGTTCGGGTTCACCGGGTAAAGCCTCCCTTTGAAGCCTGAGTCAACCATGTTCCGGAATACTCTATGGCCTACTTTCCCAGCCTCTCTGCTGGCCCCTATCACCGCGACCGATTTCGGGTTAAAGAACGCCTCAAGCCTCATCATGCATCATCGGTTCAGACTGTCCCTACGGGCCTCCACCTATGTTTATAAACTTGCAGCCTTAAGAATGCTCCGGATGGCCAGGAAAGAGAGTTTGCGAGAAAGGCCTTACGATGAGAAGAAGGCTGGTCTCGAGGAGGCTTTAAGCTACATTAAGACGGGGGATCATATTTTCATAGGCTCAGCCTGCGGGGAGCCGCAGTACCTTGTGCACGGGCTTGTCGAGAAGGCTGAGCACCTGGCTGACAACGAGATTCTCCATGTTCACACGCTTGGCGTCGCGCCATACGCAAAGCCGATCTACTCGGACAGGTTTCGCCTGAACGCTTTCTTCGTAGGCGTGAATACTAGGGAGGCGGTTGCCGAGGGGAGGGCGGACTATACTCCTGTTTTTCTCTCCGACCTGCCGAAGCTGATATCAAGGGGAATGGTGCCGATAGACGTAGCGCTGATACAGGTGACGCCGCCGGATGAGCATGGTTTCTGCAGCCTAGGTGTCTCGGTTGAGATAACTAAGACTGCTGCGGAGAAGGCTAGGCTCGTGATAGCTCAGGTAAACCGTTTCATGCCGCGCGTCCTAGGGGACAGCTTCATTCATGTTAACGATATAGACGTGATTGTTGAGCATGATGAGCCGATTCTCGAGGCACCGCAGCCACCCAGGGATGTTGTTTCAGACAGGATAGCGAGATATGTTTCCGAGCTGGTTGAGGACGAGTCGACTCTCCAGATAGGGATAGGAAGCATACCTGACGCGGTGTTAAGCTCCCTTGAGGATAAGAAGGACCTCGGGATCCATACTGAGCTCCTTACGGAGAGCGTCGTTGACCTTGTGGAAGCAGGAGTCATAACATGCGCTAAGAAGACTCTTCACAGGGGGAAGATAATTGCTTCATTCGCAATGGGTACTAGGCGCCTTTACGACTTCATAGACAATAACCCGATGGTGGAGTTCTACGAGTCCAACTACGTTAACAACCCGCTTGTAATCGCCCAAAACAGGAAGATGGTTGCGATAAACCAGGCTCTGGAAGTCGACCTTACGGGGCAGGTTTGCGCAGACTCGCTTGGATATGTTTTCTACAGTGGCTTAGGGGGCCAAGCGGACTTCGTAAGGGGTGCGAGGCTCTCCGAAGGAGGCAGGGCCATAACCGTCATACCCTCCACGGCTAAAGAGGGTGCAATCTCAAGGATAAAGTCAGTGCTAAGTGAGGGCGCCGGCGTAGTGCTAACCAGAGGTGACGTTGACTATGTTGTGACGGAGTATGGTGTTGCACGCCTCACCGGGAAGACAATAAAGGAGAGGGCGCTGGCTCTCATAGGCGTTGCCCACCCGAAGTTTAGAAACCAGCTTCTCGAATGGGCTAAGTCTCACAAGTATGTGCCGGAGGAAGTATTGCCCTTCCCAGAGGTGGAGTATCCTGAGGAGTTAAAGCGATACGTTACTTTGGAGGATGGCACTAGGCTGCTCATAAGGCCGATAAAGCCTTCAGACGCAACCATGAAGCAACACTTGTTCTACGCGCTCTCTAAAGATAGCGTGATGAAAAGATACTTGGGACCGTTGAAGTCTCTACCTTGGGACAGGGTTTGGCCGTACGTGATAGTTGACTATCAGAACGAGATGGTTCTAGTGGCCGTGGTGAGCGAAGAAGGTTTTGAAAGCATGGTTGGCATTGGCAGCTACTCCAGAATACCCGGTACCGAGCTGGCGGAAGTAGCTCTCGTAGTCAGGGACGACTGGCAGGGAAAGGGGATTGGGACAGAGCTCCTCAAATACCTTATTGAGCTGGCTAAGGCAAGGGGCTTCACTGGTTTAAAGGCTTGGGTTCTGGTTGAAAACACTAGGATGATGCATCTCTTCAGAAAGTGCGGTTACACTATGAGGTACAGGGTGGAGAACGGGGTCTACGAGGTTCTGATAGACCTAAGGCAGCCTGTTGAGACTCGGGAGACTTCAACCTCTGAAAGCCTGTAAAAATTTTCATTAAGCTGTTCCCACCGTTTAAACGGTTTTTAAACATGCTTATTCAGGCTGGCTCAAGTTTATCCTCCTGATTCCCTACGGAGGAACCATTAATCTCCTGTAGAAAATCCTTCATACAAGTACCGTTTTCCACTCTCTACTAAACCGTTGTCGTCGAAAGCGAATCTCCGTTCGCCATTCAGGCTGATCCGTCTGCTTATAACGAAAAAGGTCTTGGGGGATCTGGTCTTGGAGTATTTCATTCCGACGTTGAAAAGCCACCGGATGAGGCTGCTTATAAAAAGTTCCCTGAGGCCCGATAAATTTCTAATGTCATTAGAAGAAGTTTTTTATCTAGCCTAGTGATTTTCCACCAGCTATTGAATACCTGTATGTCAACCGGCCACGGGTTTAAACCCGGGACTATTCAAAAAGAAAGAATAAAGCAGCTTAATGAGGCGAGTCTGAGGAATGGGAGCTACGTGCTCTACTGGATGCAGGCCTCCCCGAGAACCGAGTATAATCATGCTCTCGAATATGCTGTTGAAAAAGCAAATGAATTAAACAGGCCCCTCGTCGCTTTCTTCGGAATTACAGGCAATTTTCCCGAGGCCAATGAAAGGAGCTACTGGTTTATGCTTGAAGGCCTTCTCGAAACCAAGAAGTCCCTTGAGGAACGTGGAATACAGTTGGTTGTTTGGGGCAAGTCTCCGGAGAAGGGTATTCTGGAGTTGTCCAGAGGTGCGTCGCTCCTAGTGGGCGACAGGGGATACTTACGGATTCAGAAGAAATGGTACCAGTATGTAGCTGAAAAAGCACCCTGTCCCTTTATTCAGGTTGAAACCAATGTTGTAGTCCCTGTTGAAACAGCATCTTCTAAAGAAGAGTACTCTGCAAAAACCCTTAGGCCTAAACTCACAAGGGTTCTCGAAAAATACTTGGCTCCTTTGAGAGAGAGTAGCCTAAGGGTTCATTCTCTGGATCTGGAGTTTGAATCCGTCGAGCTTGAAAACCCTGAACGCTTGATCGACGAGCTTAATGTCGATAGGACTGTGAAGAGAGTTGAAAGCTTCAGAGGCGGGACTAGCGAGGCTAAGAAGCACCTAAGGGTTTTCATAAAGCGTAAGCTGGATGACTATCCCGAGCTTAGAAACGACCCTACGTTAGACTTTGTTTCAAACATGAGTCCATACTTGCATTTCGGACAGATTTCTCCAGTATACATAGCTTTAGAGATTTTGAAAACAGAAAGCCCTGGTAGAGGAGCCTATCTGGAGGAACTCATTGTAAGAAGAGAGTTGAGCATGAACTTCGTTTTCTACAACGAGAAATACGATTCTTTCAACTGTCTACCCGGATGGGCGAAAAACACTCTTATGGCGCATCGTAAGGACCGGCGGCCCTTCAAGTATGGCTTGGAGGAGCTTGAGAACGGAGAGACCCATGACCCAGTCTGGAACGCGGCTCAAAAGGAGATGGCTAAAACTGGAAAAATGCACGGATATATGCGGATGTATTGGGCTAAGAAGATCATTGAATGGGTTGAAAGTCCTGTGGAAGCCTTCAGGTTAGCGCTATACCTTAACAATAAGTATGAGCTTGACGGCAGGGATCCGAATAGTTTCGCCGGAGTAGCATGGTGCTTCGGCAAACATGACCGTCCTTGGAAAGAAAGACCTGTTTACGGAAAGGTCAGATATATGAGTGAAAACGGCTTGAAAAGAAAGTTTGATGTTGGCAAGTATATTCGAAAGCTGCAATGTTACTAGCAGCAAGATTTTTCACACCTATTTCCAATAACCTTTATTCAAAGACTGGCAGCCATGATGGAACCGATTAGAATCAAAAACATCCAGAGGTTTACTTGCCTTATGGTTTTTAACGCCCTTTCTTTCGAGGGATTCTTCAAAAGGTAAAATATTGAGACAAGGAAACCTATTTCCGAAGCAATAACGGTTACTAGGGGAAAAGGCTCTGTTTTTTCAAATATTTTTAGAAAAAATAATGGGCCTAGAAAAACCGTTACAGCGTAGCACGCTGATCCTAGGATTGCGGCAACCAGAGGGCAGTGAACAATTGCGACACTCCTTATTTTCTTCAACCTGTCTCCCTCCATGTCATGAATGCTTTGAACTATTTCCCTGCCAAGATTAGAAAAGAAGCTAAGTATGAAAAACGAAAAAACAACATAACTTATGGAAGCAGTGGCTGAAAGAGCTCCGAATACGAAAGGCGTGGAGACGCAGAAGGCAACCATCATGTTCCCTAGAAGGCCGTAAGCCTTACCATATATGCTGTAAACAACCGATAGGAAGAATGCGATTGAAAATACTGCAAATGCTTGAATATTCGTCGTTAAAGCGAATGAAAAACCTAGTAAAGCAAATATTAAACTTGAAACAAGCGCGGATCCTCTTGAAACAATTCCCGATGGAATCGGCCGATCCGGCCTGTTGATCCTGTCAATCTCAAAGTCAAAATAGTCGTTGAACGCAAAAGACGAAGCAGTAATGAAAAATGAGGCTAAAAACGGAAAAACAGCAAGAGGCAACGATGGTAAACCCTCCAAAGCAACCACTTGGCCCAGAAAGGCAGCTAAACCTATTAGAAAAGAGCCCAAAGGGCGGGTTAACTTTACGCAACCTAATATTAAAACGGCTTTTGATCTATGCATGCAGTTAGCATTTAAACATTACCCGTTTTTAAGATTCTAATCCATCCAACTTTGAAAAGCATTCTTTATTAACCCGAGAAAACCATTTCTCTTGGTTTAGCATGACGGTTAAGCCGATAATTCTGGATACTGATATAGGTGACGATATAGATGATGCTTTTGCACTGTTGTTCGCGCTGAAGTGCAGCGAGCTGGAGCTTGAGGCAGTTACTGTCGTCTGGGGCGACGTTGAGACGAGGGCCAGGCTGGCCTCCAAGCTCATATCAACACTAGGCTTGAAAACACCCGTGGCCCAAGGCTCCCCCCAGAGCCTCCTTGGGTTTAAACCCGGATGGAAGCCCTGTCAAGCAGAGGTTTTAAAGGAGGGTGAGGCTTTTTCAAACATTCTGGAGACGCCGGCTTGGAACATTATTTCTGAGAAAGCCTGTGAAGTTGATGGGCTTGACCTTGTCAGCATAGGCCCTATGACGAACATTGCTTTAACACTACTCTTTAATCATGGTTTTGAGAAGAGGGTTGGGCTAACCTCGATGGCAGGGGTCTTCAAGGGTTCCGGCGCTGAATACAATGTTAAATGCGACCCTGAGGCTTTAAGCCTTGTTCTCAAGTCAGGTTTGAACCCTCTTCTAGTCGGCTTGGATGTCACGATGAAATGCGTAATGCCTATGAGCATGGTTGAGAAATTAAAGTCCAGCGGGAAGCCTGAGCACAGGCTTGTTTCAACAATGCTTGACGCTTGGACTGGGAGCACCGGTTTCAGGCAGCCGGTTTTACACGACCCTCTGGCTTTAGCCACGCTGGTGGACTACAGGATTGTTAATGCTGAGAAAACCAGGGTTGAGGTTGAGCTTAAAGGAGAGTATACTCGCGGCTTCACTGTTATAACCAACGGCGCTCCTAATGCATCCGTGTGTTTGAATGTTGACGTCGACAGGTTTCTAAGGCTTTTCGAGGAAGTGGTTTTCTAAAGTCTTAACATGTTTTCACTGGGAAAACCTTTAAAAAGCAAACGTTCCTACCTGCTTCATGGACGGGTTAAACTTTCTAAACGGGCCGCTTTCAAACCTGCCTAGGATAGTTCACGCTAAAACCAGAAGGTTCTCCTCCTTCGACAAGACTGGTGGCAACAAGGATTACTGGATTATAGGCTCATGTGAAAAAGTGAATATTGCTGAAATCAAGGGCGCGGGAATAATAAGACACATATGGTTCACGGTGAGCTCCCTCAACAAGCTCTGCCTTAGAGACGCCGTGTTAAGAATGTACTGGGATGGTGAGCAGGATGCTAGCGTTGAAACACCTCTCGGAGACTTTTTTGGGGTCGGTCACGGTGTTGCAAATCATTTCGTTTCGCTCCCGTTAAGCATGGTGAGGGGACCCGGCAGAGGGGTCAACGCGGGGATGAACTGCTACTTTCCAATGCCGTTCTCAAACGGGGCTAGGATAGAGGTTGAGAACGAGAAGGACGACGAGATTATACTTTACTTCCACGTGGACTACGAGCAGGTTGACGAAATACCTGAAGACTACGGCAGGTTCCACTGCTGGTGGAACAGGGAGAATCCGTGCACCCCGGTTGAACACAGCGGGGAGGGCTTAAACACTACTGGTGAAGACAACTATTTAATACTGTACGCGGAGGGCGTAGGCCACTATGTGGGATGCGTTCTCAACGTGGACAATTTCAATGCTTTCCACCAGAAGTACACGTGGTTCGGAGAGGGTGACGACATGATTTTCGTAGACGGGGAAAAATGGCCTCCCAGCATCCATGGCACCGGGACTGAGGACTACTTCTTGGCGGCATGGGGCTTCCCATGCGGGGAATACTCGGGGCCGTATCACGGTGTCTCGCTTGCTGGAGACACTGTAGAGTGGTCTGGAAAATGGAGCGTCTACAGGTTTCACATAGAAGACCCGGTTCGGTTCACGAAGTCGATCAGGGTGACTATTGAACACGGGCATGCTAACGACCAGGGTAACGATTATTCGAGCGTAGCATACTGGTATCAGTCTGAGCCCCATAAGAAATTCCCACCCCTGCCGAAGGCGCTGGACAGGAGGCCTAGAAGAGTTTAAAGCAAGCCTTAACCAGCATCGTCTGGAAATCTCTTTTTCCACGTTAAGCAAGCTTTCCACCCAGCATGCTCCTCCCACGCTTTATTATTCTTGTCTCATTACTCTATTGGTTTCAACAGAAGATTTTAACCCTTTGAGCTTTTTCTTGCCGCTGCCGTAATAACCTCAACTAAAAAGCTTATATTGCAGATGAAACAAATAATCACGATGGGTGTTTTGAAGTGTCAAGGCTATATCGATTATCTGGCTTCTCGGCTTTAATACTTGGTATTCTAGGCGTATTAGAATCGCTCTACCTTTTTGGAATTAAGGCTATTACAACATCCCTTGTTCGAGATGTGATAGGAAACGCTATATGGTGTGTAGCTAGCTCGAACATGACGGCTTACGAGGATGTTGAAACTATGAACAAACGGCTCAATGAACTATCTTCACTAGCAGAAAAGCCGCTGCTACTACTCTTTAGCCTGATACTGATATCGATATCGGTTATAATGATTAAAAGCCATAGCAAAAAATGACAAATGGCACATCCACAGTTTCATATAAATCTCTAAAAAAGTTCGGGAATAAAATTAGGAGTTGAGACAATCTGCTTAGCCTTAAACCCATGTACACGCCTGTGGTAATTGACTGGCACGCGAAGTGCAACCCACTGTTCCTATGTTTAGCGAATAATCGCGGTATCGTGAGATCCTCTGTGAGCCATAGACGTCACCTCTCAACTCCCGGAAACGGATGTTCACCTGGACTTAAGCTGAAGTAATTTGACCGGCAATGTAAGCGGGCCCGCCGCGATTCGAACGCAGAATCTTTGGCTACCCCTTTAAAGTTTCTAAGAAAGAAGTGTTGCTAGCCTAACATAAACTTTATCCTTATAGGTGCTGATGCTCTCAATCTCCAGCCTTTCGATATCTATAAATAATTTATAACCGACTATGTGTTTTGCAAGCCCCTCATAGATTAAATTTTTGCTTAAAGAGTGAATAAAATTCTTGACGCGTTGAAAATCAAAATCAACAACATCCGTTATTATCTTATTAGCATAGTCGGAATCAAGCTCACATTTCAAGGACATTTCTGGAACTACTATAATTTCCCTTCCTCCTGCCTTAGTTTTTACCCTTGAATCCATACCAAATTTCTCAGTAAGAATTTGCCTATTTATTTTATATTCTTCTTCTACGTGCTCCAAATCATCTCGATATGATTCTTTCTCTGAATTCATATGGTCAGAGAGAAGGATTGTAACAAAGTCCACCTTAACATCACCCTCTAGATTCAAAGCTGCGTTTAACAGGCGTTCAGCTAAATCTCCTACCCTCTTAGGATTACTCGAATAAGCTGTTAAATAAAAGATAGTCCCCTCATCTCTTTCCCGGCCTGTAATCCCTATGACACATTCTTTTATTGTTTCTCTCCATCTTTTAGAAACATATTTCTCGCTATTTACTCTAACCGCCTCTAAGTCGTCCCCCCACATCCAGACTGTAGCGTGGCTCATCTTATCCTCTGATGATCGTTTCAACTAGCCCTCTCTTCCCTCCTCCTTTTCTTCTTCACTTTTGTATTTTAACCTTATACTTTCCAGTCTTTTTGCACGACCCGGGTGATAAGTACCTATTTCCTCTGCAAACCGAACGTATTCGTCTTCAGGAATAGAGAAAACATAGTAATTGTGTAGCGGAGGTTCTTTTTTAGAGACGTGAATCGGGTTAGGATGAAACCCTAGGAGTTTGAATGCTTCCCACAGTTCTTTTATCCCCTCTTCACAAGTTGACGATATTTTAATGGAGAAGCCTTCTTCACTTTTGCTTATATTCCCGTCTCCAGAAAAGAAACCTCTTAAATATGCTCTCAATCCATCTTTATCAAGATGTTTAAACGGAACGTGGAATTTAAAAGCCTTCGGCTTAATACCTAGGTCCAGAAGATCAAAATACACTCCTCTATCATATGTTCTTGCTTCAAAATACTCCCTTCCATCCCTCTTCCTCTTATGGTAAACATGAGGTTCTATACCATAAACTTCCTTAAACAGATCATTATAGCGTTCAATGAGCTCCCTATGTTTCGAGGTGAAATGAACCTCAAAGTCAGGGTGCTCTCTAGTAGAATAAAGACCGCCGTCTGAAGCTATGAGACCACAGATTTCAGCTTTCCTAGAAGTCGTTATTTCTCTAAGCCCTTCTTCTGATACTTCTAACAGCGTCCCACGGCACAGTGGAAAAAGGAATCTATCCTCCTCAATTATTGCTTTTGAGAATTTGCCGATGAGTTCACCTTTTTTAAGCAGCTCATATTCCTCCCTTTCCGTCTTTCGTATTTCATACTCTCCGAAAACTCTAATAGTTTTAGCTTCGTATTTTTCACACTTCTCACCATGAATTGTGGGTTCTTTCTCATATACCGATTCTCCTTGGCCAAATCTTCTTTCATATTGCCTTATGGCTGAGCCTCCGCCCATTGATTCTCACTTGCTTAAGTCTAACAAGTTATGGACAATCAGAATCTTCATGCATGCTTCCTTCCCGTCTATCCATAAATCAAGCAACTCCTGTGGCATTAACCCATTACAAGCCTTGCAATTACATTCATCAAACCTTATTTCAGGATCATTAAGCGGATATGGAAATCCGTTCTTAAAATAATTTCCATGCTTAGCTTCTATGAACCAAGAGAGATTACTGTAGCTTATTCCTTTATACTTCTGCTTTCGACCAACACCATAAACGAGTAGTTCAAAATAAATACTACTATTCTTCAAGATCTTGAGAGCGTATGGAAGAAAATATCCTAAACCTCCTTCTTCAAAAAGTTCTCTTGCCGGCATTGCGAATGAAACATATCCCATTTCAACCTGTTTCTTAATGGCCCAATCCATTTGTAGAAGGTTAGCACCCTTGACCAAGCCTATTACAGGGATGTTTAGCTTAAGAAAATCTTTTGCAAAAGATACAAGACGTATAGTTTGAGACCAAGATAAGAAAAGGGGGTCATCGGTATATGTGTAGTTATCTGGAATCATAGTAGCATCAGGCCTCAAATCCCTAATCAGCCTGAAGTAATCCTCTAGCCTAAGCTTATCGATAAACTCATCCGGCATCACCGTAGATAAAACAATCTTCCCATTAAAACCTAGGAAATCATGAAGTCCCTTACTTGATGCTTTAGACAACATATTCTCATTTATGAGTAATTGCCAAAGGGGAACAAAGATCATAGGTGTTTGAAGACCTTCCCTCCAAAACCAGGACCTTCGATCTAAAATATCGATTTCAGGAACAAATTTAGGAAAACCTATCCTGGTTACTTGGTTCCTACTTGCTAAAGGAATGGATATAGGAGGTGGTCGGCCTTCACCTCCACTAGGACAATAGGGTCTTAACCGGCAGAAAGATTTAGGGTAAGTTAACCCCAAATGATGACTTCCACGAAGGCAACGAGCCACAAGGCATACGCCAATGATCGTGCAACGAGGACAGGGATTCTTAAAGTAGGGGCAGGACTTACATTCAACTCCACATCCACTTTTCAAGCTCCACTCTAATCACATATAAAATGTTTAATAACACTTTCTGACAGCTCGTAACAACGTTTTACGGGGTAGCGGGCCCGCCGCGATTCGAACGCGGGATCTTCGGCTCCGGAGGCCTGCGTGGAATGATCCTCGACGCCTTTATCCTGGCTTGGCCACGGGCCCTGTTAAACTTTATTTACATGGGCTTTTAAACCTAATTCGCCTCAACCAAGCATGGGGAGCAGTAATAAGGGCAGGTTCGTGTTCTGGGCTGATGCGGTGGCCGATTCAGCGATTGCGCATGCTAGGAGAAACAGTATGCCTCTTGTAACCGTTAAGAGCGGCGGCTCCCCCTCCGGGGGGAAGCACATAGGCAACATGAACGACCAGATACGTGCCTTCTTCATACATGATGCTTTAACCAGGAAGGGTGTTCGCGCAAGGCTGATCTACACTAACGACGATATGGATCCTCTTAGAACTATTCCGCCTTCCGCGCCCGACGGGGACGGGGAGTGGCATGTTTTCACGGAGCAGGAGTTAGCGACGCTTGAAAAACACTTAGGCTGGCCGTACAGCCGTATACCGGATGTCTTCGGATGCCACAGGTCTTGGGGGGAGCATTTCAACTCCGTGATTCAAGACGGGTTGGGCAGAATAGGAATAGTCATGGAGAACTATGATAACAGCGAGTCTTACGCTAGCGGAAGGTTTCTCGAAGCCACTAGGCTGACCCTCTCTAAGACGATGCTCGTAAGGGAGGTTTTAAGCAGGTTTCAGAGAAACGTTGAGAAGAACTGGATACCTTTCCACCCTGTCTGCGGCAACTGTGGGAAAATAACGACGACGGCTCTAAGCTTCGACCTTGGCAGCGAGACTGTTGAGTACGAGTGTAAAGGGAGGGTTCTAGCCGGGAAATACGTGATAAAGGGCTGTGGACACAGGGGTTTTTCAACGCTTAAAGAGGGTAAGCTTCCCTGGCGTCTAGAATGGGTTGCACAGTGGATGGTTTTCCAGGTTAACGCGGAGCCCTTCGGAAAGGATCATTACGAGGGCTCCTGGAAGTCTGGTCAAGCATTGGCTAGGGAAGTCTACGGGATAGAGCCGCCGGCAAGCCTCGTCTACGAGTTCTTCCTTGTTAACGGCGAGAAAATGTCGAGCAGAAAGGGTAACGCGTACATACTTCACGACCTGCTGAAGGTTCTTGAGCCCGAGGTGATAAAGTACCTCTACACTAAGAGGCCGATGATGCAGAGGAATATCGACTTGAAGAATCTACACCTCCTAGTTGAGGAGTTCGACAGGTTTGAGGAGAGCTTTTTCAAAGGGGACTCAGAGGAGGCTGCGAGAATATATCCTGCGATAGTCGGGAAAGTCCCTGCGAAAAAGCCGTTGAGAGTGAGCTACCTGCTTGCAAGCTACGTCGTCCAGTTCTACCCGGTTGAGGAGGCTTACAGAAGCCTGGTTAGGGCAGGCGTCGTAAAAGAGGAGGCTTGTGAAGAAGACAGGGAGAGGGTGCTCCGGAGACTTTGGCTCGCTGGAAACTGGCTTTCGGCTTTCGCGGATGCCAGCAAGTACGTTTTAAAGAGGGAGCCCGTGGAAGTGGATTTAAGCGGCTTCAAACATGCCTTAAAGGAGCTCGTGGAAGAGTTGTCGTCGCTGAAAGAGTTTAACGGCGAGGAAATACAGAACATTATTTACTCCACTGCCCGTAGGCATGGCATCCCCTCGTCAAGCTTCTTCGAGAAGCTTTACATGGTTTTCACCGGAAGAGGAAGTGGCCCAAGGCTCGGCTACCTGCTTGCGACACTGGGCAGGGAACATGTAGTAACCCGGCTTAACACTCTTCTCCAAAAACCTTAGTCGATGCAGCTTCCTCATTTTTCTATGTTCCGGTTGATGTTAACCTGCGAACACGTTTTACGGTTGAAAATCAGTCGACTTTAGACGGATGTTTTCTGAACATCTAATTGTAAGGTTAAATACCGGTTTCCTGAAGAGGTGCAAACATTGGATTCAAGCATGAGGGTTGGGATAGTTGGCTACGGAGCATACGTGCCTAGGCTGAGAATCAGGGTTGAAGAGATAGCGAGAGTCTGGGGGCATGACGCCAACTCCTACAGGGAGGGGCTTGGAATAGAGGAGAAGTCTGTTCCGTCGCTAGACGAGGATACTGCCACGATAGCCGTTGAGGCTGCGAGAAACGCCATGAGGCGGGCGCTTGAGGTTAAGCCGAGCGAGGTCGGCGCCCTGTTCGTGGGCTCAGAATCCCACCCGTATGTTGTTAAGCCGACGGCAGCAACCGTCGCAGAAGCCCTGGGCTTAACGCCAAGCCTAACCGCGGCAGACACAGAGTTCGCCTGCAAGGCTGCGACAACAGCAATCCAAGCATGCTTAGGGATGGTTAAGGCAGGATACATAAGGTACGGTATCTCGATAGGGGCTGACACAGCTCAGGGAGCACCTAGGGACGCGCTCGAGTATACTGCTGCCGCAGGCGGAGCCGCTTACGTAATAGGCGCGGGAGAAGGTGTGATCGCCGAGGTTGAGGCAACATATTCCTACACGCAGGATGTCCCTGACTTCTGGAGGAGGGATGGCGCCAGCTACCCTAGGCACGCTGGAAGATTCACAGGCGAGCCCGCGTACTTCGAGCACGTTATAAACTGCACGAGAGGCCTGCTGGAGAAAACTGGGACAACACCTCGGGATTACGATTACGTAGTGTTCCACCAGCCTAACTCGAAGTTCCCGTTGAAAGCCGCCAGGGAGCTCGGCTTCGAGGATAAGAAGCTCCATCCTGGTCTCCTGGTCAACCGTCTCGGAAACACTTACTCAGGCTCCTCTCTACTCGGCCTGGCGGCAGTACTGGATGTTGCAAGCCCCGGGGAAAGGATTCTGCTAACCTCCTACGGTTCTGGAGCCGGGTCAGACTCCTTCAGCATAAGGGTGACGGAAGCCATAGACTATAAGAGGAAGCTGGCCCCGCCTGTGATATACTACCTGGATAAGCGTGAATACATAGATTACTCAACCTATGCGAGGTACAGGAGGCTTTTCAAAGAGAGGTGACCATGGTTTGAAGAGAGAGGTTGCAATAGTGGCTGTTGGCGCAACAAGGTTCGGGGAACACTGGAGCAAGGGTCTTAAGGACTTGGCGTGGGAAGCCGGGGTTCAGGCTGTTGAAGAAGCAGGCATAAGCGGAAAAGATAT
Source organism: Candidatus Brockarchaeota archaeon (assembly GCA_017601395.1). Taxonomy (GTDB): domain Archaea; phylum Thermoproteota; class EX4484-205; order EX4484-205; family JAAOZP01; genus JAAOZP01. Next base: position 26,080 of record JAFNIQ010000007.1, read on the forward strand.
TCAGTACATTGTCTTCGGAAACATGTCTGGAGGAATGTTCGAAGGACAGGAGCATGTTGGAGCCCTTGTGGCGGAGTTCCTAGGGTTGAACCCTGTGCCAGCTACAAGGGTTGAGGCTGCATGCGCCTCCGGCGGGGTGGCTTTCTTCCAAGGCTACTTGGCTGTAGCGTCAGGCATGTATGACCTTGTGGCTGTCGGCGGGGTTGAGAAGATGACTGACGTTGAACCAGGACAGGCTACGGAGATTCTTTCAGCAGCAATGGACTATGAGTGGGAAGCATACTTCGGCGCCACTTTCCCAGGTGTTTACGCACTGATGGCAACCAGGTATATGCATGATTACGGCCTTAAGCCGGAGACGCTTGCCAAAGTCGCTGTTAAAAACCATTACCATGGAAGCATGAACCCGCTTGCTCACTTCAGGAACAGGATAACCGTGGAGGACGTGCTCTCCTCCCCCATCGTAGCCCATCCGTTGAGGAGGAACGACTGCTGCCCTGTTTCAGACGGTGCTGCCTGCGTGCTGCTCGCACCGCTGGATGAGGCGTATAAATACACGGACACGCCGATAATCGTTAAGGGTGTGGCGCAAGCATCAGACACGCTCAGCCTCCTTGAAAGGAGGGACATATGCACCCTGAACGCGACGGTGCAAGCTGCGGAGAAGGCTTTCGCGATGGCTAAGCTCGCCAGGAGGGATGTTGACTTGGTTGAGGTGCATGACTGCTTCACGATAGCGGAGATACTGGCTCTAGAGGACCTTGGCTTCTGCGCCAAGGGGGAGGCGTTCAAGCTTTACGAGGAGGGGGAGACCTATGTTGGAGGCAGGTTGCCGGTGAACACCGACGGGGGGCTGAAGGCAGGCGGACACGCGGTCGGCGCAACCGGAGTAAAACAGATAGTTGAGGTCGTTAAGCAGCTGAGGGGAGAGGCGGAGGGCGGTAGGCAGGTCGACGGGGCTGAGATCGGCTTAGCGCACAACGTAGGCGGGTCGGGCGCCACTGCTGTCGTAACCATACTTTCAAGGAGGTGAAACGGCGTGAGTGTCTCCGGAGTGCCTAGACACTGGAGGAGCCAAAGGGAAAGATACAGGCTTCTCGGCACGTATTGCGAGAACTGTGGGACAAGCTTCTTCCCACCTAGGAAGATCTGCCCGAAGTGCCGGAGGAAAGGCAGGACTAGGGAGGTCGAGTTCTCAGGCAGAGGCAGGGTTTTCAGCTACACGGTTATCCATGTCGGCTCTAAAACATTCGACGAGTATGCTCCATACGTCATAGGGCTGATCGAGCTTCAGGAGGGCCCAAGGGTCCTCTCGCAAATAGTGGACTGCAAGCCTGAAGACGTGCACATAGGGATGGAGGTTGAAGCCTGCTTCAGAAAGCTTTTCGAACAGGAGGACGGAGGGATAATAAGCTACGGCTTCAAGTTTAGACCAGTCGACGACAGCTGGGTTGAATACTACGAGAAGCTGCTTGCGGATAAGAAGGCTAGGGCTGCGCAAACCTAGTCTACGGGTTAACCGTGGTAGGAATCTTCCCCTAGGGTTGCAATCCGCTCGGCTTAATGTTTAAAAAACACTTCTACGCATTCTTCAGCATTGCCGCCTCAGTGTAGAATTGGGCCAGCCGGGTTCCCGTTAAAAGGGCCACATGGGACAGACGCTATGCCCTACCTGAGGAAGATAGGGCTCAACGCGATGGAATACCAGGCTGTTAGAAGCCTTAGGATAAGCAGGAAGCCTGCCGTCGAGCTCGCCTCAACCGCGTCAGAGAACGATATTCTCCTGACTCTCCACGGCCCCTATGCGATAAACCTTTCCTCAGGCAGGAAGCTTGTTAGAAGGCAGAGCATCCGGAGACTAGTCAAGTCCGCTGAAATAGCCTCGTGGATGGGAGCCTTCCATGTGACTTTCCACCCGGGCTACTACAGCGGGCTTCCTAGGGAGCTTGCGATGCAGGCGCAGAAGGAGGCTTTTAAAAACGTGTTGGAGAAGATGGATGAGAAAAGGATTAGTGCGGAGCTGGGACCTGAGACAACAGGCAAACCGGACCAGTTTGGAACGCTTGAAGAATTGATCGAGCTTTCAAACACCTTTGAAAACGTTAGGCTTACTCTTGATTTTGCCCATGTTCACGCTAGGATGGGAGGCTCTATTAAAAGCCGCGGAGACTACGAGAAGATTCTCGACACGGTGGAGAAAACGCTTGGAAGCGAGAGAATGAGAAACCTGGTGGTTCATTTCTCAGAGGTTGAGACGACTTCAAAGGGTTTCGGGGAGAAGCGGCATCATCCTCTTGGAAGCGGTTACGGGCCTGACTTCAGAAAGCTTGCAGAAATAATAGTTGAAAAAGGATACTCGTTCATCATAATATGTGAATCCCCCCTGTTGGAGGTTGACGCGTTGAAAATGAAGAGGATGCTGACCCGGTTTAAATAATTGCGGCTTGATTTAGGGCTGGTCAGAAGGTTGAAGCAGACGATCTTTCCATCATGACGCTTAGCTGCGGCTTCACTGTTTAGAGAAGAAGGAGATTATTTCCCGGCAGAACTCGGGGAGATCATCTGGAACCCTTCCCGTTATTATGTTCCCATCCCTAACGGCTGGAACGTCTTCGAAAACCGCGCCCGCGTTAATCAGGTCGTCTCGAACAGCCTTGTATGCTGTGATCCTCTTGCCCCTAACTATGCCCGCCGAAATCAGCACTTGAGGACCGTGGCAGATGGCTGCTATCAGCTTTCCAAGCTGATTCGCTCTCTTAACCAGCTCAATGACCTTCTTATTGGTCCGCAAGGCGTCTGGGGAGAATCCGCCGGGGAAAAGAAGGCAATCCACTTCCTCAGGTTTTATCTCTTCAAGCGTTTTTATAATGTAACGCTTACCGGGAGCCATGACTTCAAGGGGCACCGGCGTTCCGTATCTGCCGGATACAGGCTTCTCAGCGGAAGGCCTTGGATGCAGTCCGCTCTTAACCGGCACAACTGTGATCTTAGCTCCTTCTTCGCTCAAACGCAGTAAAGGATATAGCAACTCAACATCCTCAAACTCGTTGGCTACAATTATAACTACATTCTTTCCCATAAGACTCATGTACAAGAAAGAGCGGTCGAAATTTAAAAGCTTTTCGTCCTTAAAATTACTTGTGCAATATACATACCTATGTTAATACATTTACTGGTTTCAAACATATTCGTTACCCCGAAATTCGCGCTTTAGTAGTAATACTGTCCCACCGCTAGACAACGAAACTATCTAAGTGTTAAGTTTCTGCATTTCACAGGGTCTACAACAATACCCTCAATCGGTTTCTTTTCTAAATAGTTGAAGATTGCTTCAACAATCGTCTCGTCCATGGCTGCCAGCGATTCCAGGGTATATGCTGCTATATGGGGTGTAATCACGACATTACTGTATTTCAGAAGCGGGTGCTCAAGACCTATAGGCTCATTCTCAACAACATCCAACGCTGCCGCGCTCACAATGCCTTTCTCTATGGCTTCAACGAGAGCATCTTGGTCTATGAGTTCTCCTCTCGCAGTATTAACCACTATAATTCCTCTCCTCGCGCCCATTAGCGTTTCCCTGCTAATGATATGATATGTTTCAGGACTAAGATTCGTATGGAGAGTAACTATATCGCTTTTAGCCATAAGTTCGATAATACTGGTAACCTGAGCAACCCCGAGAGCTCTCATCTTCTCCTCATGCACATAGGGATCGTAGGCGATTACTTTGGAGCCGAATCCTTTTCTAAGGATCTCAGCTACCTTGGAGCCAATATTACCGAAGCCTACAATACCGACTGTGAGGCTACTTATATTCCTACTCACGAATTTGGCGCGCTCTTGCCATCCGCCTTTTCTCACGGCATCGTTCGCTTCTGCGACACGTCTCAGTGCGGAAAGCATTAAAGCTACAGTATGTTCCGCAACAGCATCTCTTTCTTTATATCCAGGTATGGCGACGATTTTCACACCATGCTCTTCCGCAGCCTTTAAATCAACATTGTCTAAGCCTATGCCATGCCTCAAAATCATGACAACATCTGCGTTACTTTTAAAGAACTCTTCCCCATATCGTGGTGTCACGCTTGCTACAACAAAATGGTATCCGGAGAGCTTCTCAGCCAATTCCTTCCCCGATACGTTCTTCGAGACTTCGATTTGATCCACGATGCATCTTGATGCAAGCCTACTTATAGCGTCAGTAAATCTACCGAAAGATTTAGAGTTCACAATCGCTACGCGAGGCCTCATCTTTCTAACCCTAAGCTTTCCGCGTATTCGATATAAGGCTCGGAGAACCTCTTGACCTCTAACTTTTCCTCCTCGGTGAGTCTCCTCAACTGTATTGGTGACGAACCGATGTCAACCCCCCTGAGTCTAAGTATTTCCCTTAGGACAACCTGGGTTTCAACCCCGAATTTACTTAATTCTCTCCTGATTCTGTTTACAACGCCTTGAAGCTCGAAAGCTTTTTTAACATCCCCGTTTTTCACGGCGGAGTAAACCGATAAAGGAATTTCTGGAAACGCGTTGGCTATACCGCAAACATGGGCTTTAGCTCCAATTAAAAAGGTCACAGCTATTAGCGAGTCCCCGGCTCCTGCGACATAATGAGTCTTCCCAAACACATCAATGTAATTTTGAAGCTGTTCAACATCGTAACTCGTATCCTTTATACCTATTACACTCGGGACCTCTCTAACTATAGATTCGAAATCGTTCGGCGAAATATTATATCCCTGTCTACCCTTATTGTTGTACACCATTAATGGAGCACCAGCCTTTGAAAGATAGCTATAGTATGAAATCAGCCCCTCCTTGCCTGGTTTATGATAGATCGGGCCTACGGAACTGATTGCTCCGATTCCCAGGTTTGCCGCATGCTTCGCCAGCTCAAGAGCAGTCTTTACGTCTGTCGCACCAACGTGAGCAATCACGCTGGTTTTATCTGGAACGGTTTCAACTACTTTTTCAAGCATTCTTTCACGTTCATCTTTACTTACGAGTATTCCTTCACCATAAGTCCCAAGGACAAAAAAGCCTTTAACCCCTTTCTCGATCAGGAAGTTTATTAGTGAGGAGACCCCATCTTCGTCGACTTCAACACCATCTTTAAGTGGAGTTATTATCGCCGTAACAATACCCTCAGGATACATGATTATGCCCCTACCCAGTAAAAATCCAAACTATATAAGTCTTATCTTTATTTTTTCAAGAGTCTTTTCTTCCAACGCTTCTCAACAGCTTAACTAGTTTAAGGAAAGTAGCATAGTTTTCTTCATAAACAATTCTATTCTTCTCTATGGGCACAACTTTTTCCCTAACTTTAACCCATTTATTTGAAAACTCCTCTATGCTGGAGAGAGTTAAAGCGTTAAAGGCTAATGCTGCTGCACCGTAATTGGTAGCGTCTTCGCCTGTCGCTACAACGTTAATCTCACAACCGAGAACATCTGAAAGGATTTGCGCCCACAATCTAGATTTTGAACCTCCCCCAACCAAGTATACTTCGTCCAAGCTTATCGAGTTTTCCGAAAGCACATCGGCGATCGCTCTAATAACATACCCTACTCCCTCCATTATCGCCCTTATAAAATGAGCTCTACTGCATCTTCTCGAGATGCCGAGGAAAGCCCCTGTTAAATTCGGGTCTCTATAGGGGAACCTTTCACCAGTGAGAAAAGGTAGAAAGATAAGGCCCTCTGAACCGGGAAACGCTTTTTCTGCTTCTAAGTCGAGAATACTGTAAGGGTCTTTGCCAATGCTACTGCCGATTAGAGTTTCCATCTGACCGAAATTGTCTCTGAACCATCTTAAACAGTCTCCACCACTATTCGAAGCGCCTCCCAAGGCGTAGAGCCCATTTGCCGCATAATAAGTAAAGAGCCGCATTTCCAAACTCTTGTCCAGAACCATTTTCCTAGAAAGCTTTCTAATAACGCCAGTGCTACCGATGTTTAAAACAGTGCCTTTTTCAGTTAAGCCTAGGCCGAAATTCTGTGCTGCACCGTCAAACGTTGCAAAGACGATTTTCACATCCGGATTAAACCCGTATTCTCCACAAACTTTAGACGGTATGGTGTCGAAGATTCTTCCACCTTCGCAAAGCCTTGGAAACCTGTTTTCATCTATACCGAGTAAGTTAAGCACTTTCTCACTGTACTTAAGTTTCCTGAGGTTAACGACCCCGCCTCCACTGGCTGTGGCAAGATCTATACACGGCTCCGTTGTTAAACCAGTCTTCCACAATAAGTAATCCTTGCAAAACAAAAGATATTTGGCCTCTTTAAAAACACTAGGTTCCTTTTTCATGAACCAATAAAGCTTGTACGGCATGAATACAAATATTGGAGGAGCCCCGGTTTCCTCGTATAGTTCATAAGGATTAGCTTTTTCCAGCAGCTCTTTTTCAACCTCTGCTGCTCTCGTATCGTGGTGCGTTATCACTTTAGTTAAGGGCGTCCCATCCCTGTCTGCGAGCAGCATGCTGTGATTGTAAGTCGTAACCGCTATTGCTTCAATGCTTCTCCCATACTTTTTGCCAAAATAATCCAGCATAGAGGTGAAAGACTCTAAAAGTTCTTTCGGCTCGTGCCCGGCAAACCTGTTTTCCAAGTGAAGCGTTAGCTCGTGAATCCTCCTCTCAACAACTTTCCCATCATTATTTATAACAAGGCCTTTCATATTAGTACTGCCGACATCGATCGTGAGAACTAAACTCATTTTTTATATACTGTCTCTTATCTTTCAAACTCTTCTTAATAACTCTTCGACATGAATAGTACGTCTCTGCATCGTATTTTATATTCGTAATAATTACTTTAAACCCTTCATACTTGAAAGGTGAGATGGGAGAACCGGAGAATAAAAGATTTTTATACGTTTTCAGGAGCTTTGAAAAACAGGTTGCCGCGTAAGGAGTCTCGCATACTTCTAGACGCTGAGGTCCTAGTGAGGCTCGCATACCTGACTATTACGGGTGAAACAGATCTGAAAAACCTTGAAACACTTAGGCGGACGTATGACCAAGCCGGGGGCCAAACTATTACCGGCGAGCCTCCCCTTGAAGGCTCGCTTGAACTGACGCCGCTTGAAGACCTCCGCAGGTTCTTCGAAGAGACGCTAGGCTCCTCCGATGTTTTAAAGGATGAGTGAAGACAGCGGCTTGACACTATAGTTCTTCAAACTCGTATTCTTCAGGCTTCCTCGGAGCCAGCCTTTCTCTCGCGCGAAGAATTTTAAACACTATGATTATAACCACTATTAAAAAGGCTCCGATTATTATGAGAACCACGTTCAGCGACATTGGTATCCTTATGGTTACCTCTCTCTCCGTCAGGAAGCTTACCTTAACAGTCGCCGAGTATCCCAGGTTGGTTACTGTGAGCGTCAGCTCCCCGCCGGCAACCCTGCTTATGTTAACAGTGCCGCCTGACGCGGTGACATACTTGGCCTGAGTATTATTCGTGAAGACAACCTTCAACTCGGCACCCTCTATGGGCATTGAAAACGGGTCGACCACCTTCACGGATCCGCTTACAACGTTGCATGAAACCCTGATCTCCTTAGGCTCATTGACATAGACTATCATAGCCTCGTCGAGAACATTCAACCCTGCGTATTTAACCATCGTCAGCCTAAGGTCTCCCCCTGTTACCCAGAAGCCTCTTAAAGTCCCGTTGTAAACAGTGTTGTTGGGAAGCGTGCAAAGGTAGAATGAGGGTTGTAGCGGAGCATTATCCTTATCAACGAAGCTCAGGTTAACCAGGTATTCCTTCCTATACTCTGCTGTCAGCCCAAGGTCTCCTTCAACAGTCAACGCTAGCTGTGGAGAAAAAGTTGTCGAGCCTTCCTGCTTCCATCCGGTGAACACGTATCTAACACCTTCAGTAGGACGATGTATTTCCTGTGCCCTAAGGGTCTTAACGCCATACGTAGTGTAGAAAACCACCCCGGTTTCATCTGTTATTATCTGGCTTTCACCATCCAGCTCAACCGTTACACCGGGCGTGCTGAACACGCTTATCTTGGCAAGCCTGGCTGTGAAACTAGCCTGGCCGAAATTGTTATCTTCATCCGAGTCGTGAAACACGTTAAGCGCTTTAACCCATACTTTTACAACGTGGCTGCCCTCGGTAACGTTTGGGATAATTTTCTCAAAGCGCACCCAGTCTGATTCAACCATAGGGGTTTTGAGCCCAAGCTGGCTGCCAGTAGTGTTCACGATCAAAGCATCGTCAAGCATGATGGTTATCAAGTAGTCCGGAATAGCCGCGTCCCCCTTGTTTCTCAACACTAGGATTAGAGTCAAGTTGGAGCCTGCGATGAGGCTCTTCTTATCCAAGTAGACTCCTTCAAGCGCGACGTCGCACCTAGTTGCCCAGTTGTCAGGAGAGGAGGCAACGCCCCAGCTGGACGGGTTGCTGAGAAGAGCGTCAGTAGGCCAAGAATAGTTAACCCCTACTCCGGAGGCGATCAGGGCGAACCCTAGTGTTTTAGGCGTGTTAGGATAAACATCCAGCTTCGACAACGGTATGGCCAGCTCAATAGTCCAGGAAACAGTTCCGTTAACAACCCTTAGGAGGATGTCGCCCGCAGGCTCCTCAAGCCATTCCTCCCCATGCCCGTAGAAGTATCTTAACACGCCCGACCTATTCACAGCATATCTAGTCGTGCTGACCGTGAGGATAGTGCTGTTTAAAAAACCAGTGTTAAACAGGAGGTCAACCGTTCTGCAAGCGTTGTTCAAAACTACTGTGAAAAACAGGTAGCTGTTATTATGGACAGCATACGCCTTCCCCCAGGGTAGGCTTAGCTGTTCAACGGGATACTCGCCTGGTGAAACAACCCCGTCTATCCTCGGGCTTCTGTAAAGCGGGATGCTTAGCTCCGACTCAGCTGAAACCCGTAGAGGCAAGTATACAGCTGCAACAAGAATGATTATAAGCAGTATCGCCGCGCTGCTTGCAGCTGCTCCCCTAAGCCGCTTCATAACTCCTACGCGTAGGGAAACTCTTAAAAAGATTTTTTTGCAGCCGGAAAACAGTGGTTCGTGTTGAAAGAGGCATGCGTGCTGGCGTATTCAGGGGGTTTGGACACTTCAGTCATGATACCTTGGATAGGGGAGAAATATGGAATGGATGTTATCGCCGTCCTCGTCGACGTCGGTCAGAAAGAGGATTTTGAGGCCGCTGTTGAAAGGGCTGAGAGGCTTGGCGCAGCAGAGGTTGTTAAAATAGACGCTAGGAGAGAGTTTGTTGAACAATATGTTTTAAGAGCTATTAAGGCTAACGGCCTGTATGAGGGTGTTTATCCAATGGGCACTTCTCTTTCAAGACCCTTGATAGCATCAAAAATCGTCGAGGTGGCTGAGAAAAAAGGTGCTTCAACAGTTGCTCACGGCTGCACTGGGAAGGGTAACGACCAGGTTAGGTTCGAAGTGTCAATAAGATCGCTGAACCCTAGGCTTAGAATCCTCGCGCCCGTCAGGGAATGGGGATTAAGCAGAGATGGAGAGGTTGAATACTTGGAGAAGAAGGGTGTTAAAATGGACCGTGGGAAAAGCAGATTCAGCATAGACGACAATCTTTGGAGCAGGTCTATTGAGGGCGGTGAACTTGAGGACCCGTGGGTTGAGCCACCTGAGGAGGCATTCGTCTGGAGCAGACCAGTATCTAAGGCCCCGGATGAGCCGGAGTACTTGATTCTTGAGTTCGACAAGGGTGTTCCGACAAGACTGAACGGGAAGAGGCTTGACCCTGTTGAATTAATACTACAGGTTAACAGAGTTGCTGGGTCACACGGCTTCGGTAGGATAGACCACATGGAGGATCGCGTGGTTGGAATAAAGTCCAGAGAGGTTTATGAGGCTCCTGCAGCGTTAACCATAATAAGGGCACATCAGGATCTTGAGAAACTCGTGTTAACAAGGCTTGAGCTGGAGGAGAAGAGGAGGCTTGAAGCGACATGGGCTTGGCTTGTCTACTCAGGGTTGTGGTTCGAGCCTTTAAGAAGCGCTATTGAAGCATTCATAGACTTCACGCAGGAGAATGTTGACGGCGAGGTTAAGGTTAAGCTGTTTAAAGGAGCGGCGTTAATCGTTGGAAGACGCTCTGCGAAATCGCTCTATGATGAGAAGAGAGCAACCTACTCATCCCTGTCAAGGTTCGACCAGACCTTGGCGGACGGTTTCATACAGCTCTGGGGTCTTTCAACCGTGAGGGCGAACGAGGTGCGTTATCGTAAAAGCTAAATTTATAAGCAGGAACATGTGGAATCTTCAACACTCATGAAGACGGAATGCGAGGAGTGCTTAGCGGTGTTCGAAGTCCCTGATGACGCGATAGTGGGTGAAGTAGTGACCTGCCCAGAGTGCGGGTCAGACCTTGAAATAATAGAGATAAGTGGCGGCACAGTTAAGACGAGGAAGATTCAGCTTTCAGGCGAAGACTGGGGCGAGTAGGCGTAGAAATTGCCTTTAAGCATTTTTTATGACCAGATAAGGTTTGAAGAGAAGGAGCTTTTCAAAGCCGCTGAAAACCTTTCTATACCATTCAAAAAGCTGAACGTCGACGAGTACTCATTCACACTCGGCAGGAGGGTGCCTGAGCTCCAGGATGTTGACGCGGCCCTCTTGAGATGCGTATCCTACTTTAAGTCACTCCATTTCTCAAGCTACCTTGAAGGGGTTGGAATAACGTCGGTAAGCTCCTTCAAAACACTGCAGATAGCTGGCAACAAGCTCTTCACAACTGTTGAGCTCATGAAGAACAACGTGAAAACCCCTTTCACGGTAGTCTCCTTCTCCTACCAGTCTGCCCTAGACTCCTTCAGCAAGACAGGCTACCCGGCGGTGTTGAAACCCGTCATAGGAAGCTGGGGAAGACTAATCTCCCTTATAAAGGACAGGTATACTGCTGAAGCAGTGCTTGAAGACCGTTTATACATGTTTCCACTCTACCAGGTGTTCTACGTGCAGGAGTATGTTGAGAAGCCTGGCCGAGATATTAGGGCCACGGTAATAGGGGACGAGGTTGTTTCCGCAATATACAGGGTTTCCCCACCAGACCAGTGGAAGACAAACATAGCTATAGGCGGAAAAAGCGAGAAGGCAGAGGTCACCCACGAGCTTTCCGAAGTAGTGCTTAAAGCATCCAGAGCGGTAGGTGGAGAAATAGTAGGGATCGACGTGATGGAAAGCCCTAAAGAAGGCTATGTTGTTAACGAGGTTAATCCTACGCCTGAGTTCAGGGGGAGCATGGAGGCCACCGGCATTAACATTCCCGAGAAGATTCTCAAGTACCTTGTGTCCAAAATGAGAAAATGAGCCTGTCACAGAATTACAGTTCATCTTTTAAAGCAAGACGAGCTTATTTCAGAAGGAATATGATGAAGAGGAGGGCACCGTGCGGCTCGACTGTAAAAACTGTTTCTACTTCGCCAAGATCTTTGTCATGGTTGCTCAGCCGGTTGTCTCGCACTTTCATGTAAAAGAGGCATATGTTATAGTGGAATAACTTCTCCAAGGATCTTCTGTAGGCTTAAGACTTACTGCCCGTTTAGAACCAAGGACAGGACTCCAGTTCAGCTTCCCGCATCTGGATAGAAAACCCATGACTATGGTTTGCTTTCAAAAGTTTGTTTCGAGAATTGACATGACCGATCCCAGATCTTGGTTCTGGAAGCACGGTATTGAATTCCCAGCGATTTTCGTTTCTTTGGGAGAAATTCTACTTAACAAAAAAAGTATTGAATGAGGCTCTAAAGGGGTTACACGATTACTTGGGATTCAATGGAAGAATCTTTCTATCCTTGGTTATGCCCGACGAACTCATCGATAAGCTATCCACCAAGGATTACCTTAAGCTAATTGGAGATCTTAGGCCCGATGCTACCATGATCCCGGATAAATTATACTTACAGTGACGACCCCTTGTTCTATCTTGGTCGCAAACGACTTCCTTAAACTGGATACACCTCTAACAGGTTTGGTTAAGGGTGCTAATGCTCTGCAAATAGATTTTGTTTTAGGAAGCAGATAGAGATGGGTTATGTTTCATTTGCCATACCCGCGAGGGAGCTTTTTAGAGAAGGTCAATTAAGCCCCTCTTTTCCAAACAATCCCGTTGAAAACGCCCTATGGAGTCTAAAGAAGACTTAGGACCAATTTTGAGCTAACCATATATGGAGTTGGTGGGAAGCTGAAATATGAACAGTTAAGTTAAACTAATCTTTCATGGTTCCTAGACGCAAAGCACTGACTCTACTTTAGAAACGGGATACCATTCATGCTTAACGATCCAGAGGTTAGGTTTGAAGAATGCGATCGTGAAGTCTGTAAGGGAATGAGCCTTAGGAGATTATTGATCTTATGCTCAACGATAAGGAAGCAGGTTTTAGGATACTATTCCTCCACAACCTGTTAGATATGCAGAGGGCCTTCCAAAAGAGGGGTTGAAAAGAAGGTAATGGGTGGTGGAACTAGAGTAGGACAATGGAAAGAGAGGTTTTTCGAGAGTGAGATAGAGTTGAGGGAGCATTTAAAGAGGGAGCCTAAATCTGCAGAGAATATGGAAATGAGGTCTCCCACGTTATTGCAAGCTTTGGAGAATATGAAGTACGTGGAACAGAGGAAGGATATGAGTTGCTCAAAGGAGAAGAAGTTATAGGAATTTAAGAATCCATAACTCAGGGTGATAAGATCCTCTTTGAGTTAAGCCATGCAGCATATCTAGAGGCATCCGAGAGAGATACTAGGGAAATACTTGCTCCTGAAAAAAAGCGGAGCTGTGTGGCTTAATAGCATCGGATGGTGGTCTCTATATGAGTGAAAAGTACCACCATCACCGTATATATCTCACCTCAGCAGATGGAGAAGTGGCTAAGCATTATGAAGAACTATTTGAGAAAACTTATCATAAGAGACCACATAGATATAAATATGAACCGTCGTCATTCCCTCATTACTCTGAAGAAGTAGAGGATAGGGGGCATATTTTTGACCTGTGGGACCTTGGAATTAAAGGATCACCTTATGAGTTCCATGCGCCAAAAGAACACTTGGACCTAAAGGGCGCGAGGACTTATCTTAGGGGCTTTTTCACTGGAGATGATGGTGTTGCTATGTGGTATGAGAAGCCCCAGGATAGGATACGTTTCTTCATACGCTTTAACTCCAAGTATGGAGAGGGATTAGAGGAGATAAGAAGTCTACTTATAGATTTGGACTTTCATCTCTTGAAATTCACGAGTATCATAGGGAGGATGGAACCTATTACTTTTTTGGAATCCGTGAAGAAGAACACTTAAAATTCATAGAGGCGATTTACGACCTTGGCTTCGGGCCTTGAAGGATTTCGTCAAATCTTTGGGTTGTGAAATTATAAAGAGAGGTATTGCTGAAGAAGTAGCTGGTTACGAGTTGCGGGGAAGTGTTGAGGAGCTTAAAATCAATGATGTTGACGTGGGATACGATGGGGTTTACGTGTACTTGGGGTTGAATCAAGCTAAGTGTTCATTCTAAATGTCCTCTTATCCATATACACTGTTTACATTTCGTGAAGATAGGGGTGACTAATGTTTGAATACAGTCAGCAAAAGCTTCTGCCTACTCCTCTGGAACCCTGTTTCAGCGCGCGCTACGCGGATGGCTTGCGTGTCTAATCCGAAAAGGTTGTGAAAAATATAGTAAGCCATCGGTTGAGTCTAGCATGCGTCTGGCTCTAGTTAAACCCGGAGAAGCCTATAGCACGCTGGAGAAAATATGTCCTACTGTGCAGCAGAGGAGAAAAAGATTCTTAAACACCTAGTTTGGAGGATTATGAGGTAAGGTTGGTTAAAGTAGCGGTGTACGGGGCAAGCGGGTACGTCGGAGGAGAGCTGCTTAGAATACTTCTATCGCACAGTAGTGTGGAAATCACCGCGGCCACTTCTAAGAGGTTCAGCGGCATGCCTGTTCACAAGGTTCATCCAAACCTTAGGAAGGTTTGCCAGATGAGCTTCGTAGAGCCTAAGGTTGAGAACGTGGCTAATGCGGAAGTTGTCTTCACAGCACTTCCACATGGCCAGTCTACACACGTGGTTAAAACGCTTCTCGACAGGGGTTTGAAGGTGATAGACTTGGGAGCGGATTTCAGGCTTAAAGACCCTTCTGCCTACGAGAAATGGTACGGGTTTAAACATCCCTACCCTGAGCTTCTGGAGAAGGCTGTCTACGGCCTGCCGGAGCTTCACAGAGACGAGATAAGGACTGCTAGTCTGATAGCAGTACCGGGCTGCATGGCTTCGGCGAGCATACTGGCACTAGTGCCCCCTGTTAAGAACGGTCTGGTAGACAGGAGCCAGATATTCATAGATGCTAAAATAGGCTCGTCGGGAGCCGGCTCCTCGCCAACCTTAGAAGGATACCATCCGGAGAGGTATAACGTGGTTAGGCCATATAAGCCGGCTGGGCACAGGCATGTCGCCGAGATAGTTCAAGAAGTTTCGAACGCTGCTGGCGGAGGAATAGTCATAGGCTTCTCGCCGCATTCTGTAAACATTGTGAGGGGGATACTTGTAACTGTTCACGCACGTCCATCCGGAAGGCTCCCGTCCTTTCCAGACCTGTGGAGGTGCTACAGGCAGGCTTACGACAAGGAGCCGTTTATAAGGCTCGTAAGGGATCCGACGATGGTGCACGGCCTGCCTGATCCAAAGTACCTGATGGGCTCGAACTTCGCCGACATAGGTTTCGAGATAGACGCTGACTCTAACAGGGTAATCCTGTTCGCAGCCATAGACAACCTGGTTAAGGGGGCTGCTGGAAACGCTGTCCAGTGCTTCAACATTATCTTCGGTTTCGATGAGAAGGAGGGTTTAACCTTCCCAGGTCTACACCCGGCGTGAGTGTTTGAAGATGATAGTGGTTAAAGCAGGAGGAGCCCTGCTTGAAGAGGGCCCTCTTGAGAAGATAGTTGCGGACGTGGCTGAATACTCTAGAAGAGAGAAGGTCGTTTTCATCCACGGGGGTGGAGCGGAAGTGACGGAGACCTGTAGAAGGATGGGTATTGAACCGAAGTTCGTTGTCTCCGCCAGCGGGATGAGGAGCAGGGTGACCGACTGGGAGACGATGCAGGTTTACCTTATGACTATGGGGAGGCTCAACAAGCTCGTGGTCTCAAAATTTCTCAGGATGAATGTTAACGCTGTCGGCTTAACCGGTGTAGACGGGGCTCTGGCAAGCGCCAACAGAAAGGAGAAGATACTTGTCAAAAGAGAGGACGGCAGGAGAATACTCATGGACGGTGGGTTCACAGGGAAGATTGACAGGATTAACGTAGCCCTTTTGAAACTGCTCCTTGACAACGGCATTCTGCCGGTTCTAGCACCAATAGCCCTAGGCAAGGAGTTTGAGCCTCTCAACGTCGACAGCGACGCTTTCGCAGCCAAGGTTGCTTCAGCACTGGGGAGCAGCCTGCTATACCTTACGAACGTTGAGGGTCTTCTCGTAGACGGTAAGCTCGTCGAGTCGCTGACGATGGCTGAAGCCTCGGTTCTTCTTCCAAGCATAGGCCACGGCATGATGAGGAAGGTGCAGTCAGCCGTGGAGGCGCTTCAAGAAGGGGCTGCTTCAGTGAGAATATCCTCCGGGCTCGTTGATAAGCCTGTTTCAAGCGCGCTGGAGAAAAAACTTGGGACACTCATATTTAAATGAGGATGCTTAAAATGGTTGACCCCTATGAGGTTGAGGACAGGCTTCTGCTTAAAACCTACGTTAAGAGAAGTATCGCAATAATAAGCGGGAAAGGGTCGGAGGTTTTCGACGATAAGGGTCGGAGGTTCATCGACCTGACTTCAGCCTATGGTGTTGCAATACTTGGCCACTCGAACCCTGTGATTGTCGAAGCGATCGTGAACCAGTTGAAGAAAATATCTTCCTGCCACGGCTCGTTCTACAATGATTCTCGGGCAGAATTCTTGGAGGAGACTTCCCGCTTCACGTCGCGTTTCTTCCCTAAGATGCTTCTCGTGAACAGTGGTGCGGAAGCCGTTGACCTCGCCATTAAAACAGCATTCAGGAAAACAGGGAGAAGCAAGATTGTTGCAGCCAAAAGAAGCTTCCACGGTAAGACGCTGGGAGCACTCAGCGCCACGTGGAACCCGGAGTACAAGAGGGGCTTGGAGCATGTTTTAAGTGAAAGGGTTGTATTTGCAGAGTACGGCGACGCAGAGGATTTGAGAAGCAAGGTTGACGAGGAGACTGCAGCTGTTATTCTTGAGCCTGTTCAAGGAGAAGGCGGAGTCAGGATTCCTCCAACAGGCTACTTGAAAGCAGCAAGGGAAATAGCCTCCGACAAGGGGGCACTACTCATACTGGATGAGATTCAAACAGGATTGAGGAGGACTGGAACCTTTTTCGCGTTTGAAAAAGAAGATGTTGCGCCGGATATTGCTCTCTTGGCTAAGGGGGTAGCCGGGGGGATCCCGGTTGGAGTCACGTTTTTCAGTGAGGAGGCGTCGAAAGTAGCTGAACCCGGCTTCCACACTTCAACATACGGCGGAAACCCTTTGGCCTGCGCCGCGGGTGCTGCAACCATGAGGCTCCTTAGGGAAACAGTCACCAGAGAGACTGTGGAGGAAAGATCTAGGGTTTTCAGAGAGAGGCTTGAAGCATTAAGAAACCTCAGGATCATCAGGGAGATAAGGATAAGCGGCCTCATGATAGGCATTGAGCTGAAAGTCAGGTCTAAGCCTCTCGTCGACCTGCTTGCGGAGAAAGGTATCCTGGTTTTAACAGCCGGCCCAACTGTGGTGCGCCTACTACCGTCGCTCAACATACCGTTAAACCTTGTCGAGGAAGCGTGTAGCATCATTTTCGAAGCGATGAGGAGCTATGAGTCGAGGCTTGGAAGCAGTTCAACCGCTGGTTAAACTCCTAACCAAGTATTCGCCAAGCGGGAATGAGGAAGAGGCTCAGCAGGAAGTCTTCTCCCTTCTGCTCGCGAACGGTTTTGAAAACGTCAGGAGGGATCCTGCTGGCAACGTTCTAGGGGAGAAGGGGGACGGAGGCAGGACGCTGCTTTTCTGCTCCCACGTAGATACTGTGCCCGGGCTTATTGAAGTCAAGCTTGAATCAGGAAGAATATTCGGCAGGGGTGCTGTTGACGCTAAGGCTTCTCTCGTGGCAATGGCGCTGGCAGCGTCAAACTACGGTGGCAGGAGTCTCAGACTACTCTATTCGTCAGTCGTCGGGGAGGAATCGGACAGCAAGGGGGTTAGGAGGCTTCTCGAAGAAATCCCGGCCCCAGACTACGTGATCATAGGCGAACCAACCGGGATTAGGGCTGCGGCAGTAGCATACAGGGGTAGCGCAACAGTCAGCATAAGGGTTTCAACACAAGGCGGGCATTCGTCATCCCCTATGGATGATTTCAATGCTATCGTTCAAACAATGAGGCTCGTTGAACACGTTAAGACGAGAATGACCTTTTCTAAAGACCTTTTCTCAAACATAGGTGTCTCAATCACCATGATTAAAGGTGGCTACGGTGACTCCAGAATACCGGACTCCTGTGAGGCACGCCTGAACCTTCGCTACCCTCCACCCATAGGGTTTGAAAAGCTTTCCAGAATGTTCTCCACGGTCTTGAACGAGTATGTAGAGAACATGGGTGGAACCCTCAAAACGGATTATGATTTTATAGACCATTTAGACGGCTACGCTTCAGCCAAGGACCAGGTTTTGATAAACGCTGTCAGAGAGGCGGTTAGAAAAACCCTTGGGAGGGAGTTGCTGCTGATTAGGAAACTCGGGACATCCGATTTCAACTACACCGGCCTGAAATGGGGCAGGCCGCAACTAGCCTGGGGCCCGGGCGACCCTTCTCTGGCGCACAGCTCCCTGGAAAGCATCACGGTTGAAGAGTTCATGCGGGGCGTGGAAGCCTACAGGGTGTTTCTAAACAGCCTGGCTTCAAGCCTGGCCTCTGGTTGAAAACAACTTTAAAAAACTTCATTGTGAAAAGATTGTTCAAGTTGATGGTTAGGGCCCACGTGTATATAAGCGGCTTTGTTCAAGGAGTTTTCTTCAGGCATGAAACTAGGAGGCTCGCGCAAGCGCTAGGAGTCGGAGGATGGGTGAGAAACCTTCCAGACGGAAGAGTCGAGGCTGTTTTCGAAGGGGAGGAGATGCTTGTGAGAAAAATGATAGAGTTCTGCAGAAGGGGGCCGCCTGGAGCCAGGGTTACAGGGGTAAGCGTGGAGTGGGAAGAGTACAAGGGGGAGTTTAAAGGCTTCACCATAAGGCATTAAGCAGTTTCTACTCGCAGAATACTTTAAAAGCCCTTGCGGGCTGCAACTTTCGTTAAGATGGTTAGGAAAGTGTTATTCATATGCGTGCAAAACAGTTTCAGAAGCCAGGTTGCGGAAGCATTCTTCAACTCAAATCCTCCAGCCGGGTGGGTCGCGGTTAGCGCCGGCCCAAAGCCCGCTGAAAGCGTAAACCCTAAAGCTGTTCAACTATTGAAGGAAAGGGGGATAGATATCTCTTGTAAGAGGCCAAAGAAGCTAACTAGGGAGATGGAGGCTGAGGCGGATATCGCGGTAATAGTATGCAGCGGCTCAGAATGCCCGGTGGTTAACGTGAAGCATGTTGAGAACTGGGGCATTGAGGATCCTGCTGAAATGAGCCTGGAGGATGCTCGTAAAGTCGTGAGCAGGATTGAAAAAATGGTTAGGAACCTGGTTGATAGAATAGTGAGGGGGGAGGCTCCTTCCAGGGGAATCGGATTGAGCCTCGGCCAAATATAGCCCGTAGCCGACGTATGGAACGGCTAACCCTTTAAAACTCACTTGTAAACGGCTAGAGGCTTGCCAAGCAGTCCAGTATCCAGCTCAACCACTCCCAATCCGCTTTCCCTGGAGAACAGCCTCATAGAGTTTTCAACCCTTGTCCCTCCCTTCTTAACCAGCTTGTCGGCATGAAGCAGGTCGCAGTCCAAGTCCGCATAGCTCACGTTTCTAACTCCTGCTGCGAAATGTGCTCCTGCAGCAATACCTATTTCAGACTCGCTCATGCATCCGATCATGCAGAATACTCCAGCAGCCTCAGCCACATCTGATATTTTCCTCGCCTTCAATATTCCACCGCTCTTCGCAAGCTTAATGTTTATCAGGTCAACAGCCTCCTCCCGGATGAGCCTCAGCGCGTCGGAGGGCGAATGCACGCTTTCATCAGCCATAACAGGTATTGGAGACTCCCTTCTAACCTTAGCCATGCCCTTCACATCGTGAGCGGGCACCGGCTGCTCGACAAACCGTATTTTAAACTTCTCCACCCTGTTTAAAACTTCAACAGCCTGCTCCGGGCTCCAACCCTCGTTCGCGTCAACCCTCATTTCAACATCCTCCCCCACGGCCTCGCGGACAAGCCTTATCCTCTCAACATCCTCAGAAGGGTTCACACCAACCTTAACCTTAAGAGCCCTGAAGCCTTTCTCCACAGCCTTAACAGCGTCAGCAGCCATCTCCCTCGGAGTCTTAATGCTCAACGTGAAGTCGGTTAAGACCTGCGTCCGGTAGCCTCCGAGAAGCATGAAAAGCGGTTTCCCAGCGGTCTTCCCGAGAATATCGTGCAGAGCAGTGTCAACAGCAGCCTTCGCAGCAGGGTTCCCCCCGATAACCCTGTCCATTGTCTCCACGTTCTGCTCTATCCGAAGAGGACACATGCCGATAAGCCTGGGCGCGATCCTGGATAATGCTTCTAAAACGGTTTCCACAGTCTCCCCGGTGACTCTTCTAGACGGAGACGCTTCCCCCCAGCCTTCAACACCGTAGTCCGTGACTATCTTCACAACAACGTTGCGACTTTTCTCGCTCGCACCCTGGGAAATCCGGAAGGGCTCGAAAAACCTTAGGGTCACGGAGTAAACCTCGACGCGTTCTATCCCCATCTCACCCGGACCACCCTAAGCATAGGCAGGAGCGTTCAATTAGACGTTTACACTTGACATTTCAAAACCCCTATTCTTAAGGTATTCCTGAACCTTCTTCTTAACGTCCTCAGGGATCTCCCGTTTAAAAGGGAAGCTCTCCGCGTTAGCCATCCGCAGGAGAAACTCGCGGACAATGATCCCAACCATCTTGAAGCCGATGGGTGCTGTAAACCTCGAGTCATCCTCAGGAGTGTGAATATGCACCCCCGCGCCGCTCCTCCGGTAGAAGCTTACAGACGGCACTCCTCTGTTGGAGAAGGGAATGCTGTCAGAGCTATACACGTCCTGAGACACGGAGAGGTTTACGCCGAGCTCCTTCGACATGGCTTCCAGATAAGTCTTCACCTCTTGGGGTCCAGTTACCACGGCGTTACACCCGCCTATCGCACCCCCGTTCACATCAAGGTTGACCATCATCATTACTTTCTCAACCTCATCCTTATGCTTCTCCACGTAGTTAAAAGAACCCCTGAGCCCAAGCTCCTCGCCCGTGAAGAAAACAAACCTAACTGTTCTCTTCAAATCAAGACTGCTCATAGATTTAGCTAGCTCCATGAGCAGAGCCACTCCGCCAGCGTTGTCAACACCCCCCTTCACACCGTAGACAGTATCGTAATGCGCTCCGACGACTATTATCTCCTCAGGGTATTTAACACCCTTCTTCTCCACCACGATATTGCAAGTGTCAGCGTCGAACTCCTGTTGCGTGAGAACCAGCCTAGACTTGGAAGCATTATTCTTAACGAGCCTAAACGCGTCTTCAAAACTTATGAAGACCGTCGGCACCCTGAACCTCCTACTCACCTCGAAAAGCCTGTCGACCTGAGAAGGCTTCCTGAAAGGAGTGCCCTCGCTTAAAACTATTCCGGAAGGCTCATACTTGGAGAGTTCGAACAGCTTTTCAACAGTCGGCGGCGACTCTGAGAGAAGCAGTATCTCGCCCTTCGTCCGAGGCAGCAGCAGCGGGTCGCCGGTCTCAACGTACCGTAAGGGAGCTACAACGCCTTCTTCAGGGGTTGAACCACTGAAACCGACACCCCGGCAGTCAACCTCCTCGCTCCAAGGCTCTAAAACGTGAAACTCGTTCCTAAGAATCCGGAAGGTTTTAACAGTGAACTCTTCAAGCAGCGTCTTGTAGCCTGCTTTCTCCATGACGCTTACAATGTATCTCCGAGCCTCCTCCTCACCCGGGGTTCCAGCAAGCCTTTCATAAGAGGCTAAGCCCTTTAGGAAGCCGTAAGCTTCCTCCCCTAGGAACTCACTACTCATGAGGTCTCAAGACCGTGCTGGCGAGTTAAAAACGTTGCGAAATCCGGAGAGGTTTATACGGTGGCAGGATTGAAGAAAAATTTATTTTCAACATTAGTGTAGCCCCGGTGATGAACGAGAGGGAGAGGCTGCTTAGGACACTGCAGTTTAAAGAGGTTGACAGGGTTCCGGACTACGAGTTCGGCTACTGGAGTGAAACAATCGACCGCTGGCATGCTGAAGGCCTGCCCCTGCATCTCCACAGCATCCGAGACATTGAGGACTTTTTCATGCTTGAAGGCTGGGACACGATAGACATGCTTCCAGTGAACACCGGCCTATGGCCACCGCCGCCTTCGAGAAGGATCAGGGAGTTCGACGATAAGGAGGTTATTGACGATGGTTTAGGAGGAGTCTACATAACTAAAAAATGGACCTCTACGATTCCACAGTACTTGAGGTACCCTATTAGAAGCAGAGAGGACTGGGAGAAAATAAAGCCGTTCTTCGACCCTGATACCCCGGGGAGAATGCCGTTGAGCTATGATGAGATAATAAAGATCTACAGCGAGAGGGATTATCCTCTAGGCATAAGCGTTGGAAGCCTCTACGGCTGGCTGAGAAACCTTATGGGCGTCCAAGGGATCTCAATAGCTTTCTACAGGGATCCCGACTGGATGGCTGAAATGATGGACACGCTGGTAAACCTCTGGATAAAAATGATCAGGAGAGCTTTAAGAAACATCCGTGTTGACTTCGCAACATGGTGGGAGGACATGGCTTACAACATGGGGCCACTCATCTCGGTGAAGCTTTTCGAAGAATTCATGGTTCCAAGGTATAAGAAGGTGACGGACGTGTTGAAGGAGTATGGTGTTGAAATAAACATTCTAGACTGCGATGGGAAGATAGATGATCTTGTCCCAGGATGGTTGAAGGCAGGAATAAACTGCATGTTCCCCATAGAGGCGAAGTACACGAGCCCAGTGAAGCTTAGAGAGAAGTATGGAGACAAGGTTCTCCTAATGGGCGGGGTTAACAAGCTGGCTTTGATCGAGGGGCCTAAGGCGATAGACAGGGAGCTTGAAAGCCTTTCGCAGCTAGTTAAAGAGGGCGGCTACATACCCATGGTTGACCACAGG
The DNA here is from genome assembly GCA_017601395.1 of Candidatus Brockarchaeota archaeon. GTDB lineage: Archaea > Thermoproteota > EX4484-205 > EX4484-205 > JAAOZP01 > JAAOZP01. Next base: position 48,446 of record JAFNIQ010000007.1, read on the forward strand.
GTTCCCCCAGACGTGTCGCTGAGCAACTACGTGTACTATCTGAAGGCTAAGAGAAAGATCATAGGTAGAAACGAGGAATTACCATATCCCAAAATTAAATAAGCATGGCGCTGTCCATTTGATTACTCTCTGTAATAGGTATTAGTTGCTAGAGAACCTGTTCATCTTAGTGGGGCATGCAAGAATTGGCAGCGCAGGAAAGACCCGGAACACGGTTGCAAACATCTCTGAGAAGCTGGTTCAGGAGGGAGGGGAATCTTTTTTTCAGAATTCTTCGATAAAACTGAGTGAGCGCTTAGAGAAGACCATTGAGGCAGGTTGCACGTGCTTGTCACAAGTCTTCCAAGAATGTCCAGCCTATACGGCCTCGCCTCAGCCAGATACTTCCACTCAGCCTCCAGAATGATTGAGGACTGCTTAACCAAGGCGTCGTAAATCCCGGTTTTCCTCGAGGTAAACACTGCAACACGACCGTTAAATGTTGAAAGCCGCCGGGGTTAAACGTGGCCGCTTTAAACCCCGTTTTGCACGACCATCCGGATAAGATGGTATGCCAAGGGAAAACCAGTTTACGAACACCTTTTAACGCTATGCATAACCCCAGCCGGTTTTAAACTCTGCCATTTGCTCTGCTTCAACTCTAAAAAAGAATATATAAGCGTAGCGTGTACCACGCATCGGACGTTTCCAACCGTCATCTACACGGGGAAAGGTTTTTCGTTAAAGCCTTATGTAAGGTTTCAAAACCCCTTCTTCTCGAGGATAAGGGGTTTGCACGAGCATCATGCGCACCACATAGCCGAGTTTAAAAACAGGCTTATTGCCAGCCTGATCCTTACAGTCCCTATCCTGCTTTTCTCAGAAACTTTTCAAACGATGATCCTCGGGGGTAAAGCAATAGTTTTCCCTATGCAGGAATACGTGTTGCTAATCCTATCAGCATCCATCTATGTTTACGGAGGGTGGCCCTTCCTAAGAGGATTGGTGAACGAGTTGAAAAACAGGCTGCCAGGCATGATGACGCTCATCGGCACAGCCATAACGGTGGCGTTCACATATTCTGCCGCAACAGTTTTCATTTCACTTGGTATGGAGCTCTTCTGGGAGCTCGCCACCCTGATAGACGTGATGCTTCTCGGACACTGGATTGAGGCGAAGAGCGTTCTCGGAGCCTCAACAGCATTGGAGGAGCTTGTGAGAATAATGCCGACGACAGCCCACGTTTTAAAGAACGGTGAAACAGTCGACGTTCCGGTCTCAAAGCTTAAGCCGGGGGATGTTGTAGTCGTCAAGCCCGGAGAGAAAATCCCGTCTGACGGCACTGTTTTAGAGGGCTATTCCTTTGTGAACGAGGCTCTTCTAACAGGCGAGTCGAAACCAGTCGGCAAGCAGGAGGGGGCAAGAGTAATAGGGGGCTCGATAAACGGCGAAGGATCCCTGAAGATTCTCATCGAAAAGACAGGTGGGGAAACATATTTGGCTCAAGTATTAAAACTGGTTAAGCAGGCTCAGGAAAGCCGAACTAGAACCCAGGACTTGGCGAACAGGGCTGCAGCCCTGCTTTTCTACTTGGCTCTGACAATTTCAATAGCTGCCTACGTCACGTGGCTCGCCTACGGGAAGCCGGAGCAGGCTCTTGAAAGCATGGTTGCAGTATTGGTCGTCGCCTGTCCGCATGCCCTCGGCTTAGCGATACCGCTGGTAGTCGCCATCTCAACCTCGATAACCGCGAAGAGCGGGATACTGATCAGGAATAGGAAAGCATTTGAAACAGTTAGGAATGTGAGCGCTGTTGTTTTCGACAAGACCGGCACGTTAACCCTCGGCGACTTCGGCGTGAGCGACACTATCCCACTGATCCCGGAGGAAGATCTTTTAAAACTGGCTGCAAGCGTCGAGCTGAAATCAGAACACGTTGCCGCCAGGGCGATAGTTGAGTATGCGAAGCGGAAGAATGTGGAACTCCTTGAGGCAAAAGAGTTCAGAGCAATCCCCGGTAAAGGGGCTTACGGGAGGGTTGACGGCAAAGAGGTCTACGTCGGTGGAGTAAGCCTCCTGAACGACATGAAGATAAGCGTTGAAAACGATAAGATGGGCGAGCTTATGAAGCAGGGTAAAACCATGGTTTTCACGCTGGTCGACAGCAGGCTTGCAGGCGTTTTCGCCCTCTCGGACACTGTTAGGAAGGAATCGTATGAAGCGGTTGAGAAGCTTAGAAAGATGGGAATAAGGGTTTACATGCTTACCGGAGATTCGCAGGAAGTTGCGAAATGGGTTGCGGAAGAACTAGGTGTGGACGATTATTTCGCGCAGGTCCTGCCGCATGAGAAAGCAGAGAAGATCAGGCTTCTGAAGGAGAATGGCTTCAGGGTTGCCATGGTCGGGGACGGTGTTAACGACGCGCCCGCGCTCGTCACAGCTGACGTCGGCATAGCGATAGGCGCGGGCACGGATGTAGCGATAGAGAGCGCAGACATAATCCTTGTTAGAAACGACCCGAGAGATGTTCCAAAGATTATTGAGCTTTCGCGAAAAACATATTCTAAGATGGTTCAAAACCTCTGGTGGGCAACCGGCTACAACGTTTTAACCATACCACTGGCCGCTGGCGTACTCCATGATCTTGGCATAATCCTGCCGCCTTGGCTGGGCGCGCTAGTCATGTCGCTTAGCACAGTCATAGTTGCTTTAAATACTCAGACCCTGAGAAAATACGAGCCGGAGGGGATGCAGATGGAGAGGAGAAGAATGGTTACCGACCCCGTGTGCGGGATGAAAATAGAGCCTGAAACAGCTTACAGCAGGCTGGAGTACAGTGGACAAACCGTATACTTCTGCTCTAGACACTGCGAGGAGGAATTCAGGAAAAACCCGGAAAAATATGGAAAAAAGAATTAGCCCTGTAAGTTGAATTAGAAACGAAAAACTGAGGGATGAGGACACATGTTGAAACAGTGTCCGAGAG
>JAFNIQ010000007.1:51429-51993 GCA_017601395.1 Candidatus Brockarchaeota archaeon
CTTCCGACACAAAAAAGCCAGAAGGCGAATAAGAAAAAGTTAATACCTTGAGGATATGCTGGATTAACCCTAACCATAAGAGGGGATATTATTGGGAACATCGATAGATGAAAATATAAAGTCAGCCCTTGAATGTAAAACGATTGTTATAGTGGGGATATCTAGGGAGCCGAATAAGGACAGCCATAAGGTGGCCAAATATCTGAAAGCAAACGGATACCGTATCGTTCCCATCAACCCTTTTGCGGACGAAGTCTTGGGCGAGAAGTGTTACAAAAACTTGCTTGAAATCCCAGAGGAAGTCCAAAAGACCATTGAAGTCGTCGACATCTTCAGACCATCTCAAGAAGTTCTTCCAATCGTTGAGCAGGCAATTCGCCTAAAGCAAAAACACGGTAAGCCTCTCTTCATATGGATGCAGTTAGGCATAGTCAACGTACAGGCTGCTGAATTGGCAGAGAAAACCGGCTTAAAAGTAATAATGGATAAGTGCATGATGATTGAGCATAAACGTTTTAAGAAAACATCTCCCGATGAACGCTGCGTTAACGTGGGGAAGACAAT
>JAFNIQ010000032.1 GCA_017601395.1 Candidatus Brockarchaeota archaeon
TTTTCTATGCAACGCTTAACGCATTCGAGAGGCGAATAGGCATAGCTCTCCTGCTCAACGATATACCACTCGGTTCCACCCACTGTTCTACATAGCTCGAAGAATTCATGCCACTTCATTTCCCCTTCCCCAACCACTGCCTTAGGATCTTTAGAGGAATACTCTTTCACATGCACGGTTACGGCTCTGCCAGGGTATTTCCGGATTATCTCCAGAATGCCCTCAGCATCAACTCCTCCATGCATCGCGTTCCCAGTGTCCAGCTGCATCACCACCTCGGGGATCGTGGAGCTGAAGAACAAGTCCCATATTCTCTCGCCGTTAATGGTTTTGAATTCGAACATGTGGTTATGGTAGCCGACTCTCATACCTTCTTTCCTAAGCTTTCTAGAAATTTCGTTGAACAGATTAGCCGTCTCCAAGCAATTGGCTTTTGAACCCAGCATTTCAGCGGGCAGGCCTGGAACTATTAGAAACCTGTTTTCCAGGACACGGTTAAACTCAACAGTCTTGCCAAGCTCTTCCCCGAGCAGAGTATCTATACTTATGTGTGTCCCGGCCACCTTCAAACCCAGGTCGTCAAGGATCGCCCTAAGGTTTTCGGCACTTCTCCCATAATACCCTGCGAACTCAACGCCCTCGTAACCCATTTCAGCAACCGCCTTAAGAGTCCCCTCAAGATTCTTAGCGCAGTCTTCGCGTACCGAGTAAAGCTGCAACGCTATTCCCATTTCTGCTCAAGGCTTGAGAATGCTGAAAATATTTTAACTTTTTGGTTAACCAGGCTTAACGCAATTCCCTGCTCGTAATGAGAAGCCATATCGATCCAACGCGTCAGGTTTATTCAACTCGGGAAATTCTTCAATTTAATCGTTTGAAAGAAGGCTTCGACAGCGGTTTTTCCACCGCTTTAAGCTACTGGTCATAGGCTAATGGCGGATTTATAGGCAGTCCGCCGTATTTGTATAGCGTCTCAGTCACTGTTTCAATACCCTTCCTGTAATGATCCGGGTGAATATCTTCCGTAACGCTTATGATAAAACCTTCTCCTGGAGCTATTTCCTCGAGCAGCCTTATTGTGAAACTCCTTATCTCTTCAGGCGTTCTGAGGAACACTTCCTCTGGAAAGTTCATCCAAACTACTTTATTCCCCCAGGCTTCCCTGGCTTCCTTCGGCGAAAGGTCTCCCCCAGGTGGGGGTGTAAAAGCCTCTATAGCGTCAAGCCTTGTTTCACCTATAAGGTTTTTAAGTGCTTTAAGCCTGCCATCCATGTGTGAAACAACAGTCTTTCCTTTTTCGTGAAGAATATCTGCATACTTATTATAATAAGGGAGGCAGTATTTCTGGAAGAGGCTTGGAGATATGAGCATTGAGTCAATGTTGTCTCCCACCCTGACTATCTCGGCCGGCGAGTCAGCTATTATCCTGTACATTTTTAGAAAACTCTTGTCCAGTGTTTCAATCAGCTCCTCCATCATCTCCCTGTTTCTCCGATACATGACCGCGAAGGTTTTGAAACCCATGTATCTGACGATTATTTTCATAAGGGGCGTGTAGTCGGCCCAAACCGTAACAATACCGTCTTCCTCCAGCTCTTCTTTAATCCTGACATAGGTTTCATAGTCGGGTTCATAGACAGTGTCCTCTATCATGAATATTAAAGCCTTGATGTCGTTCATGTTTTTCACCGGGTGCTCAACAGTCCACGAACCTCCTGGAAACTGAAACCTCATTCCAATCCGCGTCTTAGAGTTCAGCTCTCCAACAGGAGTGTGGTAAGTCGTGTAGACGTAGTCGCCTACTGTTCTACTCTCTATCCTGACGTTCGGAGTTGACGCCCTATATATACTGCACCTTTCCTCAAGCCCGAGCCCCATGTCTCTCATCCTGCGCTCAAAGCTCCCCCTTGGAAGATGGCTTGAGTATATGATCCAGGGGATCCTGTCGGGCGTTCTTCCTTTAAGAACATTGTTAACCCTTTCCCGCGGCCCCATAGCTAGTCCTACCCCATTTATATGTTAATCCTTTCTACTAGGGCTGACGGGCAGGCTAAAGTGGCCACATAATCCGGGCATTTCCTGTAGTCTAGGTTTACGCATTCCCATGCTTTCCCCTCTGCCTCGCAGAATTCAACCAGGTCTGTAAGCATTCTCTCAGCCAGTTGACGGTTGGTGAGTGATATTGCGTAGGCCACCCATCCCGTCGCCGTCCCCCAGTAAGCCCCGTTTTGATACGTGCCGGGCTTCATTTCTGTAAGGGTTTTCTCCCAGACTAAAGGCTCTGGCAGATGCCTTACCTGACCCCATTTAACTATCTTGTCGAAACAGCTTGAGAGCCACCTGGAAATCTCCATGGCCCTCTGGTTGTCAACCGCATCAACCCATACGGCGTATGCCGACCCCCATACGTCTGGCTGCCTACAGTCTACGGAGGCTGCGAAGAAATAGCCTTCTCCAGACCACAATTTTCCCAGTGAGCTCTTTACTTTAGCCGCCCGCGCCTGATGTGCCTTCGCCTCCTCCGTTCTTCCCACCGCCCCGTAGAGCTCAGCCATTTTAACGTGCGCCTCGTAAAGAAGTAGTGAGGAGAAAAGCTCTTCACCGGTTTTTGCAACGCAGTCCGTAAAGCCGTAGGGTGAATGCGGGCTGCCGGGGTCGATCCAGATTAAGCCAGAACTGCTCAAAGGAAGTGAACCTAAGGCTTTCTCCAACCTGTCCGCAGTTAGGATGAAGGGGGAAGCGTCGCCGTAAGCACGCCATATTTGCCATGCTATTTTAACCGCGAACTGAGGGTTGTCAGTCGGAGGTTTTAAACCGAAGACATTATAGTAGGGCTCCCCGTTTATTCCAACTCTATCGGGAATAGCCCCGTCGCCCCTCTGGCGGCTAACTATGTAGAAATAGGCTTCGACAGCGTCTTCACGCTTAATACAGCCTGGGAGGCCTTCAAGCATGTAGCAGAAGTCTCTTGTCCAGAGCGCGTTGTAGTTTCCTCCTCCGTCTGGCCTGAACAAGGTTGTACCGTCCGAGGCCTTCGACAAGCATTTGTCAACCAGCTTCACTCCTTCTTCAACAATTCTCCTTAAAGCCTCGTCTAAATCCATGGCGGACCAGCCACCCTTTTCCCTAATAAGTCTTATTGCTTAAATGGATTTGAGCCTGTGTCTCATCAGGTTTAATCAGGCTCTCTCCTGCTGACCCTCCTTGTAGCGATCACCTCTGCGCCGTACGCGTCGCTTACGACAACCTCGCCTATCTCAACCGGGGCCTCCAGCTCTATTGACGCAAGCATTCTCATCAGGTTTGAAACATTACTCTTAGGTATTGGCTTACTTGTCTTTACAGAGACTGTAGGCAGCTCTCCGTTTCTCACTCTAACCACCGTAAAAACCATTCTCCTAGGGTCTGAAAACTCCTGCTTAGCGTATTCAACACCCTTTTGACACCCTGCACCATCTACCTTTACAAAGCGGTCCCCTTCAACCTCTGCTCTAAGCAAGCATCCCGCCGGGCAGACTATGCACGTGTACTCAACAATTCTGTTCATCGAACCACCTCGAAAGTAATCTTTCCCCGGTGGGCCTTAGCTAGTTCTTCGGCGGGAATCCTGATCCTAATCATCTCCGCCGGCTTAACCCTTGGAAACCTTTTCCAAAAACCCGTCTCCCGGATCGCGAGTTGCACATTATCCTCAGGATGCTGAACCCTACCGTAGAACACGACGTCTCTATCTCCGCTTACGAGCTGGGGCACCATGAGCCTCAGGTTCCTGCCCCTCTCAACCCTCTTCCATTCTACCCGTGGAGACACGTAGTCCTCCAGAAGGTTTGAAGCGTGGGTGGCTGCTGCTTCACCCTGCTCCACGTTATAGTCTACGAGATCGTTTACGACGAGTGCGTTACCCACTGCGAAGACGAGTGGCACACTGGTCTCGTAAAACTCGTTTACAATGGGCCCCCCGGTTGCAGGATCTGTTTCAACACCTGTCTTCTCGAGAATATCAATATCCGGTTTTAAGCCGGCGGAGACAATGACCGTGTCACACTCGAGTTCGAATTCAGAGCCGTCAACAGGCTTCATGTCTTCGCCGACCCTTGTGACAATTACTTTCTCAACCCTTCCGCTCCCCCTGACTCCGCTAACCATGTGACTCAGATAAAGCGGTATGTTGAAGTCGTTTAAACACTGAACGATGTTTCGCGTCAAGCCGCCCGGATATGGTAAAATCTCTATCACCGCCTTAACCTCAGCCTTCTCCATGGCAAGCCTCCTCGCCATTATAAGCCCCACGTCCCCGGAGCCGAGGATAACTATTCTCCTACCGGGCATGACGCCGTAAACATCCATTAAGGCTTGGACCTCGCCAGCCGTGTAGACCCCGTCAGGCCTGTCCCCTGTTAAGCCAACCTCGTACTGGTGTCTCTCGCGCGCGCCGGCAGCGTAAATTATTGCTTCAGCCCTAATTTTCAAAAAGCCTTTGGGACTGGCGGCGTAAACAGTCTTCTCCAGGGCTGAATGAACTTGAATATTTAAAACATGTGTTTTAACCATGCTTTCCACACCGTTTTCCACAGCCCTATCTATAAGCCTGGTGATGAACTCGCAGCCTGTTAAGTCTTCTTTGAAACAATGGATTCCGAAACCCGTGTGAACGCATTGAAACGGGATGCCGCCGAGCATCTCCCTGTTTTCAAGCAGCAGGGTTTTCAAACCGTTTCCAACGGCTTTTGTCGCGGCCGATAATCCGGCTGGTCCCCCACCTATAACGATAACGTCATACTCCTTCTCAATCATTCTTCACACCCTCCTTGCTCTCTATCCAAAGCGTCTTGATCCCCCCGATTCCGATGCTCGACTTCTTCATAATGACGCTGTGAAGGGGTATTCCGACTGCCTCAGATATTAAAAGGGCTATCCGTATCCTGCATCTTGAAGCCTGACACTTCCCGAAGCCCGCCGTCGTCCTAAGCTTCACGCCTATCACGAAGCCCTAATTTTCAAAAAGCCTTTGGGACTGGCGGCGTAAACAGTCTTCTCCAGGGCTGAATGAACTTGAATATTTAAAACATGTGTTTTAACCATGCTTTCCACACCGTTTTCCACAGCCCTATCTATAAGCCTGGTGATGAACTCGCAGCCTGTTAAGTCTTCTTTGAAACAATGGATTCCGAAACCCGTGTGAACGCATTGAAACGGGATGCCGCCGAGCATCTCCCTGTTTTCAAGCAGCAGGGTTTTCAAACCGTTTCCAACGGCTTTTGTCGCGGCCGATAATCCGGCTGGTCCCCCACCTATAACGATAACGTCATACTCCTTCTCAATCATTCTTCACACCCTCCTTGCTCTCTATCCAAAGCGTCTTGATCCCCCCGATTCCGATGCTCGACTTCTTCATAATGACGCTGTGAAGGGGTATTCCGACTGCCTCAGATATTAAAAGGGCTATCCGTATCCTGCATCTTGAAGCCTGACACTTCCCGAAGCCCGCCGTCGTCCTAAGCTTCACGCCATCGAAAGTAATAGTCTTAACGCCGATCGCCCGCATCCTTTCAACAGCTTCTGAAACCTCTGCCCTAGAAACATTGTTGCAGAAACATATGATCTCACCGTAATCAGGGTTCTCCGAGATACGTTTATCCAGGGTGCTGTAATCCATCTCGTTAACTGTGCTTATTCTTCTCCTCGACGGTTTCCATCCTTTCTTCTCAATTAGCCTAAGCCCGTACGTCTCTCTAAGGAGGCTTAAAACATAGTTTGCTATAGCGGGCGCAGCCGTTAAACCCGGGGACCTTATGCCTGCAACGTTGACGAACCCGTAGGGCTGTGAATATGCTTTTATCAACCATTTACCGTCAGGCGGCTCAGGCCTCAACCCTGCGAAAAACTTTATTATTTTCGAGCGTGGCGGTGTTCTACGAAGAATTCTACCCGCCTCCTTAACCAGTTGGTTTAAGCCTTTCAGGCTTGTAGACGTGTCTATCTTCGACTCATAAGGCAGGTCCTCAGCGGTCGGCCCTATCATCAGGTTGCCATGTATAGTTGTCAAAGCGTAGACTCCTTTCGTGATAGGCGTGGGCATCGTGTGTAACACGAGGCTCGGCTTAGGCTCAGCGTCCTTATCGAAAATAACGTACTCTCCTTTCCTAGGCTTTATTCTGAACCAGGGTTCAACACCTGCGGAGTGAGACACTTGATCGGCGTTCAACCCAGCTGCATTAATTACGATATCCGTCTCAATAAACCCCGTGCTCGTTTCAACGCCCACAATATTATTGTTTCTAGCGATTATTCTCTTGACGCGCGTCTCCGTGAGAAGCCTAACCCCGTTGTCGACAGCGTTCTCAACTAGGGCCACGACGGCCTCGAAAGGAGAGATTAGGCCTGCCGTGGGCGCGTAGACGCCTCCCTTAACATTCCTGCTTATTGAGCTGTCCATTTTAAACAGGTCTTCCCCGTATAGAATCCTTACGCCTGCCACGTTGTTTCTACGGGCCCATTCCACGTATTTTTCAGCCTCCTTCTCATCCTCGTTTCTCTCGAAAAGCATGAGTTCACCAACCCATTTAACAGGGATCTCCAGCTCCTCACACCATCTTCTCCAAAGGGCATTACCCTCAACGCAGAGCCTCGCGCGCAAAGGCTGGTTGTCTGGGTCCTCCTCGTGGCCAGGGTGTATTACTGAGGAATTAGCCCTGCTGGCGCTTCCACCGACATCATAGTTTTCCTCTAAAATATAAACCTGCAGGTTTTCAAACCTGCTTAAAACCCTTGCTATGGCAGCTCCTATGATGCCTGCGCCTATTATAGCGACGCGTCTCCCAGCCGCCATGTGTAACATTCTCCTTCCAACCTATCCAAGCCTACTCGTATCCGTAGGCCCAGGGCACTTCCCTAGCCCATCCTAAAGACCTTTTGACAGCCGCCTTCCAGCCCCGGTATAGTTTCTCCCTCGTATCCTGGCTCATCAAGGGTTTAAACTCCCTCTCCATCCTCCAGTTGTTTTTAACCTCGCCTATGTCCCGCCAGAAGCCCACGGCTAAGCCGGCTAGATACGCTGCTCCAAGGCTGGTTGTCTCCTGTACCATCGGTCGGACAACGGTGGCGTCGAGAATATCCGCCTGGAATTGAAGCAGAAAATCGCTCCTGGCTGCGCCGCCGTCTGCCTTAAGCGTTTCAACCTTCCTGCCAGTATCGTTGAACATCGCTTCAGCCACGTCGCGAGTCAAGTAGGCGATGGACTCTAAAACTGCCCTGGCAATATGCCTCCTGCTCGTCCCCCTGGTTAAACCTATCATCATGCCTCTCGCATACGGGTCCCAGTAAGGTGCTCCAAGCCCTGTGAACGCTGGTATGAAATACGTGCCGCCAGTGTCTTCAGCAGCCTCAGCCAGAGGGTTAACCTCCCCGGAAACCTCAATTATCTTCAGGCCGTCGCGCAGCCACTGGATGGCTGCACCAGTGATAAAGACGCTTCCCTCAATAGCATATACTGCTTTACCGGGTTCAACGCTGTAAAGCACTGTAGCCAGCAGCCCTGTTTTAGAGCGGACCGTGCGCTCTCCCGTGTTCATCAGTATGAAGTTTCCAGTCCCATAGGTACATTTCACATCGTATGGCTCAAACCCTGCTTGGCCCAGTAGAGCAGCCTGCTGGTCTCCAGCATCACCAGTCACCGGCTTACTGGTTCCCCCGAAAATGCTTGAGGCCTCCGGCCCAGTCCATCCATAGATGTTTTTATCGCTGCTTGGCCTCGGCATCGCTAGGGCTTCAACAGGTATTTTACCCTGTATCTCTGCAAGACCCTCGTCCCAAGCAAGCCTATGTATGTTAAAGAGCATCGTTCTGGAAGCATTGCTGTAATCAGTTACGAATGCACCGTTAAACTCTGGGGTTTGAACATCTGGAGAACCATTCGTCAGGTTCCATATTATCCACGTGTCTATCGTCCCGAAAACAGCTTCACCCTTCAAAGCCTTCTCGCGTAAACCCTGAATGTTTTCAAGCATCCACCATATCTTGGTGCTCGAGAAATAGCTGTCCGGGATCAAACCGGTTTTCTCAACAATCTCGTTCAAATAGTTCTCCCGGAGATAGTCAACCAGCTTAGCTGTCCTACGGTCCTGCCATACGATTGCGTTTGAAACGGGTCTTCCTGTTTTAGGGTTCCAGGCTACGATTGTTTCACGTTGATTGGCCACTCCTATCGCAACTATCTCCACCGGTTTAACACGAGTCTTTTCCAGCACACTCCTTATGCAACGCTTAACGTTCAACCATATTTCGAGAGGATCGTGTTCAACCCAGCCTGGTTTAGGATAAGCCTGCGAATGCTCAACGTAACACCAGCCGTCAGGATGCGGTGTTCCATCATGCCTGTACAGCGAGACTCGGGAGCCCGTGGTGCCCTGATCAATGCTCATTACAACTCTTTCGCTCATCAAACACTGTTTGCAAACTCTTTAAGGAAATATAAATCTTAATATGCAGGAGGCACGCGTTAAGCATGGGAGCCAGAGATCTTTTTTAATTTTTGCCTCAACCTAATCTTTGCACATTAGCACGGGCGTCACGGTTTCAAATACTCGTTGCAGACATGTTTTTAAGACGTAAAGGGCTTCAACGTTCGGCTAAGGGAGGCGTAAGAATGATGCTGAGCTTAAAGACACGTGGAAAGAGGTTTATTGCATTGCCAAACCGTTGATTCGCAAAGCTTTTAACTTCAGGCTTAAACCCCTGTCTTAAAAATGAAGGTTCTTGTAATCGGCGGAACCGGGCACATCGGCAGCTACCTTGTTCCACGCCTAGTTTTACGCGGCTACGATGTTCAGGTTCTAGCGAGAAACCCTAGGCCGCGTTACGGTGGGGCTGACGCGGAACAACTATGGAGCCAGGTTGAATGGGTTATCGCTGACAGGGTTATGGAGGAGAAAAACGGTTCATGGGGGAAACGCATGGCTACGGTTGACGCTGATGTTGTAATAGACCTTATTTGCTATACTCCGGAGCAGAACAGGTTGATCGTCGAGAATCTTGATGGGCGTGTAAGGCACTTCATACACTGCGGCACCATATGGGCCTATGGTCCAAGTACTCGAGTACCCTACCGGGAGAATTACCCTAGGAAACCGGTTACGGAGTACGGTAAGCTGAAGGCTAGGATTGAGGCTGATCTTCTTGAGAAATATAGCAGGGAGGGTTTTCCCGCGACAGTGATCCATCCTGGCCATATTTCAGGGAAGAAGTGGCTCCCGATAGATCCACAGGGAACCAGGAACGGTGTAGATGTTTACAGGAGGCTGGCTCACCAGGAGGATGTGTACCTGCCGGACACTGGTCTGGCAACTCTTCACCACGTGCATGCTGAGGATGTGGCGCAGATTTTCGAGCTGGCAATTCTCAACCGTAAAGCAGCCTTGGGGGAATCCTTCAGCGTTGCAGCGCCCTATGCTATGACCCTGGCATCCTGCTGCGAGTTCGTGGCTTCTATTTTCGGAAGGAAACCGAGCCTGAGATTCGTTCCCCTGCAGAAAATGGTGGGGGTCTTAGGCGAGGAGGCGTTTGCAATTATGAAGGATCACGTTATCCACTCTCCCTGCGTCAGCATAGAGAAGGCCCAACGGCTGCTCGGATACCAGCCGCGCTACACTACGGAAGACATTTACCGGGAATGCATAGCGTACCTGTTGGAAAGCGGCGAGCTTGTCGTTTAAAGCTTAAAGGACCCTAATATAGTCTACTTCGAGGAACGCTTTTTCTCTGTTTTCCTGAGTCGCATGCCTGTAGACTCCACCTGGATCCCCCTTCCTAATCTCGTAGACAGCATTATCTATCCACACGTCTGCACGAGCCCTCTCCTCTTTAAAGGCGAACGGGATTTTCGCCACCTCCTTGCCGTCTACATAAAAGCTTACCCCCTGTTTAACCCATTCTACTCTATACTCGTGCCACTCGTCAAGCTTGAGCTCCTGCATTGTGGGCTTCGAGGACACTATCTCTACCCCGATTATTCTACTCGATATTTTCGAAAGTATTGAAGCTAGGGTAAACTTGCTGCTTTTCTCGAGAAGCATTATCGGCTGGAAACGGTTCCCCACTTGGGCGAAGAAGCCTGAGAACGGGTATGGGCGCCTAGTCCTTAAGTATATGAACCATATGGGTAGAGATCTATCTGTAACCATGGTGTGATTCCAGAAGCCCCACCCGGCGCTGCCGTAGTGCTCCCCTAAGAGCCTGGCCTTCGTCTCAAAAGTTTTAAACATCCAGGGGAGGTCGTCGAAAAGACCGTCAGCTATCTCGGCATTCGAATAGTAGAGGGCCTCCGTCGGCCCCATCCACATTTTTAAAACGCTCCCTTTAACCTCGAAGCCGGCATAGTTGTCTATCCTCCAACTCCAATAGGCTGACCTGGTTTCAAAATCGTCTGAAAAGCCCCCTTCTTCAGCAACCTTAACCCTTAAATTCTTCTGCTCCTCCATTTTTTGGAAAATGATTTAGATGATTATTTTTAACCGTTTTTCCGGTCCGCAGCATGGTCTAAGATACGGTAGTAGGTTTAGAACGCTTAGAGTGTTTAGATCCAAGTATAGTGTAGGCTAGAACACTGGCGGCAAGCCCGGCTGCCAGTATTGGCAAACCGTATCTCGCCGCCCAGAACCTTGCTTCGTGAGAGGTGAAAAAGACTCCCTTCAACTCTCTATCCATAAAGTCAAGGATCCTTGAGGCAACCAGCTCCAAAGGAAGATCGTGGCCGGAATCATACCAGTATACTTGCTTGGGTTCTCCAGCCGCCTTGTAAAGCTGCTCGCCGGCTTCAGCAGGGACAATCCGGTCGTATTTCCCAAGGTGGAAGACCACAGGCCTAGGCGCGAATTTCCCTATGAAGTTGAGAGGGTCAACAGGATCCAGTTTTTCCTGAAGCTCCTTATACGTCATGTTCTGTTCCTCCAAGTATTTTCTTATCGCCGGTATTGCTGGATGCTGGCTCCTCATTATCATCAGGCTCATGTTACCACCTGCAACTAGGAGTGCAGCAGCCCTAATCCTGGGCTCAACACCTATGAATATTGCTCCTAGGATCCCCCCCATGCTGCCGCCAACGTATCCGATCTTCTCAACATCGATCTCCTCCCTGGTTTCAAGATAGTCCACTGCCCTCCTAAGGTCGATGATGGTTTGAATTATGCCGTTTCTAGACTCCTCCAGGTTCGGCGAGTATAATGCTTTCCCCTCCTTCCTGCGCTCACCGTGGAACACAGCGTCTATGGAGATGACCGCATAGCCCTCCGCTGCAACCAGGCTTGCAAAAGACAATATGTCTTCCTTAGAACCCCCGTAGCCGTGGAGAAAAACGACGCATGGATGTTTACCCTGGCCTGAGGGTATTGAAACCAGGGCTGGAACCCTTTCGTTGTTAACCGAGTTAAAATAAACCTTGAATATTTTGCAAACCCCCTCGTCCCCGACTAGTTCTTCCACAGGATTCAGAGGAATCGTCTTATCATACGCGTAGAATCTTGATAAATCTTCTCCAGCGAGACGGTCCCGCATTGCTGGGGAACCCGCTGCACTGAAGTAGAGCGAAGCCAGCAGCATTAGCAGGAGGGAATGAGACGTGAAAATACTCTTCCAGTTATTCCCGGATGAACGGCTAGCTGGTTTTTCGGCTCGTTTCAACAAGTTTCCCCACTCTTTTCCTCTGGAAAACGAGGAGCATGTTTCCAGCATTTGTTGAGAGTTAAGTCTTGTCTTCGTTAAAAAGTTAATGTTCAAGGGGCTCCGAAGCTGAAAACGAAACCGCAGTTTTTACATCTAAAAGCATTATTACCCGTAGGTTCTAAACCGGTTGAGCTTAAACACTTCGGACAGAAGACCCCGCGCGTTAAACCGTCTTGATAAGGCAGTTCCAGTTGGCGATGCTTCGTCACTCCTATTGTTCTAAGCGTAAAAACAGTCACGGCTGCGAAAAAGATTAGAATTATGGCTATGAGAAGCTGTGTGAAGCACTGCTTGTCAACCATATGGTTTTCCCTCAGCCTCGTTCAATAAGTCGCTTCACAGGGTTAAAAGCTTTATCCTGTTTTTCAACGTTTAAGCATGTTGCTAGAGGCCTGCAGGGTCATGCGGCAATTCTTCTAGTATTCCCCTGCCTCAGCCACTGTTTTCGACGAGAAGTGTATGAAGGGATAGCATTCGGGAACGTGAGAATCCCATACGTAATGAGGGCTCCAGGCCCAACCTCCAGAGTCCTGTGCTGGAGGAGCCTCCTTATACTGGTTGAAGCGGAAGAAGTTCATACGCCAGGTTTCTCCATCCCTAGGGGGAAGTGGCCTGTTGTCAGGCATGGCGAGCACCCTCATTCCTTTCCAGGGTAGAGCTAGCTCAACAGTCCAGCCCCTGTCCCTATCCTGGTTATTGTTAAGAGTACCGTCAACATGAACACCTGCTCTTAGGCCAGGAAAATCCCAGTTCCAGAATCCTATTCTCCGCCCCCGGGGATGGTTTCTGAAGCCTACTCCTGGGAAAAGCCTTACACCGGGAGCATCTCTTCTAAACTCTGGAAGCCTACTGTAGCCGGATTTCTCATAAGAATCCTCCCATATGAAGAGAACCTCATAAATGGTTCCGAGCGCGTTGATCTCGAACTCATAGTAGGCGTCTCTACCGGCTATAAAGAGCTCCACGTCGTTATCCTCGTAGATCGGGGAGTCGCGCTCAGTAAGGGTGGCGACCACCAGGGGCTCTTCAACCCAGAATCCAACGTAAAGGTTTTCATCATCCCAGAGTACTGCTGCATACGTGTCGTAAAGAGCCGGCCTGCCGCTCACAAGGTCGACAAACCGGGGGGAGCGAGGCACCTTTTGCCAACAAACCTCATCCAAAAACCCGTCGACACAGATGGGCTCGGAAACACGGTAGGCTGTGTAGTGGGGTATTTTCTCCTCGGGGCAGGGAAACGATGGATGGCTCCTCGTGCACATGGCTTCCGATTCGTAATTTTAGCTATGCATAAGGATTTATACTTTGCCAGCTAATGCCTAAATAGGTGTTCGCTGCCAGTTAAGCAGGCTTGCAGGATGATGATCTAGACGCTGAATTCCTAGTGGCCGGCTTACCCGATGCGGTTCGCCGCCTTGAGGAGAAAGGCTTGTTTGAAGAGGCTGTGAGCGCGATAAATCGGTTGCTGTCTGATGGAAGGACTCTTACCACGCTTCTCAGATCCAGGTTAGAATGGGAACTGGAGAGGATTATGAGGGTTAAGTGGGACTACTGTCTTTCAAAGAAGGATGCTTTCAAATCGCTTAGTGAGCAGATACCGGGTTTAACTATGAGTGAGTTCGACGAATGGCTTGGGAAAGGCCTCATAGACCATATGGAGATTGAGGGGGAAATAAGGATCTTCAGAAACTTTCTGCCTAACTTCTTGAGGGAAAGAGTTGAAGTTAGAAGCAGGCTTAAAGCAAGGAACGATACTGAGATCGCAGGCATGCTGCGTAAACATTTGGACACCGTGGTTCGTAGAGCAGTAGAATTAGGCACTAGGCATGTGGAGCCGGTTAAAAACAGGGTGTCAATGGTTTTAAGGGTTAAGCCTGAGGCTGTTCCGGATGGGGAGACTGTAAGAGTCTGGATTCCATTCCCTCAGAGGAACGAGTTGCAACCGTTTGTTAAACTCGTGTCAACCTTGCCCGAGAAGTATTTTCTTTCCCCGGAGAATACTCCCCAGAGGACAATATATTTCGAGGAGAAATCAGTTAAGGACAGGGAGCTTGAATTCAGCGTTGAATACGAATACGTGGTGAACGCTGCATACGTGGAGATAGATCCTGAGAGAGTAAGCCCATACACTGAGGGTGAGTCCTACAGGAGGTTCACTTCCGAGTTTCTACCACACGTAGCCTTCACACCGTATCTTAGAAGGCTCGCAGACGAGCTCGTCGCCGGGGAATCAAACCCCTATCTTAAGGCTTGGCGCATATACGATTGGATAACAGGAAACGTTAGTTACGCGCTGGTGCCGGAATATTCGACGATTGAATGCATCAGTGATTATGCTGCGAGAAACCTTAAGGGGGACTGCGGTGTCCAAGCCCTGCTCTTCATAACCCTATGCAGGATAAGCGGGGTTCCAGCCAGGTGGCAGTCAGGATGGTATCTTAATCCCATTAGACCGAGTCCACACGACTGGGCACAGTTCTACGTTGAGCCCTACGGCTGGTTGTACGCAGACCCATCTTTCGGCGGCCATTGGAGGAAGGTTGAAAAGTACCATCGGTTCTACTTCGGGAACATCGATCACTACAGGCTTGTAGCGAACACGGATCTCTCGGCTAACCTTACTCCTCCTAAAAAGTATTTTAGGTCAGATACTGTTGACAATCAACGCGGGGAAGTGGAGTGGAAAGGGGGAAACCTGTACTACGATAAGTGGACTTACGAGCTGAAGGTTCTGTCTCACGAAAAAATCTCTGAGACTGCTTAAACTTATTCTGACCCGCTTGTAATCGCCTCTTAGGTTTCTTCTAAAGTGTTTAATCGCGAGCTAATTGTAGGCTCATCACCGGTAACTCTAAATAGGGTTGTCAGTGGCTATGCTGGTGAATATTAGGATCATGTTCTAGGGACAGCTGGGGCTGAGGATTGCCAGCAGTTTTTTGCCAATGCGCGAACTGCAGAAGAGTGCGCGCTAATCAGGCATCGCATGGGTGTAGACGGCGTGCTACGGGTTAAGGAGGAGATAGTGAAAAGGGGGAGGATTTAGGCTTTTCAACCCGCTTTGAAACACTACTGATGTGAAATATTCTAACACCCTTCTTTCTTAAATATTGCGCTATAAACATTCTGTGGCAATATTTCGGATCGGTTTCCAGACACATTATGCATACTCTTCCGCCTCTCGCCAGGTCTAGAAGTTTTTCAACACCCTCTCTGAAAAGACTTGTCTCCATGTGTTTCTCATATCCTCCTCGACGGTAACCCCCAAGTTCCTCTCCAAGCCACAGGTATTCGACGCCTTCTTCCGGAAGCCATTTCTCTAGACTCTCCATGCGAAAATGCTCAAGCCTGGATGTTGGGAACCTGCGGACATCCACCAGCAGGTTGATTCCGTGCTTCTTCAACAGGCTTAGGAAAAAGTCTTTTGAAAGGCTTCCATGCCCTATGGTCCATACGGTTAACCTGCGCTTACCCCCATTCAAACCTAATCATCCCCAGCTGCATGCTAAGTGTTAGGCTGATATTGGCCTGCCAACCCGCTTTTAATCATGTTTCTCATTAAAACTCTTTGGTATGCTATTGTTGAATGTATCGCGTCATACAGCTCATTGTCAGAATATTTTCTCCTTGCCAGGTTTAGTTCAATAGCTTTTTTCGCAATGCTTTGAGCAACTTCAACATAAGCCATATAGTCATCCATTGTCGGCAATATGCTATTCTCGTTCAACCCCTTGTTTTCAGCGTAAAGAGCTAGGGACCTAGCGCCCTCGATGCAAAGCTCATCAGTTATCGCTCTAGACCTTACTGTTAACACTCCTCTGAAAACCGAGGGGAAGGCTAAACTGTTGTTAACCTGGTTTGGAAAATCACTCCTTCCCGTAGCAACGATTCTAGCGCCTCCGGCCTTAGCGTCGTCAGGCCATATTTCAGGGAGAGGGTTCGCCAGGGCGAAGACTACTGGGTCTCCAGCCATCTTACGTATCCATTCTTTCTTAACTGTACCTGGCTTCGGAACTGATAGCGCGATTAAGACATCGGAATCCTTTAAAGCATCTTCAGCACCACCCTCGATATTCTCGGGATTTGTCATCCTAGCCAGCTCGGCCTTCCAAGGGTTCGCTGCCGATAGTTTTTCCATGTCTGACCTTGAAGAGCTTAAAATCCCTTTGCTGTCGACAATCAGCATGTTTCTCCCACTCACCCCTGCCTTCATCAGTAGTCTTGCAGTAGCCATTCCTGCGGCTCCGGAGCCTATTATCGTGATCCTGGCCTCCTCCAGCTTTTTCCCAACGATTTTAAGCGCGTTGATTAACGCTGCCAAAACTACCAGCGAGGTGCCCTGCTGATCATCGTGCCAGACAGGTATTTCCAGGGATTTTTGAAGGGTTTCAAGTATCTGGAAGCACTTGGGGCTTTCAATGTCCTCAAGATTTATTCCGCCGAAGGATGGTGAAATCAGCCTTACGGTCTCTATTATCTTATCCGCGTCCTGTGCCGCCAGTGTTATCGGGACAGCGTCGACGCCTCCTAGAAACTTGAAAAGGAGACATTTGCCTTCAATAACCGGGTAGCCAGCGTAGGGCCCAATGTTCCCGAGGCCGAGAACCCTGCTGCCGTCACTAACCACCGCGACCAGGTTCCATCTTGACGTTAATTCGAACGAAAGCTCTTTATCCGAGGATATCAGCCTGCATGGGGAGGCAACCCCCGGCGTATACCATATTGAGAAGTCTTCAAGGCTTTTAATAGGCACCTTTGGAATAACCTGGATCTTGCCCCCATACTTTTTATGAAGCTCAACAGCCCTATCTTCAATCATAATGGTTTAAACGCATCAACAATATTAATGCTTTTAGCTGTTAGTTTTTCTTAAACCAGGAACCGGGTAAAGGTTATAAAAGCGTTTAAACAGCTTATACGGCGAATTGAGTGAAATGAGGAAACTATTCGGCTTCTTGGAGCTGGGGAGTGAGGGTTTTGCAGACTTCAGGATAACCGAGGTGGAGTCGACATCAATTTCGATTAGAAAAGGTGTTGTTGAAGAGGTGTCTCATAACACGAGCATCGGCGGCGCTGCGAGAGTATTGTACAACGGGGGCTGGGGGTTCTACTACACAACTGATCTTTCCGTTCAAGCGATAAACTCTGCTTTGGAAAAAGCTTACAGGACAGCTAAAGCCGTATCCGAGAAGGTTGCTGAAAAGTCAAGGATTAGGATAGAGAAAACTTATGAGGACGATGTTAGCTTGAACGTGAAGACTGATCCTAGGGATGTTTCGCTCGAGGAGAAAGTGAAAACTGCCCTCGAGTTCGACAAGTGCATATGGAAGGGTAATGAGGGAATAGTTACAACCATGGTCGGGCTCTCTGACAGTGTGAAAAAAGAATACGTTGTGAACAGTTATGGTTCAGAAGTCCGGTACGAGGTGTGCAGCGTAAGGCTCTCCGGCTCAGCGGTCGCCAAAGAGGGTGACCTTGTTCAAAACGTGAGTACCGCCGTAGGCGGAAGCAGGGGCTGGGAGCTTGTGGAAGAGTTCGACCACGTTAAGGAGGGCTCGGAGCTGGGTAGAAGAGGCGTCGAGCTTCTGAGGGCTCTCCCCCCTCCCAGCGGGAGAATGAACATCCTGATGGATCAGAGCCTGGTGGGAGTGTTTATCCACGAGGCTTTCGGGCATGCGGCTGAGGCTGACGCTGTCAAGGCCAACAGGTCTATTCTTTCAGGGCTGATTGGTAAAAAGGTTGGAGGGGAAACTGTAAACGTGGTTGATGACCCAACCATCCCGGGAATGAGAGGATCATATCCTTACGACTCGGAGGGAACGAAGGCAGAGAGAAGGGAAATAGTTAGAAACGGCATCCTTGTCGGATACCTTCACTCGCTGGAGACCGCTGCCCATCTAGATGCTAAGCCGAACGGGGCTGCTAGAGCCATGAATTTTTCAAGCAAACCAATAGTGAGGATGAGCAATACTTTCGTTGAAAACGGTGAATACAGCTTCGAGGAGCTTGCTGAACTGGTTAAGAATGGCATATATTTGGCGAAATCCTACGGCGGGTATGTTGACCCTGCCAGGGGGCAGTTCTACTTCACCGCGCAGGAAGGCTACCTGATTGAGAACGGGAAAATACGGGAGAAGGTTCAAAACGTATCGATGTCCGGGTTAACCCTAGACGTGTTGAACAACGTGATAGGCGTGGGAAAAGATTTGAAACTAGCATTCCCTGGGACTTGCGGGAAGGATGGGCAGTGGGTTCCTGTTTCCGGCGGGGGGCCGCATCTCGCTGTGAAGGATGTCGTAGTCGGCGGTAGAAGATAAAGAGAGTTCTTAATCTGCTACTTATGAGCTCTACTCCTCCTTTCTTTCCTCGTGTCTAGGTATAGGGAGGTTCTCCCTCATCCTTCAGCTTCCTTCATCCACTCCTAATATTAGTTAGACCACATATAAGTATGAATGCTACAAATAGCGCTTACATACTCCTCCTTTCTTTCTAATTAATAGAGAATAGAGTGTCTTTTCATTCTCCAGAGATTAGCACATTGGAAGATAATGATGAACTGCTGGGCGTAGCGCATATTAGCTTTCTAGTTATTAGGCTTGCGATTCAGAGCCTAACGCATGCTCTATCATCATCTTCTCATAAAGCCTTTTCTTTAAATCTAGTCTTTCTAATCTTCTCAACTCCCACATTCTGGCTCATTCTTTTTCTGGAATGAGTCTAAGCATGTCTTCAGATTCATGCAAATCAATTACACAGTCCCTTACCGCTTCGAATTGCCCTTTCTATGTCTTCTCTCGAAAACTACTTGTCTATTAATTCCTTATCAACTCCTCCCTACTAAGCCATTTCACATTTCTCTTCATAAGTATGTCTTCAATCGCCTTTTCCAACCGTTCCTTCTTGTTAATCTCTTCCTCCCTTTTCCCCTCCGGGATTCAGCGA
>JAFNIQ010000035.1 GCA_017601395.1 Candidatus Brockarchaeota archaeon
TTACACTATTCTAAGAATGTTTTCGCAACGGTTTCAGGGAGAATAACCTTAGAGTGAGCTTGACTGAGGTATTAAAACTATTTAAATGCAAAGTCAGCTGGTTTGAAAGCATTAATAATGACGGGCAATGCTTTCGAGAGCACGGTTCAAAGTTTTGACGTAGGCAAACTTTTTGTCTGCGTTTTTTCCGGTTTCTCGATTGGTTTAGCATCAGGACTCCTTGGCGTAGGAGGCGGGGAGTTCAGAATACCCGTCTTGCTTTACCTGCTGGATTTGCCGGTCCTGCTTTCAATCACTATAAACCTGTTGATAGGACTTTTAACCGTCTCCGTCTCATTTATCATGAGATACTGGGCCGGCCCAATCACTCCTAACGCGATCAATATCGCGTTATTCATGTCTTCCGGCTCAATCTTGGGAGGATACATTGGTGCACATCTGGCTGGAAGGCTAAATGAAAGCCTGTTAAGGAAGTTTCTAATAGTGCTGTTGATTGCAGTAGGGTTGAGGATGATTTTTGACCCGTTGGTCGAATTGCCCCCGTCAAGCGTTTCATTCCCATATCTTATGGAAATCGCCTTCTCGATGCTCGTTGGCCTTCTAATCGGGGTTGTTTCAGGCCTGCTGGGAGTTGCTGGAGGAGAGTACAGGATCCCGGTTCTCATCTACCTCTTTGGTTTTCCGGTGAAAATAGCGGGTACAGTAAGCCTGCTGGTTTCCATCCCAACCATATTGGCCGGCTTCATAAAGCATTGGCGCATAGGCCACCTGAACAACTATGGCGTTGCCATTGGATTAACCATGGGCTTCGCTTCAGTCTTGGGATCATATGTTGGAGCCAGTTTCGTAACCGCGGCTAGCGAAGGTCTTCTTAAGATGTTGCTGGGCATCGTGCTGCTGTTAGCCACGGTGAGAATGGTCACTAAACCTTGACACTCCCACGGCTGAAGCCAGTGGGAGCGGCATCCAGATATCTGAGAATGATTCATCCTATACCCGAAGGGCTTCCTCGCCGAAATACGTAGATGAGCTTCACGTTGCCCCTTTGTACTTCTCTAAAATTCTCTCAGGGTTTTGAGCTAACTCCTTCAAGTTCTTTTGTAGTGCGCTGAAATTCTGTCAAAAGATGCCGATGTGACCGCTTTATGCCCGGTAATTGACCGATGGCCCCATGAGATGGACGCGTTATCGAGGACCCGTATATTGGAACCGGTCTCGTGGCCATGGCTGGTGAGGCCCTCTGAAGATGTTACTGCTAGCTACACTCAGAATATGGTAAAATTTAAGCTGTTTTTCCCAGATTTTTGTCAAAAGCTTTGACACACATTGGGTCTAATAAATCTAGACTTATATGTAGCTCAAACTATTTTTTCAAGAAGTTGAAAAAAGAGTGTAAAAGAAACTGTAATGATTGCGACCTGTATCAGCTATGTGGCGATGCTCGCCTTCTAAGAAGGAGATTTGTTTAGTTAATAGGTGTCTCTCTAGGGGTGTAAGGATTAAAAATCTCACGATTACGTGTGAAGCATGTGCATACATATCAGCGTGTCCTACCCATACGTCGTATGTGTCTCTAAAGGATAGTATGCTTAGCGAACTGGGTTCTCTTTTAGAATCATGGAACATAAAACCACCTGTTATAGAATTACTCGCGATAATTCCCGAAATGCCACTAGAAGAACCCCTTAAATTAAGATGGG
This sequence comes from Candidatus Brockarchaeota archaeon, assembly GCA_017601395.1. Lineage (GTDB taxonomy): Archaea > Thermoproteota > EX4484-205 > EX4484-205 > JAAOZP01 > JAAOZP01. The sequence goes on from JAFNIQ010000035.1 coordinate 1,701, forward strand.
ATAAAACAGGTATAGAAGCAATTATTGTTAATTTTGGCAATCCTAAAAGCGAGAACATAAAGAGAGCGATGGAAGAGGAAAAGAGGAGGACCGAAGAGTTAGAGAAGATAGTGGAGAATGTCTTTCTGGAAAGGGGCGTGAAGGAACTTCCCGAGGACGAATTGGAAAGGACGTTGGCTCAGAAGGAATTATCCACTGGCGATGTGAAACGGGCTATCCACGAAGCAGATAGAGATTGCGTGATCTCATCGTTCATCGAGAGGAAGGTTGAGAAGTACAAATTGGTCCCTCCGGAGAAGAGGGAGAGGGAGAGGGAGATGAGGAGGCGGGGTAAGCTCTACGTGGCGAAGTGGCTCTACGAGAGGGTGGAGATGGGCCTCGAGCTTTAAACCTCAAGCTATTTCTTTAAAATTTTCTCAGGGTTTTGAGCCAAGTCCTTCAGGTTCTTTTGCAGCGCGCTGAAAATATTGTCGAAGCTCTGTGAAACCTTCTTCTTCCTTTTTCATAGGGTTGCAGAAAGACCGACCTCGTTATACAAGAATTCGTGTTCCACCCCTAATTCCTTGACTTTCTTAACAACCTCCCTGGTTAATCCATCCGTCTCTATTATGACTTCCGCCCTCCTCTCCCTTTCCACGACAGCGTCCCTCAACGGCTTTGAAAGGAAACCATCTACCTTCTTCAATAATGGCTCATAGGGTGATCCGGATACCCTAGCCTTCTTCTCGTAGGCTATTCCAAGCGTAACATAGTATGCATACTCTATTGAATCCATTATTCTTCCATCATCCTCCTTCATAGAAGGATTTTCATTCAAATACATCCTGTAAACATTAAGCGCAACGTACGCTCTCTCCCTCAGAGACATCTGTTTCTCAACGTTCAGCTCCATCAGGTTGTGAGCATACTTTTCAGGTATCACTATCGCAGGCAATTCTTTTATTCCAAGCTCCTTCGCCGCCAGAAACCTGTGTTGACCATCTATTATTATGTTTTCTTCCCCCCTTCTGACAACTATCAGCGGTATGGTGAAACCTATCTTCTTAATCGAGCTTTTAAGCCTCTTAACGTGTGGAGCGGAGGGTTTTCTCTGAACCTCTATAACCTTAAGCTTGCTCACAGGGATAAGCACTATCTCCTGAACATAACCGTGAAGCGGCTCATTAATCCTGGCAATAGTCTCCATCAGCAATATTAAAAACCCCGGTTACACTCATAAATCTTTCCATGCTTAACGCTAAGAAGAGTCGATTTGGATGCTGTAAGGCTGTCAAATAGGTATTCCGAAGGCTTTAGCGAAAGCCTGTATCCGGCGAAACTCTTGGATAAAAACCATCCCTTTTTCTGTTAAAGAATAGAACACCCTGTCCCCCTCCTTCTCCTCAACAACCAACCCTAGGCTTATGAGCTGGGCTAAGTGCTTAGTCAAACGGTCATGCGACAAGTTTGCACCGTAAAGAATGCGTGTGGGCCCAGCCCTACCGCCTTCGCTAACTATCTGGTTCAATATGTCGAAGTAGATGCGTGCTTTAGAACGGTACTCTTTTGAAGCAGTCAACCCGTCCTAGTCACCCGTGTCAACATCACTAGAAAGAATATGAATCCGAAAAGCTGAACAACCTGACCCAGTAACAAGAGGCTTTCTTCAATCGTCGTGAAAAGAAAGAACAGGTGGCTCGCGAAGAAACATGCAAAGCCGAGCAGGACTAGAAGCGAATTGCCGCTGCTTTTATAAATGAAGAGAATCAGCGCGCGGGCCACGACGTACCCGATTATCGCGAGAGACAACAGTTCTAGAAAAGGGTTGAAAAATATAAGGTAGAAACCTGGTAGGACGGCCAGTATTTTGCCATTCTCGTCTGCGGATTCAGGTTGCGAGGTGTACGAGGCTGAGAAAAGAATATAGGCGACCAGCTGCAGCGAGGAGAAAACAAATCCTCCTAGAGAAACGATTCCCCGTATAGCTTGAACATTCTGTTCAGAAAAACGCAGCGACAGGAGGAAGCTGAAGGTCACGAAGCGAAGCAGGAGGGCTACTCCAAGTATTACAAACCCTAAATGCAGCAGAAAAAGTCTTCTTATTGAAGAGATTCTAAAGCTTTTATACGCGTAATAGGCTATGGCAAAGCTTATCACTGCACTCACCAGCTCGGTTAGAATTGATATTAACAGTAAACCGTCCAAGCTTCTTCGAAGCATACCGCTTTTTTAAAGCTTTTTTAAGTTTATGGATGATTCATCCATACGAATCATGCCTCACATATAAAAAATCAGAGGGAAAACGCTTTAAACGGAGGTGATGAGCATGAGAAACATGACTGGGTTCAAACTGCTGGCGCTAGCAAGCTTGTTAGCGATACTGGTCTCGACAATGCTGTTCTTAAGAATCAGCGGCGAGCCTCAAGAGGAGACACCGATAAGGGGGAAATCAACAGTCTCTGTGAATGCAAAAGGAATAGCTGTAAGAAAAACTGATGGAGACAGGGAAAAGAGGGAACTGGGTCTGAGTCTAGTCTTGAAGCTTGGAGAGAGAAAGGAGAACTTTATCCCTGTAGAAGCGGTTGAGGGAAGCATTGTAATCGGTGGAACAACCTATGATGTTGCAGAAGCCAGGGGCGTAGTGTTATGCAAGAGAAACACTATAATTCTCAGACTCAGATGCAACGATGGTTCAAGCATGGTTCTTCGCATACGTTACTTCTGGATGGGGGGCGGACTGTATGCTTTAAGGGGTTCAGGCGCCTCCGGCGTTGAAAACGGAAGAATGATAATACTGTTCAGGGGGACCGCACGCGTATCCTAGGATACAGCCTATTACAGAAATCCTTCCCAATCCCCTGGTTAAGTGTAGAGATGTCTTTCATTTTCTCAGGGAGTTCGCCATGCTTCAACTGGCATTAATACTGCTCCTTAACAACATGTTGCAAGAGTTTATAAGCGTATCAACTGGTTTTCAGCCGAGGCTTGGAGAGAAACAGAGTAGCCTCCAGCGTCCTTAACGCAATAGGGGAAACACCATTAGTGAGGCTGAACAAGATTTCTGAAAAAGCAGGCGTAAATATTTTCGCGAAACTCGAGTTTCTAAATCCGAGTGGAAGCATAAAGGACAGGATAGCCCTGTACATTATAGAGTCTGCGGAGAAGAAGGGGATTCTGAAACCCGGTTCAACAATAGTTGAGGCCACTAGCGGGAACACTGGGATCTCTATTGCGATGGTTGCTGCGGTTAAAGGCTATAACGCAATCCTTGTGATGCCGGATAACACTGCTAAGGCTAAGCGGCAGATGATGCACACGTTAAACGCTAAGATAGTTTTGGTTCCTGAGAAGGAGGGTATGGAGAGCGTGGTCAGAAAGGCGGGGGAAATAGCTGAAAAGACAGGTGGTTTCCTAGTCAACCAGTTTTCAAACGAGGATAATGTTAAGGCCCATTACGAGGGCACAGGTATGGAAATTCTCAGGCAGCTGGATGAGAGGATCGACGCCTTCGTCGCCGGAGTGGGAACCGGTGGGACGCTCATAGGGGTGGGAAAGGCTTTGAAGGAGAAGTACCCCAATATGCGTTTAATCGCTGTCGAGCCTGAGAATTCCCCGGCGCTCTACAACATGTTTTACGGAAGAGGAGCTTCGAAGATAGCTGGGATACCGCATGTGATAGAAGGCATTGGAGAGGGCTTTGTCTCAAAGATCCTCAGGGATAACCTGAGCCTTGTCGACAGGGTGATGCTGGTGAGCGACGAGGAGGCTGTTCAGACAACTCTTCAGCTGGCTAGGATAGAAGGCTTGCTGTGCGGAGTATCTTCTGGGGCGAATGTTTCAGCCTGTTTGAAAGTAGCCGGGGATTTCAAGGGCGGGAGTATTGTTACAGTATTGCCTGACGGTGGCTACAGGTATTTAGATCTGCTTTTGAAAAACCTCTACTAGACTTTATTTTTGGCAGAATTGTTGCGAGAAAAAGACTTGAAAAAACGCGTTGAGCTTTTTTAAAAATTAAAAAATGAAGAAAAAAGCTTTTTGAAGCTGAAAAATAGACTGTAAAAAATATTGCTCATCATTCGACTACAATTTTTATTTCAAATCAGTTTTCAGCAAGAAAAACCGTTTTAACTTTGTTTTTAATGTCTAACCGTAAAATTTAAATCGTTTTAATATACACTAACTTGAAAAAATCAGAAATGAGCGGAATAATGTATTTAGGTAAGCAAATAATAGCGGATCTGTACCATTGCGATGAAGAACTGCTAGATGACTTAGAATATGTTAGGAAAACCGTCGTAGAGGCCGCTGAGAAGGCGGAGACACGGATAATCGACTGCAAGTTCCATAAGTTCACACCCCAAGGAGTCTCAGGGGTTGTGGTCATAGCGGAGTCGCACATAGCCATCCACACTTGGCCGGAGTATGGCTATGCAGCTATAGACATCTTCACGTGTGGAAACAGAAGCATGCCGAGGCTGGCTCTCAAACATGTCAGCAGGGCTCTAAAAGCTAAAAGAGTGATGTACAAGGAGCTTAGACGAGGAGTGTTAGAAAATGTCCAGGTTAACGAGAACAAGATACTTAACATTCGACCTTTTTAACAACTATTTTCTCTTCAGAGTCAGCAAAATCCTGCTTGCTGAGAGAACAAGGTTTCAAACCCTGGAGGTGCTGGAGTCACCTGAATTCGGATTATGCCTGTTGCTCGACGGCCTTATTCAGGTTGCCGAGTACGATGAATACAGGTATCATGAGACACTTGTACACACGCCGCTTCTAAACGCTGAAGACCGGAGGCGCATTGCCATACTCGGAGGAGGAGACGGATGCGCGCTCAGAGAGGTTTTAAAATACAGGGAGGTTGAGCACGTGGATCTTGTTGACATAGATGGGAGGGTTGTAGAAGTGTCTGAAAAATACCTTCAACGCTTAAACAAAGGATCCTTGAAGAGCCGGAGGGTTAAGATTCACCTTACGGATGCGAGGAAATTCATATCGCGGAAGAAGAACTATTATGATTCGATAATAATTGATTTAACTGACCCGGTGGAGGGTGGCCCGTCTGTTCTACTCTACTCCAAGGAGTTTTACAGAATGGTTCAAGATGCCCTGAAGCCCGGAGGCACCTTCATAACTCAGGCAACCGCGTTCCAGAGCCGTCAGTTTAGGAGAATATTCTGGACCGTTAAAAGGGTTTTTGTAAACACGATTCCTCTGCACGTCTACGTTAAAAGCTTCTGCGACGACTGGGGTTTTGTAATGGGTTTAAAACCTTGGGATGGGCTTAGAATACTCCCTGAAGAGTTCAAGGAGGTTGACAACAGGATAGCTGAAAAAGTTAAGGGACGTTTAAGATACTTGAATGGGAAAACATACTTGGCGAACTTCTTCATTTCACCTGAAGAGGAGGAAATTCTGATGAAACCAGCCAAGGAGATTACAGACAGGGAGGCATTGAAGAATATGGTTAAGGAGGAGGATAGCTATAGATGGGTATTTTAATGAGTTTTTAAAAAAGAAAAAACGAAAACGTTTTAATAGCTTTCGCCCGACTTTCCAAGCAATAGCTCTAGCTCTGTAATATGCTCCTGCTCATCCATTATTATGTGTCTAACTTCATGTTCAAGAAGCATATCATAGTATCCTCTGCCTCTTACCCCGACTATCGCCCCATATATCTTCCTGTAAGTGTCAACAGCTTCTTTCTCATCCTTCAGATTCTGCTCAAGTATTTCCCTAACGGTTTTAGCCGGATGGGTTTCTGCAATGCCCATGCTGGGCGTTCCCCCTAGCATGCCTATCAGGGACCTGAACTTCTCCTGATGGGTTTTCTCGTCGTTCGCGATTTCTTTAAGCCTCTCTATCAACGGTTCAGCGTTCTCACCGTCTATCAGCTCAGCATGGCTCAGGTATTGTACATAAGCCGCGTGCTCGAGTTCAAGCGCATGGTTGAGCATTTTCAAAAGCTCTTCCTTCTCCAAGACTCATCGTTTCCATATATGGAGGGCTTTAAATAAGCTTTTTCCGAAAAAACTTATAAGAGAGGCCTGGTTAAAGCCTATTGTCAGTCCCCGATGAAAGAGAAGTCAGCCGGCTTCATTGTTTTTACAAAGGAAAATAGTGAAGTGAAATACCTGTTTCTAAAAGTCAGAGGAAGGCTTGATTTTCCGAAGGGTAATATAGATGAGGCTGAGGACGAGCTTGCAGCAGCGTTGAGAGAATTGAGGGAGGAGAGTGGGATAGATAAAATTAGAGTCATACCTGGGTTCAGGAAGGTTTTAAACTACTATTATAGGAGGGACGACAGCACGCTTGTCAGCAAAACGCTGGTCCTGTTTCTCGGAGAAGCCTTAGAGAAAAATGTTTCAATATCCTGGGAGCACGAGGGCTTCGAATGGCTAAGCCTAGACGAGGCAATCATGAGAATCAAATATCCGCGTTACAAGGAAGTTCTTAAGGAGGCTGAAGAATTCAGGGTTAGAAAGACGGGAGGCAGCTTAGGCAAATGGTTCAGAGAGTCCAAGGGAAACGAGGGTCAGCTTCCCCCTACTGAACACAGCTAACTCTGAGTAGCCTGCTGACCTAGCATACTCAACTATAGAATCATAGTCTGCATCAATTTCATTCAACCTGTGAGCATCAGTACCCAGTGTTATCGGTATGCGGAGAGAACTGCAGTATTCTAAAATCCTTCTAGCAGGATATGGCTCGTTAATGGGGTTTCTCAAACCCTTGCTGGAAACTTCGACAGCCATTCCCAGCTTGCTTGCATTCTCCAAGATCTTGAGCTCATCCATCTTAAAATCACTGGAGGTTTTGAAACCCCAGTTCCTAGCGATGTCGAAATGCGCGATAACGTTGAACAATCCTGACTCCACAGCTTCCCCAAGAAGCCTCAAATATTTCGAGTAGAACTTGTCGAAACCCTCTTCTTTAACAGCTATCTCGAAAGCCTTCCTATACTTGACACAGTCTAGGCAAAACTCGCCTATCCAATGGATGCTTACCATAGTGAAATCCAAATCGTTACTCCCCAAGATATCTTTAAGCAGTGATCCCGAGCCTGGGAAGTAGTCGACTTCTAAACCAGCCTTAACCTTTAAGCCTTTAAAACTCCTCTCTGCCTCTTTAACATCCTCAACATAATCCTCTATCTTAGAAGCATCTATAGAGTAATACAGTTTTTTCATCGACCCTGGCCGTATAGCCAAGTGTTCAGCAAAGGCGATCTCGTGAAAACCCTTTCTAACCGCTTCCTCAGCATACTGCATTATGGTGGCTCGGCCGTCGCTATACGTACTGTGAATATGATAGTTTACCTTAACCATGATCTCCGGAACCGTTTGAGAACCGTTAAACATTATTTATTTTTTTCCCAAGTTTAAATGGCGACATTTATAAACAGATTATCTGGAGGAAAAGCATACGGCGGTAGCTGGGGGCGCAGCCCGCGCTATTCGAAGCGAACGCTCTCATAAAATTTTCATTGATCTTCAGCACGCAGTACGTGGGCCACATAGCCTCCGCCGGAAGCCATTCTCGCCACCAAGATGTCTTTAGACGTTACCTCAAGCCTCTTCTCGCAAACCCTATCAGGGAAATCATCCGCATCCGGGGCATCTTCAAAAACGTGGGCAACATACTTTCCATCTCCCAGGAATCCCAATGGTATTCCTATTTCCCTAGGATTCCAATTCGTCATGCTTCCGATGAACCAGTCTGAACCGTTTCTCCTAGCGATGGTTATGTATTCCCCAACCTCGCCGTTCAGAAACTTGGTCTCATCCCATGTAGTTGGAACTATCTTGAGGAACTCTAGGCCAGGTTGCCCCCGGTAATTGTAGGGCGAGTCGCAAACGACTTGCAGCGGGCTCTCGTAGACAACGAACATAGCAAGCTGGTGACACCTCGTACCCATTACGAACGGGCCCCTGTTCTGAGGTCTAAAAGTCGCCTTGGTCGTATGACGAAAGCCTCCTGGTGTAAAATCCATAGGTCCAGCAAGCATCCTCGTGAAGGGTATTGTCACGGTGTGCTCTGGGGTAACAAGCGTTGACCATTTACAATACTCGTTTCCTAAAACGCCCTCGCGGGTTATTAGGTTCGGATAGGTTCTGCGTAAGCCATCCGGCTTGTAAGCGCCGTGGAATTCTACGAGAAGATGGTGTTCAGCAGCCTTCTTAACAACCCTGTGGTAAAAGTTAACCATCTCCTGGTCGTCGCGGTCCATAAAGTCTATCTTGACCCCTGCTATCCCCCATTTCTCGTAAAGCCGGAAGGCCTCCTCAATCTTTTCCTCAACATCCCTCCAGTGGAGCCAGATTATAATCCCAATGTTTCTTTCTCCAGCGAACCTGATGAGCTCATGAATATCCAGCTCAGGAATAGGCTTAGCGACATCCGCTTCAGGCTTGTTAGGTTCTCCATACCAGCCAGCGTCGACAATCATGTACTCGAAACCTATTTCTGCAGCGAACTCTATGAAGTACTTCATGGTCTCGGTGTTCATGCCGACTTTAAACTTCGCGTCGGGGATATATCCTCCGCACCACCAGTCCCAAGCAGCCTTACCCGGTTTTATCCAAGACGTGTCTCTGATTACACATGGCTCATTAAGATTCAGTATTATGTTTGACTCGATTAGGTCGCCTGGGCTCTGGCCTATCATCATTACTCTCCACGGCGAGAAGTGGGGAGTGTTTGAGCTGACCAGTACTCCAGGCTCGTCTAGCCTAGGGGCGAGGCTTGAGACAAGAGCATAGGGTTTGACACCCGTCCCGGTAAGATACATTCCAGCCCAGTCTGCTATGTTTGCCTCAGTAATTGCAACCCATCTGGATTCGCCGACTTTAACAAGCAAGGGTAGGCCTATTATTGAGGAAGGCGTTATTTGGCTGAGAGTCTTCTTCTCGAAAAGGGCTTCCTGGGGAGAGATGTACGATCCATAGTCGGCTGCCCAAACGGTATGGTTTGACGCGAAGTGAAATTCTGAACGCTCGTTAGCCAGTTTGAAACTTTTAATGCACGGTTGCCTCGGGAGAAAATAGCGGAATGCAACACCGTCATCGTATGCGCGGAAAAAAAGCTCCAGCCTCCTACCCGGCTCCTCTTCCTCCTTAAGCCAAAGGTGCAGCTCGTTGCACAGGTTAAGGACGCTCTTGCACTTGCCGTGCACCGCCTGCCATTTCTCGCGAATAGTCTTCTCTTCCCTCTTGGTTAAAACAAGGTTCCCGGCGAGGGGTGGCGCGTCCTTAAAATCCATGGCCAGCGGAGAGTCAACCAGTATCTCCATTCCCTTGAAAGAGATAGAGTAGTAGAGGCGTTTACCAGAGGGATATGGCTCGATTCTCTCCCTAATGGTTGTTTTCACAAGGATCTGCCCGTCTGGGGAGGATACTTCTGCCGATTGGAAACCGTAGCGTTTCAGCATCCTGTTCACCCGTATGGGGTCCCTGCTTCTCATATTAATGGTTTCCCTGTTGAAACCCACGTATGGAGACCTGGGTCTCCATGTCTCAATGTGACGGCTCCAGGGTTTTAAACACTCTTTACTGCGTGCTATTCGTATGTCATCCGATTACCATCCGAGTGACATCAGAATGTCTATATAAAATACCCATTATTTCGATATAGTTGGGTAGTGGTACGCCCCGGTGGCAGGGCTGGTTTAACACAGCCCTGAACCCGGCGGGATGAGGCCTTGGGGCGACGAGCCGGGAATCCCGAGCATGGGGATGTCAAACACTCTTTCCCCAAGCCTATTGGTCGGCTGCACACCGGGCTCCTAGGAAACAGCTATTTTTTAAAAGCTTTAGACCTTGTTTCCCTCATTATCATGAGGGTCTCGCCCCAGAGTATTGTGAGCGAGGAGAAGCTTACCAGTAGTGCGAAAAGATTATGCGGGCTGAACGTCTGAGGATAAGCCAGCAGGTATGTCGCCACCATGCTGGTTATGAAGCAAGCGTACAGTAGGAACCTCGGCAGCCTGAGCTCCCCTATCTTAATGTAGAGCTTCAACAGCCCTATGTTGACCTCTTTGGCGACGCGATAATCCCCCTTCTCATCCTTAACGAGCAGACCAAGTTCCCTAAGCTTTTCAAGATGGTATGACGCTATGCTCGGGCTCTTGAAGCCCAGTGCCCTCTGAACCTCCCTTACGCCGTAGCTATCTTCCCCGCCGGTCCTTATTAGGTAGAGGTAGACCTGAAGAGTCTTGCCGCGCAGCTTATACTCTAGCTCCTCCTCGCTCAACGAGCAGCACGCTGACCAATTGTTTAAAAAGGTCTTAAACTTTTACCAATCATCCTAGATTTTCCCACATAGAATGGTCGAAGAGTCGCGCACTAAAGCTTTCATTGCCTATAGTCATTGCTGTAAAACACTCACTAAAACCTCATACCATGCTTTAAGCGTTCGCTCGTTCAGGGCTTTTTGCTGAAGGGCCTATTACGACGATAACCGGAGAACACGTCTGGCACCCAGCCTCATCGCTAAGCTTCTCGTATCCCAGGCGAAGCCTTTGGAGTTTGGCGAATTTCCCAAGGTCGTAGCCTATGAGCTCCCCTCTGCTGTCGTAGAGTCCCTTTTCCCCTCAACTTCCTGTAAGCCCTAGAGTACTGCGAAGAATAATTTTCCTTCTGGCCCACAGGCTTAAAGCATGGAAAATTCCCTTGCAGGACTTAACTGGGATGCAGAACTTGAATTCATCTGAGTTTATCTGAGTACATCATCATAATAATAATATACCGGCATGTTAGACAGTACTACCGGAGCTGCGAGGAGCGCGAAACGGGGAGTTTTCTGAGGAAGCGTCTCAGCCTGCTTTATAATGCCGACTCAACGAGCAATGAACATCATGAGGCGGGTCATCCGCTATATGCGGTGCTGGTTTGACACAGCCCTGAACCCGGCGGGATGAGGCCTTGGGGCGACGAACCGGGAATCCCACCGGCTTCAACCGTGGGAATGTCAATTAAACTCGTAAATCGCTGTAACGCTCACAGTTACGCTGACCTCCTCCGGTGAAATTATCGGCGTCGCAACGCTTCCAATTACGGTTTCGAAAGCGTAGCTTCTAACATACGGGGAGTATCCGGAGAGGCTTATTGAAACCGGGCCGACCAGCGTTAATCCGGCTGCGGCAGCTATCGTACTGGCTTTAGAGGAGGCATCTTTCACAGCGAGGATCAGAGCATTCAACCCGAGTTGACGCATCGCCTCGTCGGAAATCGTGAATTGAAGCGAGGAAACTTGGTTTGCACCAGCCTTAACCGCTGCGTCAATCACCTCCCCCACCTTGTTCAAATTCTTAACAGTGACCCTAATAGTGTTGGAACAAGTGTAGCCAACTATTCTGGGCGAGCCGCCTTCCTTAGGATATTCCCAAATAGGGGTCAGACTGTACGCGGATGTTTCCGTCTGGTTCTCCAGAATCCCCATGCTCCTGACGGCTTTTATGACACTGTCCATTTTATCCGCGTTCTCAGAAATGGCTCCCCCCGCGCTTTCCGCCTGCGTAACCACGCTGAGGCTTAAAACCGCCCTGTCAGGCTTAGCCTTAACCACGCCTGTGCCGGTCACGCTTATCGTCTTCGCCTGCTGCTCAGCCTGGCCAGTGTCCAGCAGGCTGAGGGTGCCCAGGGTTTTAGCAAAGCCTTTTTCAACCGTGTTGAAGCGGTTCTCAGAGCCAGCCTGCTGGCTTATGAGCGCCGGATATATTCCAACTAGTAGAGCCAGGTTTACGCCGATGGTTGCGACGAAAACCGCGCTGAGCACGAGCAACCATTTCCTACTTAACATTTCCTCCATTTTCGAATCCCATCCTACTGTTGCTCCCCACCTGTTTTTAACAGTATTGTTGCGAACAGCGTGTACAGAAATTCGAACAAGCCTCTGAAAGTGTTTCCGAAGGCTTTAAACTAGGATTTTAAAACCAGCACCGAGCCCCCGTAGTCTTCACTGGTTTCTTTAGTAACTAGGTACTGCAGGTCGGTCTCAGGATCCTTAACCGGGATAATCCTTATTCCGCCGACCCTGCTCACCTTCTTCACGTTCTCCGGGTATTTCCCCCCGTGAAGGTGGAAGATTTTAACCCTGTGTCCTCTTTTAACGATCTGCTCCAGACAGGGAAGCGCCTCCTCAATGTTCTGCCAGCCGCAATCCGTTATGATGTTTATCAAAACCCTGTTCTCGCTCTCGGAAACTAGCCTCATGATCTCTTTTAGAGGAAGTATCGTCATCCCCCCGAAGTAGAGCGCTAAGGACAATTCCTTCTCAAGCGTCGAGCCCTGCCAGTCTACAGAGTAGTAGTCTGTTGAGAAGGCTATTGAAGCTGTTTTCCCACCTATTCTCTCCACGGAAAGCAGGTTGATGAAGGCTGAGGTTGCAGCATTATGGATAACGTCCTGCATGCTTTTGCTGGCGTCTAAAACTATTAGGCTTGAGGGCACGTTGCTTATCGTCATGTTGCTCCCCTTCCCCTTAACCTCGCTCTGCCATTTCACCGTGTTTATTTCAATCCGCAGCCTTCCCTCGTCGAGGCTGGCCTCCAGATCAAGATCTTCAACCTCGTCCTCAATGTTCCAATCCATGGGGTAGCTGGATATTGCTAGATTCGGCTCAGGCCTCCTGCCCTCCTCAAGATATACGAGCATCGTCCGCCTCGCCCTAGCCCTATACCAGCATACTTTCCAGAAGAGCTCTTCAACCATCTCGTTAGTCAACCCGGTGTACGGCTTGCTTACGCTCGTAGGCAGCTTGGGCTCCTGCCCGCCCTCAGTCTTAGCGCGGCGTATTCCCCCGGCTTCTCCCCTTCTGGTCTTTCTCCCACCCGCTGCTTTACCGCTTTTCCTAATCGTCTTCTTAATCTCCTCAAGCTCAGAGTTCTTCAGCCTTGATTTAACCCAGTACTCGTAAAACCTTCTCGCCTCCTCACTGTTTTTTATTCCCCCAAGCACCTCGTTAATCTTCTCAATAGTGTTCCTGCTCAAGTCCTCCCTTAAGGGGATGCTCGCGCCAGGGCCGGCAAGCTGCCTCGGTATTTCGGCTTTAACCCTGTTTAAAGACAGGATGAGCGCCACCAGCCTAACTTTACTAAACCAGTTTCTTTCAGACCTCATAACCATGCTGATTTGCCTAGCCACGTTTTCAACATTATAGTCGTATTCCCTATGGCTCTTTCTCAAGATGTGCCTGTAGGCTGCCTGAATATACCTGTTAATCCCCCTCTGCGAAGTGTTTAGAAACTGTTCGACGTGATAAGGTGTTTCCCCGAACCTGCTTAAAAGGTAGAAGCAGTCAACATTCAAATCGGCGAACAGCAAGACTGAGAAATACGCGGTGCCCCAGTCCTTGCACGCGCTGTAAGCCTCCTTCACCAGCTCGTAAGCCGTCCTAATGTCATACGGGCAGTAATGCAGATGAGCAATCTCATGCCTGATGACAGACCTAAGATATTTTTCACCGTCAACCTTCTTCGGAACCGCCTCCGGAGAAATATGTACTTTTGAATCCACCACGAAAAAGGGTTTGCCACTTTCACCGTCATGCTTCACCTCCAGTTCGCACGGTGGGAAATAGAGTTCACTCCTAACCTGCGCGAAAATCCTTCTTACTTCTTCATCGTCCATTTCTATTCGAGCCCGAGGCCCACCTTCAAAGTTTCCTCCCGGCTGATCCTGCCTTCCCTAACCCATTTCTCCTCTAAGGAAAAAAGCTCCTCGGCGAAAACATTATCCTCAGCAGCTATTTCCTTAGCGGTCCTATATAGGCCTGGGCTGAAACCATTGTAAAGCTCGTTCAGGATGAACCATTGTTTCCTGGATTCTCGTTCAAACATTCTCTCCTTCTCCCTTTCAAGCAGCTCGCTGATTTCCTTCAAGGGTTTCTCAGGGTTTAGGAAGCCTGTCCTATGTATGAGGACCCATTTAGCCATCTCGATTACATCCTTCTCCTCAACCTTTCCCTCAAGCCACTTCTTAGCCTTGACGAGTTGAAGCAGGATGAGGGTTGCCCTCTCGCTCGGAGGCTCCTTAACCCTGCTGCAGACGAACCTGGTGAAATGGCAGCCCTCGCACAGGACTGGAAGGGGGACGCTGCTATGCTCCTTACCCCTGACGCACACTTGAAAGTCTCTGACGAGCGTGTTTATGAAGCCGATTAAACCTGGTTCAACATCGGTTTCCTCAACCTCCCTCCTTATCTCCGCCAGGTCACCCGGCTCCATGACGCGCGGCATGGATTTTATCAAATCGTAGCCGTAATCATTGTTCAACTCTTGGAGAGCGAATTTTTGGCTCACCGTGAGCGAACTCAGGTAGAGAGCAATGTCGAACCTGTCGTAGAACGGCGGAGGCTGTATGAAAGTCGTCACGTCACCCGGGTTCTCGTTAGCTATGAGAGTATAGTCTTCAACAGTATACTTCTGCCCGTAGGCCCATACTTCTCCGAACTGCATCAAATGGTGAATGTTCGCAGTAGTGTAGGGGTTGAGCCTGTTCACCTCATCTATCCCCTTGCCCTGGGCCCGTACGAACTTAGCCCAGAGGACTTTCTCCCTGCCCTTCTTCTCAAGCGAAGGAATATGAAGTCTTCCAACAACCTCCCCCCTCTTCACCTCGGAGGCTCCTGAAATGACGACGAACTCGTCTCCGAAGAGGCCTTTCAAAACAAGCAGCATCAGCGTGGACTTGCCTGTTCCCCTGGGCGCCCTTATCAGCGTTGTGGACTTCCTGTGAAGCAGGTTCAGCAAAAGTATTGAGATTACCTCCTCGTTGCCGATGAACCTTTTAGACAGTTCTTCTCTCAGCCTTTCCACGAGAGGCCTCTTGCTGCTCACGCTAACCATCCCCATGCGGCCGCTGCCAAGGAAACAATCAGGAGTAAAAGCAGTATTCTAAGCCTCAGCATAAGGCTTTTAATCCTCCTCTCCATCCAGTTAATCCTGTCGAGGATGTCGAAAGCAGTACTCCTGTCGAGATAAATGTAGTCTCCAGAAGTCTTGTTCGAATACGCGAACTCCAGGAACCCTGTGAAAGAATACTTGTCTCTCTTAACCTCTTCATCCCAGGAGATCCTCTGCCCCTGCCTCTCAACCTTAATGTTGGTGGACTTCTCCTCTAAAAACTTTCTGAAACTTCTGCTCTCCAAGCTGCATAACCATCATGCGATGGTCTTTTAAGCATTATCCTGTTTTTTAAGGCTTGAGTCGAAGCCCAGCTTACGTTTGAAAAACGTTTTTAACTTAGCCAAAAAGGTAAACGGTGATGAGAACATCCAGAATACCGGGCTTCTACAATTTAAGCGTGGCGGAGAGGCTGAGCAGGATAGTAGAGTATGCCGGGCTGACGGAGGAGGAGGCTAAACTCCTCTCGAAAGAGGGCAATCTAAGCCTGGAGACCGCTGACAGAATGGTTGAAAACGTGATTGGGACGATGGCTTACCCCTTCTCTGTTGCGCTCAACTTCCTCATAGACGGGAAAGAGTATATCGTCCCCATGGTTATCGAGGAAACCTCCGTCGTAGCGGCCGCCAGCAACGCTGCTAAAATGACCAGGGCGAAAGGAGGGATATTCACGGACGCCACGGAACCCATCATGATAGGGCAGGTGCAACTGACTGGAGTAACCAACCCCTTCACGGCTAAAATGAAGATCCTTGAACACAGGGACGAAATATTGAAGCTTGCAAACGATCAGGATCCTGTTCTAGTAAAGCTCGGCGGAGGCGCTAGAGATGTTGAAGTTAGAGTGGTGGATAGTACCGTGGGCCCAATGGTGATAACGCATCTCCTCGTAGACGTTAGGGATGCGATGGGGGCGAACGCCGTCAACACGATGTGCGAAGCTGTAGCACCCCTGATAGAGAAAATAACCGGTGGAAAAGTATACTTGAGGATAATATCGAACCTTGCCGATAGAAGACTGGTAAGGGCTAGAGCGACGGTTGCCAAAGAGGAGGTCGGCGGCGAGGAGGGTGTCGACGCAATAGTGAAAGCATGGGCTTTCGCAGCAAGCGACCCCTATAGATGCTCAACACATAATAAGGGGATTATGAACGGTGTCATTGCAGTTGCTCTGGCTACTGGACAGGACCATCGAGCTATAGAGGCGGGTGCCCACGCTTTCGCCGCGAGGATGGGTAGATACCTGCCTTTAACCGTCTGGGAAAAGGATGAGAATGGCGATCTCGCTGGAACGCTGGAGATGCCCATGGCGGTTGGCTTAATAGGCGGAGCAACTAAAACTCACCCTATAGCGAGGATCGCGATTAAAATCCTTGGCGTTAAAACCGCGACGGAATTGGCGAGGGTGATGGGCGCCGTAGGTCTAGCTCAGAATCTTGCAGCCCTTAGAGCGTTGGCGCTCGAGGGGATTCAAGCAGGCCATATGAGGCTTCACGCGCGTAACATAGCGATTATGGCGGGTGCCACGGGAGACCT
>JAFNIQ010000113.1 GCA_017601395.1 Candidatus Brockarchaeota archaeon
CGGGATTGTCGAGCAGGTTTCTCCAGAGGCTACAGGTTTAAAGTTGGAGACAGGGTTTACGGTTATCTTCCGATAAGAGAAACACATACTGTTTCCGAGCAACACGTCATGCCTCTCCTGAGAGCGTTAGCGATGAAGAGCTTGCGTGCGTTGACCCGGCAGTTGTCGCGCTTATGCGGTTAGAGAAGGACATGTAAGACTTGGCGACCGGGTTGCGATCTTCGGAATGGGGGCAATAGGGCTTTTAACACTACAGATGTGTAAAATGTCTGGTAGCCTATGCGTCATCGCCGTGGAACCGGTTGAGAAGAGACGGAGCCTTGCTGAGAAATTTGGAGCAGACCACGTGATTGACCCGACTTCTGTTGAAGCAGGGTTGAAGATTAAGGAGTTAACTGACTGGAAGGGGGTGGATGTTTCGCTGGAGAACAGCGGAAGCTATCGAGCATTACACCAAGCCATCAGGGCAACAAGATATGGTGGAAGCGTGATTCCTGTTTCATGGTATCATGGAGAAGCTAAAGGTCTTTACCTTGGCGAAGAATTTCACTTTAACCGTTTAACACTAGTATCCGGGGCTCGCGTCGAAAGCGAGCCTTACAGAGAACACCTTCTTTGGAACAGGGAAAGGGTTTACGCTACGGTGATTGAGCTTTTCAAGAGGAAGAAGCTTAGTGTTCGAGGAATAATTGACCCGGTCGTGAAGTTTAACCAGGTTGTTGAAGCCTATAGATGATAGATGAACGCCCAGGGGAATGCGTTAAACTCGGAGTAAACTACCCTTAAAAAGCCTTTAGATGCAGCATGCTTACCTTTTAAGTAAAACCTTAGCGAATGACGTAAACTGGTTAGGATGCTAGCTGTAAACATCTTTAATAGCGGCTCATCGCCTCAAGTAGTTTTCAACGCTTTTCAGCAGAAAAGGCTTCTAAGCTAAAGATTTATTTTACGACTCTCAAATAAATCCTTGAGGAAAAATGACGGGGGAATCGGTGAAAGTTAGGCTGGGGTTTGTTCCTCTCCACAGGGAGCCTTTCGACGAGGAATGGGCTAAGAAGCTGCGGAATAGGACTATAGAAGCGCTTTCCCGGTTAGAAGAGCTGGCTTTAATATACCCTGATGAAAAACTGACTAAAAACGGCCTAGTCAGGAATGACCAGGATGCTTCTAAAACGATAGAGTTTTTCAAAAGCCAAGGGGTGCATGGGCTAATACTGGGCACAATGACCTTTGGAGACGAGGTTGCTGGTTCTTCAATCGCGCAAGCCATGAGAGTCCCAACTCTAGTTTTCGGCACGAAGGAGCCGCCTATATCGGTCGAAGGTTTTAGAAGCTCAGACTCTTTCTGCGGAACCCTTTCACTAACCTCAGGGCTCTACAGAAGAAAAATACCTTTCGACTTCGCCGGCATAGTTTTCCCTGAGGAGAGCCCTTTCTTAGAAAAAGTCAGGATCTTTGCGAGAGCATGCTCCTCGGTCAAAGCCTTCCTCGGAGCTAAGGTTGGCGTGTTTGGTCCCAGACCCGAACGCTTCGAAACCTGTACTTACAACGAAGTAGCGATGATGAACAAGTTCGGGCAGAGAGCCGTACCCTATGACCTCACCAGCATCCTACTCGGTTTGAACAGGATGCCTGGGGACGATCCGGGTGTTACGAGGGTTGTTGAACAAATAAAATCTTACGCTGAAGTTACAGGAATACCCGTTGAAAACCTGCTGAAGATGGCGAAGCTAGAAGTTCTGCTGAAAAACATGGCTGAGAAGGATGGTTTGTCAGCACTCGGATTCAGATGCTGGACTGAGATACAGGATATCTATGGAATATCGGTTTGCCACGTGCTAGGCAGGTTGACGGAGCAGGGTCTGGTCTCTGCATGCGAATCCGACGTTTATGGAGCGCTAACCATGCTTATGCAGTACTGGGCAACACTGGGAGAATCAGTGCCCCATTTCGTAGACTGGACCATCCGGCATCCGGAGAAAGAAGACCTTGTCCTAATGTGGCACTGTGGGAACGCACCGCCTTCACTGGCATGCGCCGGCTGCAAACTAGCAATAAGATATCACAGCATACTTTACAGAGCAGTAGGTGAAGAAAGGTCTCAGGGGACTGGCGAGTTCAGGCTTAAACCTGGCCCGGTTACGATCAACAGGCTGGTGGAGTACGATGGAGAATTCAAAATGTTAACTGTGAGCGGCGAGATTGTTGAAGAAGGCCCTTACACAAGGGGTTCGTACAGCTGGGTTAGGATTAAAAACCTTGATGAAGTGTATAGGAGGCTTGTAGACGAGGGGTTCATACACCACGCAAGCATGATTCATGGAGATATTTCTAGAGAGATAGAGAGCGCATGCAGATTTCTAGGGATAAGAGTGGTTAAGGCGTAAGCGCAGCGCAAGCAAGTTAATTCTTTTTAAGGATGAAGAGGCCTACTCTTAACTGGATTAGGCTCCAGGCGACACTTTTTGCATTATAAACATCGTAAAGGCGTAGGCACCGTCAACCCTAAGCCTACGAGGAAAAACATAAAAACCATATTAATAACCACCCATATTGTTCACATGGCTTACCAGGATACGAAAAGCCTCGTGCTATATCATGTATACGGGCAGATGATGATACTGATTCTTGCAGCTTTAAACACCTACTATCCTGAGTACCTTACCTATACTTTCGTAGCGTTCATATTAATCTCTCTAATCTTAACGTTTTCGAGATTGAGATCCCAGTTGAAAGGACCGTCTTTCGAACAGCTTAAGGAGATAAGGGGAAGCAAAAAGATATATGAGGAAGGAACTGTCGATGTTTCAAGGCTCATGGCGTCTGATACGCAACTCACTCAGGAAATGAAGCCCTTAGCAGTCTCTTCCTTCCTAGGCTTGTTTGCCATTATAATCATACTGGTCTGGTACCAAATGTACTTCAATTTTGCGGGCAGCTTGACAAGCGACCCATTGCTGTCAGGCCCGCTAAGGTTCTTGGTCTTCCTCGCTGGTTACGAGGTTCCTTACATAATGATGGCTTTTATAAGTTTTAGACAGAACAAGGCGTCGAAAAGCTTTGCGCAGATTCCTAGAAACTATACTCTCTTCGAACGAGGGCTAGTTGGACAAGGTGTGGTCATAAGGACACCCATGGATAACTATGAGGTCAAGCTTGACTCGAAAAGGAAATTTGTTGAACTCATCAGTAAAGACGAGAAGAAGCCTATGCGAGTCAGGCTTTACAGCTCAAAACCAGATGAGCTTTTCAGGCTGATTAACACGCATTGTTTTTCTATGCCGAAAAACACAGAATCAAATCATTAAAAAGGTCGATACAAATGTAAATCATGTATAAATTCTTCATATCACCAATCACCTAAATCTTGTATATTCCTATTGAAACCTCATTGTGGTCTATCCTTTTAAGCTTCCTTGCTATTTCTGGAGGTAGCAAGTCACCTACCCATTCTAGCTTTAACCTCCTTGGACGCCATCGTAAGTGTAAAACACTATTTTACCACCGGGCTTACACGCCTTGAGGAGTTTATCAATCATGCTTTCAATGCCATCTGGATGAACGTCGTAGGGGTCGAAGAATATGAAGTCAAAGAAGTTGATGCTGAGATCTAGACCACTATGTTTGCGACCGGGAAATTTCAAGCATACATGGGCAGAATAACTTCTCTAGCTTGTTTAATGGATTCCCCTATAAAGTCAACGCCATATGGTATAGGCTTATAGCTACTCCTAGTCGCAAGATGACGCCGCATTAAGCCATTGCTGCAACCAATCGATGACGTTACCGTCATGATCTATCAGATTGAGAAAAACATTATAAATTCCCCATGGATACCCGGAGAAACCATTCGGTCTGAAAATATCAGAGCCGTCATTCCCTTCCCAATGCATCTTCCAAAGAATTGTTTCCTCTTTTGATAAAATTCATCTCTTTTTTCCCGAACTCATTCCTTCCATTTTTCTCATCTCTTCGAACATATTTAAGTTTCTTCACTATTTTTCATAGAAGTATTACGCTGGGTATAAAACCTTTTATCATGCTTTGTAATTCATAGTGCGGGATAAAAGAGATGAAAGAAGAGATGCGTCCACGTGAAAGATTTAAAGAAACTTTTACTTTCGGTAAACCTGACAGGGTCTTTTTCATACCGCATTGGTTTTGGAACTCCACCATAAACCGTTGGTATTCAGAGGGCCTTCCGAGAGACACATACGTTGACGAGTTCTTTGGATTCGACCGTTACGAGTTTGTTCCAGTTAATCTTGGTTTCCTACCCCCATTCGAATACGAGGTTTATTTTGAGAATGAGGAATACAAGATCTATAGGAGATACGATGGGTGTAAGGTTAAAGAGTTTAAGCGATACTCGGAAGCAAGCATGCCTCAGTGGCTCGAATACCCGATTAAAACCAGGCTTGACTGGGAAAGGGAAGTAATGCCAAGGCTTAACCCAAAGTCTCCCGCAAGATATCCTCTCTGGTGGGACGACTATGTACGATGGGTTAGAGACAGGGATTATCCGCTCGGAATCTCCGCGGGAAGCTATTATGGGTGGATAAGGAACTGGATGGGTATTGAAAGGCTTTCAAGGCTCATATACGAGGATCCGGAGCTGATTAAGGAGATTGCAGACTATGTAGCGGATTTCGTCATAGAAACGATAAGAAGAGCTGTTGAAGAAA
>JAFNIQ010000118.1 GCA_017601395.1 Candidatus Brockarchaeota archaeon
GGCTTAACGCCCTGATGCCTCCCCTGGAAAACATGGCTCTCAGGCTCGTTAATCCTCTCAGCAAGATAGGCTTTTAAAACGCCTGCAGCCTCGTCGCTTATGAAGCAAAACCTTGCCTGCCTGTCCTTAGCTACTTCAGCCCTTATATGTATTGTGACGGGGTGCTTGTTGAAATCAATATCCTTAACCCTCAGGCTTAGTGCTTCGCCAATCCTCATACCGCTTGAGGCGAGCACGAGGAACAGAGCCTTACCCCTCAGGTTTGTGCTCATCACGATCCTTCTAAGCTCCTCCCTAGTTGGTGCAGCATCCCTCGTTATGGCATACTGCCTGGGTAATTCAACTCTTTCACTAAGCTTAGCGCTCTCAACGTTAATATCATTAAACAGAAGCCACTTCTTCACGCCCGAAACGTAATCCTTGATGCTGTGCGGAGCAACGCCTATCTTAGTCAAGTACGTGACGAAGCCATCCAGCATCTCATAGGGGTCAGCCCTGTTGGATTTTATCTCGCTAACGACCTCCTGTGGAAGCTTCCTCAAGAAGCCGCAGAAAACGCATAATGCTGTGAGCTTAGCCTCTCTGGACTTGAGGCTCCTGCTCCTACGGTAAGCCTTATCCAAGAAGGCTGAGGCCTGGGCCTCAATCTCAGCCCTATGCTTCCTCCTCCACTCGAAAGCCTCTCTATCGTATATCTTCACGCCATAAACAGGCCATGAGCTGCTATTTAAATTTTTTATACAATGTCAAAGAAAACTTCTAGATGTCGAAGTAAAGGTAAAACTCGTATGGATGGGTTCTCGCAGACACTTGAACATGGTCGTTCAACCCGTTTTCAATTATTCTATCTGTCAGATCGTCTGAGAAGATGGGTTTTAGGAATTCCCTGTCACTCTTAAGGCATTCGACAGCCTCTTTCAGGCTTCCGGGAAGCTCCCCTATGCCAAGCTGCCTTCTTCTCTCAGGACTCAGATGGTAAATGTTCTCGTCCACCGGGTCACCCGGGTCGATCTTCCTCTTTACCCCGTCTAGTCCAGCACTCATAATCGCGGCGAAGCAGAGGTAAGGGTTGCACGAGGGATCCGGGGTTCTGAACTCCACCCTCTTCCTAGGCGCACCGGCTATGCCCTTCTCGTAGACGGGTATCCTGATGTTTGCTGACCTGTTGCCCCTGCTCCATGCTATGAACACCGGTGCCTCGTATCCCGGTACAAGCCTCCTGTAGGAGTTAGTCGTGGGATTAGTTATCGCTGTCAGGGCCCTGCTATGCTCGATCAAGCCGCCTACGAAGTATCTTCCAAGCTGACTAAGCTCAGCATATGCGTCGTCAGGATCGTAGAAAAGGTTGACAAGCTTTCCTTCCTCAACGAGCTCAGCGGAACCAGGGTTTCCACCCCAGAGGCTAACGTGGACGTGCATCCCGCTCGCATTATCTCCAAAAACCGGCTTAGGCATCATCGTTGCAACCATCCCCTGCTGTACAGCAACATTCTTAACAACATACTTGAGGGTCATAACGTTGTCAGCCATTTTAACAAGCCTGTCTCTAACCATGTCTATTTCACACTGGCCTGCCGTGGCAACCTCATGGTGATGGGCTTCGCACACTACCCCGAAATAATCCTCCATTATCCGAGTGACCGTGGAACGATACTCCATCAGAGTGTCATGCGGAGGCGCCGGAAAATAGCCCTCCTTAAACCTGATGGGATAGCCATCCCCACAATTCCACGCGGCCTCAGGCGACTCAATGTTGTACGACTGGCCCCTATATGGGTTCAAAACATCCCAGGCAACCCTCTTGAAAACGAAGAACTCGACTTCAGGACCCCAGTAGGAGAGAAAACCCTGCTCTAAAGCATATTCCTCAGCCCTCTGGGCCACGTATCTCGGATCCCTGGACAGCCTACCGCCGCCATAACCCACATAGACGTCGCAGAGAAACCTCGCCGTCTTATTCTCAGAGCTCCCCCAAGGGATAATTGCGAAAGTAGAGGGATCCGGTTTTAAAACAAGGTCTGATTCAAAAACCTCCATGAAGCCTCTGATCGACGACCCGTCCAGCTTCGGAACCCCCTCGGAAAACATGCTCGAGCTAAATCTTCCAGCAGGCATCGTAATATGCTGCAAGCGTCCGGGAAGGTCGGTGAACTGGAAGTCGATGAACCTAACTCCTTCTTCAGCAATCCTCTTCAATAGGCTTGAGACGCTTTCACCCTTGGACGGCATAGCTTTAGCTGTAAAAAGCACTATATAAATCTTATGTACAAATTTTCAGAAAATATCTAGTATAGTTGACATAAATTAACAATAATGGCTAAAAATTAGACATTTGTGCATAAGGAAGAGCATCGAAATTAGTTGGTTTATAGACTATGTTCAGCGCGCTATGCTAAGACTATAGCGAGCCGCCTAGCGTGCACTGTGAAGCGTGGACGAGGTAACCCGGTTAGAGAAAAGCTATACTTCCAAGATTTCGCCTTCTTTTATAAACCTCATATACCATTCGGCAAATTGTTTCCACGTTGCCACGTGGATTTCCATCGGATAGTCTATTGTCATGTAGATCTGCGCCTTGACTTTAGAAGCCTCCTCGTAGTCTGTATCCTCAACTATCAGAATATCTATGTCGCTGGAAGCGGTGTACTTGCCTCTGACGGAGGAGCCGAAGACGTAAACCCTAGCGGTAGGCCAGAATTTTAAAACCAGTTTTTTCACTCTCCTTCCTACTTCAACAGGGTTGCTTAAGGCCTCCAACGTCCTCCTCCCCTCCTCCACGTAAAGGTCAAACTCCGTCAACTATCGGTTTAAACACCTCCTTCACAAACCTCAGCAAAGCTTTAACCTCCACCTCCTCGTATCTGCGCGGCAAATACCTGGCACCTATGTAGGCGTCTTCAAGCTTCGTCAGAAGCAGTATTGAATCCTCCTTTTCCAGAAGCTGGGAAACATTGGGAGAGATTTTTGAAAGCTCCCTTAAAAGCCTGGTTAACAGATGCATACGCGGGTAAGTGCCTGTCTTCAACAACAGCTTATACTTGAGGATTAGCTGGCAATACTGCTCCAGGCTGAAGGCGGCGAGATCGAAAAAGCCTTCACCCATCAGCCTTTCAGAGTTTGTTAGAAAAGCCTCTGCACGTTCCCTCAGTATTTCAGCCTCTTCAAAGGACATTCTTACTATACTTTCCACCTATTTTTTATAAGCTTTTCCTCCCCTATGATGACGTTTCTTAGAAAGTCATTAGCACGCGAGCATCCTCACCCTTCCCTGCGTATTGCTGGAGCAACCAGGATTGGTAGATGCGTGTTTACCCTGAAGCATGTGAAGCACGCACGCGTGTTGCCGCCGGAAGACGCATTAGCATGTCTAAAAAAGGACATTATTCAAGCGGGCCAAAAACACCTAGAGAAAGCGGGCTAATCCTTCTTCTCACCAGGCTTCTCAGCCTCGCCAAGCATCCCCTCCAGCTCCCTCCTAGTCTCCTCCTGCAGCCTCTTAATCTCCCCAACCTTCTCCCTAACCTTTAACAGCCAATCCTTACTAGCCTCAATACCCTTGTGAGCAAAATACGCGATACCCTCATTCCTACTCTTGAAAATACCTGCTTCGACAAGAGCATCAATCAAATCCAGGTCGACGCGAGGAAGCCTAACCGAAGAAACAATCATCGACGCCCCGCTGAAAGCCTTCGACAAAGAATCCTCAATAAGCTTACCAATATCAGGAATCTTAACCTCAGGAATCCTGGCGACAGCAACCCGAGTAGCCTCGGGAACCCCCAGTCCCACAGCATAAACCTCCCTCTTAACACTCCTCTTCAACTCCCTAATCCTATCCCTAATCTCATCCTCAACATCCTCAACCCTCTCGAGAAACTCCTCCAAAGCGTCCTCGGCCTCCTCAAACCTGTCATCGAGAAACTCCCTAAGATCGTCGAAAGCCTCCCTCAACTCATCCCGACGCCCAGGCTCAGCCGCAGCAGCCTCCCTCAACCTGTCCCTAAAAGACCTTAACTCCCTCACCAGGATCTCCCTAACCTCAGCCACCTCCCTCCTAACCTCATGTCTCAAACCCTTAGCCTCCTTCAGCAACTCCCAAAGCCCAGGAGTAGCCTCCTCTAAGCTAACCCTACGCTCAATCTCAGAAACCCTGGAAGAATGAGTATTAATAAGGTCCAAAACCTTCTTAACGGCATCCTCAATTCTACGTTGAAACTGCTCAAACTCGGCCTCAAATCCGGACATCATTCCCCACCTTATCATCCAATTTGTATCAATACATTACATCCTACACTAACATTTAAACTTTTCGGCTTAAGTTGCCGCTAGCGCGCTGGGCACATCCGGCTTGAACCAGTTGAGGCGAATAGCTCCGGGTACTCGTCTCTGAGAAACTCTATCTTGTCTAAGGGTATTGGCTCCAGCCTGTTCTCCTTGTCTATGACTAGTTTTACTTCGCCGCGTGCACGTGCCACTGGTTCTTGGCCCGGTGCTTTCTGTTCGAAAAACATGTCGCCTACAGGTTTAACGTTATATCCGTCGAGATTGTAAAAGGGGTGGAGGGG
>JAFNIQ010000117.1 GCA_017601395.1 Candidatus Brockarchaeota archaeon
CCAGCCACGCTGATCAAGATACTGGGTCAAGTCGGAGTGACGAAAGAAGAGTTCATCAGGCTTTTGAATTAGCAACAGGTTGTCAAAGGTGGAGTACGTTTCTCGTCTTCACTCATATCTCGTGAAGGATATACAGCAAGTCAAAGAAACATTCGTGGACCTGAACGGAAGGCAAGTAGATGCTAAGATCCCGAAGATATATTATGATGATAGTGGAGGGTATCTAAACACGCACTGCATGTATCTAGACCCAAGCACCGGAAGGTTTAAAGATGAATTCATCAGCGTTAAAAGTCCAGAGTATGAGTTAGTGGAGGGCAAGTTGTCGAGTGCTATAGAAGGAGTTAGCACACCTGCAGAGCTTAAGACGACGATGATAATTGACATGAAGGAAGAGTTCAAGGATGTTTTTGCATACGCAAAGAGCCTGCCCTCGTCCCAAAGCACGCAAAGGAGCTGAGGGATAGGAGCGGCTATGAGTACATGTGGATGGGCGCACCTGTTTCATCAGTCCGGGAGAACTTTACCCCGTTAAGTCTTCAGATGGAAGGGAGCTAGGCCAGATGTACACCTCTGCAGACCTTTGCGATGTTTACTTTGAGGAGAGCGTCGATGCGGAGACCAAGTGGCGTGTTAGATGGCGCAAGGACATCAAGTGGATGGACGACTGGATAGATCCACTTTCTCCGTTCATAGACTCGGTGGAGATGAATGACGAGTATATCATCATGAGGAACTTCGAAACAGACCTTTCATTCTTATGCGGAGTATACTACAATCTTCGATTCGCCCCAGGATGGATTGAAGCTGAGGAAAAGGGCTTCTTTAAGGATTTCTCCGCTTTAGGGATGGAGAATAGGGAGGATATGATGAAGGTAGCTAGGTTCATGCCTGCTCTCATTAAGGATGTGAACATGTTTATAAAGCTTGTTCAGGAAGTTTTCTCTAAGCATGGATATCTTAAAGAGTTCCTCTTAACCAGCTTGGATTATCTTACTTATCGGCTTACATTCGACGGGTGAGTTAGGATAGATGAGAGTGAAATAAAAAGGGAGGATCTATATAGGGACGACATAGTGATAACGGTGGACAAGAGAATGAAAAAATTAGAGGAGTTTCCTTTAGAGAAAATAGAATTCCTTAAGGAAGACTTCCCGGAGATGTTTAAGTAAGCTCCATTAATCTACGAATCCGCGAGATTTTTTTAGCCAAGTCTTCAAAACTTTTCTTAGCCCACTAAATTTTAAAGCTACCTCCCGGTGCGCGTTAAGCCACTAGAGCCTTAAAACATCATGTGAAAATCCCTGCCTATTGAGTTTCTTCCTAGGTTTCTTTATTAAAAGGCTTATTTCAAACAACCTATCTTTTCCCTTCGAAGGATCGTCATATGTCACGCAATATGATGAAAAATGGGAGAATCACGTTTTTGAAGACGGGCGTATTTGGGTTTTATGGAGAAAACTTTTTGATTCCTTGATGTCAATAGGTCTTTGCGTTAAGGCTCATTCTTATGTTTCAACGAGAGGCGGTGAAATTAGAGAAGTAAGATATGTGATATCCCCTGAAGTAAAGAAATATATAGTTTCTAAGATTATTGAAGAGGGATCTCCTGCTGGAGCAAGAAAGTTTAGAGAATCCCTCATTAAGAAGATTCAGGAAATAACAAAACGAAAACTGGTTGTCTATATTGCAAGTGCGAATCATCCAATGCCTCAAATAATGCCCCAAGATGTCCCCATATTTGAGGATTTGCTCAGAGCAGCGCGCTCTTGTAGTGTAAAATTTAAATCGCTCGAATTTACATACGTTCTGGGTAAGAAAGATGAAGAAGACGTTTTATGTTGCTTTGATCCTATCCGTAGCTTTCTTTAAAGCAACACTGTTTATTTCTCCGCAGCAAATAGTAATATACAAAGCGACTTTCGTTGTTTCCACAACTTCGGATTGGACGACTCTGACTTTCTATAATTTAACAATTCTAAGCTCGAACCACTCCATAATTATGGGGAGGGATGCCCCTCAACTCGAGTATTCTATTTCTTTTAATCAAATAGGAATTAGTAAGAAGCCGTACGATGGAACCAACGTCACAATAAAATTTGATGTTAAGTTTTCAGTAGAGGGGATTTCGTCTTTATTAATTAGAAAAGGCGATATAGGGAACACTTCCCTAAAAGTCTACGATGAGAATAGGAGGGAGATATTTTCAGCTTTTAGTATTGGTCATGTACCGGGTGATACTACTGGCTTAAACCCGAGAACTTTCTATCTCCCTCTCTTTGAAAACTTAAAGTTAAAGCAAATTAGCCTAACAAGAGTTTTAAGGAAGCGGCTGGTGCTTTCTTTTTACTATCCATGGTATGGAAATCCTCAAAATGTTTATGGTTCAGGAATTCTATGGCATTGGGAAGATATTGGATACGACTCAATAGGCTCTTCAACTCACTATCCTCTACTGGGGTCCTATGATTCTCAGGATACAAAAGTAATAGAGGCACATATTAAAATGTATCGAGGAATTTAAAAAGGGGTTCCTGAAGGCTGATTTATCTTGTTTACCTGTCCAAATAAAAACCGAGGAGGCTATGTTTGAAATTCACAAATCCGGCTTAAAAAGGGGGTACCCAGGGATTGTTCGAACAGAGGTAATAAGAGTACCAATAGAAAAATACGTGGAAAAAATTAGAATGGACGTTAAAGAAAAGGCTTTAAAAAGGACCAGTTGGGAGGGGGCTCATCTCAAAAGATTTTATGTCGTGGCGATTGATTGTAAAGAAACAATGTTCATTGAGGAAATGGACCTATATGATGCTCTTATTGGGCGTTCAATTTATGTTATGGAGCCGCTTCCCATGCCTCCTGTTACTATCCCTAGAAAAGTTAAACAGGCAGAAAAAAGAGGGTGGAGACAATTCCTACTAGACAAGCATATTATTCCGCACGACCGAGTATTTTTGGATGAAAAAGACCAAGGATTCTATTTTACAAAAGAATCGAAACACATAAGCGGAGTGCTCGCACGTTTCTCTAATAACCGATTTCATTTCATTCCCAATCCATTTGCTGCTGACGAGATTAATGATCCTAAGATATTAAACTTCTTCCAATAGGCGGATTATTGGTTTCAGTATATTTTGCTCCGATATCACTACAAACTTTAATAGTCAAGGCTAGCCATTTTCTTTCTTAAGAATAGTAAGAAGGGCGTCTGAAAGCCCAGTCTCATAGAATCCTTCCTTGGCAAGCCTTTTTAAATTAACTGAAAGCTTGATGCCCTCCCCTAATCCTGTTCTCCTACCCTCTTTAAAAACACAAATATTCTTAAGCGACCATCCTTCCGGAAAACGGCCTGCGGCTAAAAGAGCTAAAAGTTTTGAATCACTGACCCTTATAAATCCTTTCTTAAACAGAAAGTTGGCAAATCTTATTGCAAACTTATTTGCTTGATTCCTGCTTTTAAATCTCCCATCATATGTTCTTGCATAATCACATAAGTCAGAGCGATAGCGCCAGCGAATGAACAAATCGGTGAACGCGTTGACCGTATCTCCAGGTTTACTCACAAGCTTATTGGCCAATTCCGTACATAATGGTTTAAGCTTTTCAGTTTTAGGAGTATAAACTTTTAGCTTCAGAGGTATTTCAACCGACCCGTCCTCTTTTATTTTTACAGAGCTTGCCTCAACCCTTCTTAAACATGTACATACATATTCAAACACCTGTTCTGAATCAAAACTAAAAACAATATCGGAATCCAATAACAGACCATGCTCTTCAGCGCGCGGAACAATTTTTGGTTGCTGAAATTCTTCACATTTTTCTTTTATAAAAGTTAACAAATCATCACAGGTATGCGTATCTCCATACATTTTAGGCCAGATCAAAATTAGATTTGCCTCATATATAAGATTAAACTCCTCAGGGCTCCCCGCCCTCAACCGTTACTAGCCATTTCCTAAAACCCGGCAGGAAACCAGTAATCTTCCCCTTAACCTGATCGTCAGCATGAACACCACGTTCCACAAAACCCTTCAAGTATTTTAATTTCGGCCAGTAGGCTGAACCCTTCTTTCCTGTAAAATATGAAGCAACGACCTAAGGTTTTTAAGCCTATGGGGCTGAACAATTCTTAAGGCTAGTGAGAATGACTCAGCGGGCGCTTTTCCCCAGGAGGGTGACGCGTGAAGAGTTGAACTCCCTCGTAGACAAGGCTGCCGACCTGATTAGGACTGCTGTGGACTACAAGTTTATCCTTGTCCTGCTCTTCCTTAAGAGGCTGAACGACCTTTGGAAGGTTGAGAAGCAGCAGGCTTTGCAGAGGCTTGTTAAGGAGGCTGGATTACCGGAGGGGGAGGCTGAGAAGGAGGCTGATAGAGAGGTCTACCATGCTTTCAACATCCCCAAGCAGTATCTCTGGGACGAGGTCACTAAGAACGTTAGAGACCTGCCTGAGAAGCTTGCGACAGCGATTTCTGAGGTTGCGAAGCTCAACAAGGAGCTTCAGGGCGTGATAAACAGGGTTGACTTCCTAGAGTTCGCACGCAACCAGGAGAACAGGGAGCTCCTGAGGCAGCTG
>JAFNIQ010000114.1 GCA_017601395.1 Candidatus Brockarchaeota archaeon
TTTTAGCACGTGCAATTCTTGTTTCAAACCCTTACAGATATTCTATGAACGTTACAACACATATTCAGAATGAAGGACATGGGGAACAGTTTCAAACCCTTATAGGTATTCTATGAACCCGACCGATTATTTCAAATAAACCCATCCAACCTTTTACGACAGTATCTTTATACATTATTATTTTTTCTCTAGCACTCAGAACTTTAATTTCCAAGTTTGATTTTATAACTCGCTTCCTCAGAATATAAAGTTTTTTCTTAGCGTTTGCATCGATAATCTTAGAGAACTCATCCTCAAAGGGGGAATAGTAGTACGTCTTTTTCCCTCCGTCGGGGGAGATCAGGGTACTGTAGACTGTTATGGGCGACAGACTCCTTATCTTAGTCCTGCTTTCTATTTTAGGCTCAGGGGGGAAATATAAGCTGGTTATTTTGAGTTTATTTTCACCAATAATCATGAATCCCTTTTTTAAAAGGGTATTAGCAAGTTCCTTAACAAATCTTTTAACGGGAGAAGAAATGTAGAGCCCCACATTGTTAAAGCATATCATTCTCTGTTTAATTTCATATTCTCCCATAAGCCTGGAAAACGTGAAGAGTTTAAAAGACCTCTTACCATAAAGAAAGCCCCTATCGTGAAGGAATATCGAGAGCCTTGGCGAGATGCTATTATAAATAGCTGCTTGAACAAGATGGTTATAACCAATAGGTAAAACTATAGGCCTTTGCTCCTCATTCTCCAAAGTTAAATATACTCTCATATTTTAAGAATACAGCTAATACTTATAATTAAAATCTTTCTTTAAAGGCAAAAAGGGTGAAAATACCATAGTTCAATCGAACACTAGTTTTCCGGATTTATATCGGTAAGGAAACCTAAACTCTTTGAGCCTTCATAACCCCACGCTTAAAGACTGCTCAAAAATCTGAGCCATGATCACATCTAACCGCATACAAGCCGTTCAACCCCACTAAATCCTCTTAACCAAGCCCTCTCCCACCCCCTTGAAACCCTAAACCTTAAATACACCTCTACCAAGCAAATGAACAGCAAGGAGGAAAAAGAAAATGAGTTCGAGCAAACCACACCTAAATCTTATAGTTTGCGGACACGTCGACCATGGGAAGAGTACTACTACAGGCCACTTGCTATACTTGACCGGCTATGTTGACGAGAGGAAGATGAAGGAGCTTGAGGCTGAGTCTGCGAAAACCGGCTTGGGCGACACTTTCAAGTTCGCATGGGTTCTCGACAGGCTTAAGGAGGAGCGTGAGCGTGGAGTAACCATTGACGCGATGTATGTAAAGTTTGAAACAAAGAAATATTACTATACTATTATAGATGCTCCTGGACACCGTGACTTCGTAAAAAATATGATTACTGGTGCTAGTCAGGCTGATAGTGCGTTGTTGATTGTGTCTGCTAAGCGTGGTGAGTTTGAGGCTGGTATTAGTCCTGAGGGTCAGACGACTGAGCATGCGTTTCTGCTGTTTACTCTTGGCGTTCGTCAGATTGTGATTGGTGTTAATAAGATGGATGATCCTACGGTGAACTGGAGTCAGGAGCGTTTTCTTGAGGTGAAGAAGGGTGTTGAGGATTTGCTTCGCAGGATTGGGTTTAACTTGGAGAAGCTTCAGATTCCTATTATTCCGATTAGTGGTTGGACTGGTGATAATCTTGTTAAGCCTAGTGAGAAGATGCCTTGGTATAAGGGTCCTACTTTGCTTGAGGCTTTTGACCTGTTTCAGCCTCCGCCTAGGCCTATTGATAAGCCGTTGAGGATTCCGATTCAGCAGGTGTTTTCGATTACTGGTGTTGGGACTGTTCCTGTTGGCAGGGTTGAGACTGGTGTGCTTAGGCCTAACTCTAGGATTGTTGTGAGGCCTGTTGACAAGGTTGGTGAGGTTCGCACGATTGAGATGCATCATACGCAGCTTGAGAAGGCTGAGCCTGGTGATAATATTGGTATGGCTGTTAAGGGTCTTTCTAAGGAGGAGTTGAGGAGGGGTAATGTGATTGGGTATCCTGATAATCCGCCTACTGTCGCTAAGAGTTTTATCGGTAGGATTATTGTGATTAGGCATCCTACAGCGATCGCCGCCGGGTATACTCCTGTTTTGCATGTGCATACTGAGCAGGTTGCTTGCACGTTTGAGGAGTTGCAGAAGAAGATTGATCCTCGTACTGGTGCGGTTGTTCAGGAGAAGCCTGATTTCTTGAAGACTGGTGACGCTGCGATTGTGAAGTTTAGGCCTTTGAAGCCTGTTGCTATTGAGGTTTACTCTGAGTTTCCGCAGCTTGGTAGGTTTGCGATTAGGGATATGGGTATGACTATTGCTGCTGGTATTGTGACTGAGATTCCTGAGAAGGTTCCTTTTGAGGCTAAGTAGAACGCTGGGTTTTTGAGGGTTTCCGGTTTTCTTTTTTTATCGTTTATTATTGTTGTTGCTCGTTGGTGTACGTGTTATTGTTTAAGCCGCTGGTTGGGGTTTTTGAGACTATGGTTGTGGGTTTCAGCTGGCTGTATGGTTTGATACGTTGGGTTCGCTGGGTGGGTTGAGCTGTTTTCTGGAGGATTGTCTTCTTGCGGATCTTTCTACTTTTTCGATTATTCGATTCATGTTATAGACGCTTCAGGTTGGAGAAGCTTTTATGCGAGCCCGTCGTATTGAAGTTTACGTTTTCACGGCTGGGAGTGGTCTCGAGTACCTGAGGGTGTTGAAAGCGTGTTTCAACTATATTATGGGAGGCGCGCGGAGGTGTCTGGGTTAAGGCTGGTGATTCAATAGGCCATGCTTAGGTGGCTTTCACAACTCATAAAGGCGTGGGGTGTGACGCTTCTTGTGATCAGGACTATGGTATGTGGGGGTTCGTGTTATTCTTTCTGGATGCGAATGGTTGACGAGTGTCTTGAGTCTCATCTATAGTCGCCGCATATTGTGCTGCGGGGGCTTGAACAAACTTGAAAGTGAGAGTGGTGGAGGCAGTTTCTCTAAATTTTAAGCCTAGGCTTGGAATGTTCTTCGTAAACCTTTTTAAACTTTAGTTATACAATGGAACCGAAAATTTAAATATTAGTTCTGAAAAAGAACTAATGTGGAGACTTTACTGCGGCTGATGAACGAATGGTGGGAAACTCGGTCGATCTCCCGCGAGAAAGCAAGGAAATACAAGAGAAAAGTTTTCAGCGAAGTGGAGAAAACCTACTTCCAATACAACCAGATTCTTATCCTGACGGGTCTGAGAAGAGTGGGGAAAACAACAATAATTCATCAGCTTATCGAAGAGCTGCTTAAAAAGGGTCACGATCCTAAAAGCATACTCTACTTTTCTTTCGACGAAATGGTTGAGGACCCCCTTAAGGTTCTGGAGGAGTATGCTAGGATTACGAAGGTCGATTGGAGGAGTAAAAGGGTCTTTCTGTTTCTAGACGAGGTTCATAAATTACGAGGCTGGAGTTCGAAGATAAAAATACTGTATGATTCACTGCCGAACCTGAAAATATGTGTTTCCGGCTCAGCGAGCATCGCTGTTGAAACAGAAGCTATAAGAAACCTAGCCGGCCGATTCTTCACTATCGAAGTTCAACCTTTAACGCTGCGAGAGTTCGCCGAGATTTATTTTGAAAGAGAGGTCGATGATTTCGAATTATATGAGGATAGGCTTAAAACAATATTTGAGGACTACATTAGGAAGCCTTTTCCCGAAATAGTTAAGTGGGATGATCCTCGTCGAGTGAATGAATATATAAGAACATTAGTGGTTGAGAAGGTTATGAAATCAGATATTCCAGGATTGTTCGATAACGTTAATGTCTCGCTTCTCTCAACTTTGACAGAAACGTTCATGAAGAACGTTGGGATGATTCTAAACATAACTTCAATCTCGAGAGAACTCGGTGTCCACAAGTTGACGCTGGTTAGACATATAAAATTCTTGGAATACAGTAAGCTTATTAGAATCGTTAAAAACTATAGACCCTCCATTAGAGCGGAATCAAGAAAACTCGTAAAAATATACCCGTATAACATTGCCTTATCGTTCTGTTTTTATCCAGAGCTTTCAAGTGGCCAAATATCAGAGGGGCTTGTTGCTTCAGCCCTCAACCTAACAAGATACTGGAGGAAGAATCAGAGGGAAGTAGACTTTTTGAAAACAAATGGAGAAATTATTCCGATAGAGGTAAAAGAGAAAAGCGAGGTTAAATTAAACGAATTGAAAAACCTACTCTGGTTCATGGAAAAGCATAAGGTTAATCGTGGAATCGTCTTTCACAAAGGAAGAGGAAAAATTATTGAAGTCGGAGACAAGAAAATAATGCTGTATCCACTTTTGAAGCTGTTGTTTAATTTCGCTATCTAGAAAAGAAACCGTTTGGTTTTCGGAGTCTGGCGAAGCGTTTTGAGAAAAGCTTGTTGAGGTTTGCGAGGAGAACAACGTAGTGTTTATGGCTGTTTTCGACTCTTTTAGCGCGCTTCTTTTAGAGGCTAAGTAGGCTCTCCGGGTTTCTGATTATTCTTCTGGTTTTCTTTTTTTATTCTTCTATTCGTGTTTATTGTTTTTTCCTCTTGCAGGTGGTTTCAGGTTTTTCTTTCAGGGTCTGGTTTCTTAATGAAAAAACGGGC
>JAFNIQ010000116.1 GCA_017601395.1 Candidatus Brockarchaeota archaeon
ATACAGGTTCGCTAAGGAGGTTGGGCAGGAGGAAACCGTTGAGCTGAGCCACGCTTTCGACGGCGGAGGACTCGAGGTGCCGGAGCAGGCTGAAGCATTCAGAATCCTGAACGTTATAGGAGCTAGGTCGGAGAAGGCTGCAAAAAGCATGGGTGAGTTTCTAAGGATGGTTGAACCTGGAAAGCTGAAGGAAGCTATAGACGTAGTGGAGGGAGTGAGCAGGGTGGAGGAAGTAAGCGTGCTCGATGACGTTGGGGAAGCGTGGAGGCTGAACAAGAATGTTGATGATTTCCATAAGCTTCTGAGGGGAGTTGAAACGGCACAAGGATTGGGCGAGGAACGCAAGGAGAAAATCTTCACGCTTCTTCACAGCTTTGTTGAAACCGAAGACGAGGGTAAAATCGCCTTCCTTGAAAGAACACTAGGCTGGATGTCCGAGGTTAGGGAAGCATTCAAGGAGGGAACCCAACAGCGCACAAGGATAGTCGACAGGATAGTAGAGCTGATGGAGGCTTCTAAATCTAAGCTTGACAGTACCCAGATGCTAAGGGTCTCCGAAATACTCGAGAACCTGCTGGATACTCATGGTGGGAAAGATGCCTACAGCCTCTTCATCGAGTACTTCCATGGTCACTTGCTCGACTACGCGGGACTAGGAGGAGACAGGGTTGAACCAAGACTTCTGGAAGAATGCTTGAGCAAATGGGAAGTGGCATCGAAGGCTGAAGATTCTCACGTTTCGCTTCTTAGGCAGGAAGTCTCAGGAGGATCCATTAGATACCAAGCGAACACGCCGGAGGAGGTGAACTACATCAGGGTGGATAAGGATGGTGAGGAGGCGTACATCCCAATAATAGCGGCGAGGATACCGGATAAGGAATCTTACATCGTCGGGATTCCAGGTGATGCACAGGAATATCTTAAGAGCATTGGATACCTGCCCAAGGACACCGGCCTTATTCTATTCACGGAAACAAAGCCGGGAAACGCCAAGACGATCATGCCGGTAACCGTCGAAGAGGGTGGCAAGATCGCGCTGACAGAATGGCTCGAAAGATTCCTGCATAAGGATACTGAGTACAGGGAGAAGTACCTTATCGACACTGAAAGAGGGCCTGTGCTAAACTTGGAACAACTCGACAGAGATTGCATGGTCCTAAGAGTAATGGCTACGAAGGATTCACAAGGGTGCGAAAGGCTGATTCTGCTAAAGCCTCAGGAGCAGGAAATAATCAGGACGAGGGTCGAAGAGATAGCGAACCCAGAGGACACCGTTATCTGCGAGTTTAAAATGGAGAGTTGGAAGGATAAGATACTGAGCGTGGAGGAGGCAGAAGGCATCTATAGAAATCAGTATGGAATTAAAAATGAATATCTTGCCAAATCCTTAGCAAGAAATACGCACGACGTGATGCTGCTGAACGATGAAGAGGGCTTGACGGTGGAGAATAGACAAATGAAGGAACATTTTGGTTATTGGACGACTTTTCGAATACTGTGGGATCACAGGATATTTGAAGACTTTCAAGTGGATGTGCCTGGCACGAAGGGATACATAGAAGCTGATTTTAAAGCAAAGAGGGAACTTTTAGTTGAAACGAAAAACATGTTACCTAGATGGGTGTATAATGATGAGTGGCTGAAGAAGCTAGAGAATGAGCTCGTAAGGTACAGGGGGGCAGTTGAGGCGGGAAACGCTAAGAAAGTCACGCTGTTCCTCTGCAATCCCCTCGGGCAGAAAGAACTTGCTCATTTGGAGGGTAAGCTAAATGAGTGGTTTGACGATCTGAGCTGGCTGAAAATATGTAATGGAAAGGAAGAGTTTGAAGAATACGCGAAGCTTTTGGCAGGATCCTAGACTGGAACCATATAGTCGCCTGCATACATCTCAGCAGGCGTCATCGCGAGATGCTCAACGATGCTCGTTATCTCTTCCCTTATTTCCTTCGGCAGGATGTATTTATTCTTATCGAATTCCTCTCCCTTGGGTACGAGATGGACCGAATTGATCTTCAGCCATCGAAGCTGAAGGTCGTCTCCTACCTTAAAGATGTATCCCTTGTACTTCAAACTGAAGGTGTAAACAGAACATTGTGTTGTATAAAAAACAGGGAGGGGAGGGCCAAAATACCAGAGCAGCCTGTAAGCCGCCAACGCCATTCGCTGGAACACGACCTTAGAGTCCTCCCTTTTCTCTTCCTCTTCGAAGGGGATGAAGTCGATAGATATGAGTTTAGTGGAGAGGTTCTCCTTCTTCTCACGTTCATGGAGTTCACTCCAATCCTCTTCTGTAAACTTCTCAACCCTAACCTTCTTTCCATCGACCTCAAGCTCCACGAACCTCCTGTCGGGATCCTGCTTCAACACTTTCACACTATGCTTAGCCCCGCTCATCACAATAGGATACCCTGAAAAGGTATTTAAATCTCCATGTGAAGCGTTAAAAACGAACCTCTTTGAAAGGCGAAGGGTTGATAGCCATTCTTAGGACGTAAAAATGGTATTTAACAATGCTAGCTTTCTTCAAAAAGCTCTGGGAAATTCTCCTTCAAGAACGGTATCTTTTCAAGCGGAAGCAGCTTCAGCCTTTCCGACTCGTCAACAACTATCGTTCCGCCCTGCACTCCCTGTTTCTCATCGTAAGTCGCGTCCTCCAGCCTTAATCGATACCCGTCGAGGTTGTAGAACGGGTGGAGTGGTTCAAGCTTAGCCTTTTCTTTCCTCTTGAACCTCTTTAAACGCTCCTTAACCTCCATTTCCATCTTCCTTCTTACCCTGTCCTCGTAATCCCTCCTCCTTTCACTTGGTATTCCAGAAGGATACGCACACAAATAGCATAAATGCTTAGATAGCGGTGTATGTGGTTCGAGCCTCCTAGTCTCTTCGTAATATTTTCTTCTCTCCTCTGACCTGAGCCATTTCCTTAACCTCTTCCGATGCTCTACTAATGCTCTGACTCGCATCATCGTATTCTCAACGGCCTCATCTTTACCCATCCCCTCAATCGGAAACGATAAACTCGCAGTGAAGTATATCCACCGGTTGTTCACCGGGATCTTATCATCCTGCCAGGCCGATTCGGGATTGTTAATACCATACTTGCTTAAGGATTCTCTTAATATTGTGAGAAAAACCTCAATATCCTTTATCGCTGCTGGAATTATCCTAGCCGCTTTCATCCTGTTCTCTCTAATACTGAAGACGGAGGATGGCTCAATCACCCGGTAGTGATAATACCTTTCAACCATGAAATTCCAGCAAAACTCCTTCAGCAAGCTAACCATTATGAAACTCGGGTAAAAGACTCCGATATAATCCACGCTGGTCGGCGTCTTATCGACCCAGTCTTTTTCCCAATTTATTTCACCACGTGAACCATAATGCTTCTTAAAATCGTAGAATGTAACGAACATCGCTCCAAGAAGCCTCCGCCTATACAGGAAGTCCCTGAAATAATAGTTTCCGTATAAAAAGCGATCCCTCCCACTTTTCTCTACTGCAAAGTTGCAACTCGTCTCCTCTCTTAACAGAGACCTAAGCCTTTCAGTTACCTCCTCGACCCAATCTTTCGAAAAAGCCTCAACACCCTCCTCCAACCAAAGCGAAAGGTCCCAGCCTCTTTCATCCATCAACCTTTTAGCCTCCTCATCCGTAAGAACCACTACACAAGCACACTGGTCACCGGTAGTGACCGAGTAGTACCTGTAACCAGTGTTCTCGATTATCCTGTTCAACTGCCAAAGAAGAGAATCTACATTCAGGAAGTCGTCAGAGTAGTTAAACTTAACGATGTGTCTCCTTCCTTGGAAGGTAAAGGAAACACTATCATCTGAAACCTCCTCAATATCCTCAGGCTGAAGAACCCCATGTGAAATACTAGCTAGCTCCCTTAGAATCTCAGCATTAACCCCTGGGCCCAGAACCGATATCTCACAATCTCTGAACCATGTTCTCCTCCTATCGTCTATAGCTAAGAAGCGGTCTATTTCAAAAACGCTCTTGCCCATCCAATCCTCTCCCAAGCTTTTCAGCGACCACTTTTCCTTAAGCTTCTCAAGAATCTCCCCGGAAGTCAAGTCCAAGTATTCCTCGAAAAAGCCGAGCCTCCTAAGATAGGAGATAGATTCAACGAAATGTTGCTCCACATCGCTCATGTCTACCAACCATAATAGGATTGTCAAGACTTAAAAATTACTGTGCTCTTAATCAGATAAGAATCCAACAACAATAATTTGAAAAAGCCATTTTGATTTTACAGACACCGTATGATAAGTAAGGAGTTAGAAGGGCTATTTCAACATATTTTTAATCTTTTCCTACTGGATGGAAGTGAATTCATATATCTGAACCGCACTCCAACATCTTTATCTTATGCCCAGCCTCATCTACCGCACTATAAATGCTGAGTAGAGATGTTTAAGCAACCCTGCCTCCATCATCTCCCGTTCGTTCTACCGTCTAAACTTGCCTCTGCCCTAAATATTCAGGCAAACCTTCAATAACCCCAATAAAAGTGCTTTAATCCTCAATATCCCGGGAGACAACTATATGCGGAGGAAAAGGCTTAATAACCCTTTTTCGTAG
>JAFNIQ010000115.1 GCA_017601395.1 Candidatus Brockarchaeota archaeon
CAGATGGGAATTGTTCATGGTGGGTTGACTTTTCTGCGGATAAACCTGAGCTACAGGCATTATTTAAAAACTTCCAGAGCGATACAAATGAACCCGTTCTCTTAATCGCTGACTCACCACTCATCCTTTAAGTTAATAAAGATACAAACAAAAAGTAATAATGATTAGCTGGCAGAAAACTTCAGATGAGTAATGGAAGCAGGTATCGTAATGCGGGGATTTTTTCTAGTAACAAGTACTATCTAGTTTTTCTTTTTATCATTGTAGTCATGAGTAATGCCAGTCTGTTTTCACAAAATTCTTTGAGCGTTAAGGGCTCGCCCACTTTAAGATTTAGACTTGGTGTAAGTGTTCCTTCTAGCGTGGTAAGGGGCTTCGGGGCTAAGCATGGTGTTACAATAGATCTTAACTATGATGGTGGAAGACGATTCTACGATTACATGACTAAGGGACCAGGCTTCTTCTCCTATATAGATTTTGCAACCAGGCTGTATAACTTCTGGGGTGGACCCGGAGAGAGGGAATTCCTGAAGGGGCTATTGGATAAAGCCGATGAAGAGGGAGGGAAGGTTGAGATTAGCGTAAAGCTGTATGGATTAGACTTAGGATGGCCGGGTTGGGAGCCATACCTCTACTTGTTTCTTGAATCGATAGGGGCTAGTAGATCTAGCATGCGTTACATATTCTTAGCTGGGGAATGGAGCTATAAGAATAAAGTTCCGCCCGATTGGGACGATCTGTACACTGACTTTCAGAAGGCTAAGCAAATCGTTAATAGCTATGGGTATGAGCTAGGTTGGAGTGGAGAAGGTAAATATCTGACTAACATACCTAAGGAGCTTTATAACGACTTCTATGCCTTGGGCCCCAGAAAGAGAGCACAACAAGTATCGAGGGATCCTAATTGTACTAAGGGTGCTCAACTCTGCTATAATGGAGCTAATTGGTGGGAAAGGCCTAACGACGTTTTTCTAGAAGCCTTCACGATGTGGGATAGGGAGGCAAATATCCCGAACACGCCACCGTACTACATCTGTTACGACAAGTTTAAAGAGTTTATCCATGGTGCTGTTGACAGGTTTGATGCCTCTGGCGGAGCCTATCCGCAAGCTGTCTGCTTTGAAATAATGCCTGAAACCTTCAATGATGTTGAGGGCGTTGAGTGTCCCTACTTAGACTGGTGGAGAGAATTCGCAGAAATGTATGATCTTATGATTTTCGATAATGCTGTGAAGGTGAGGGATTCTCCAGGGCTACAACCACCAAACCCGTTCCCTCCATATCCTTGTGGACTCAAGTATGAAAATGATGCTGAAAACCTGCCTCCCTTCAGCGTAGAGCATGGAGCCATGTTCAAAGGCTCGGTAATTGCTAGGAACGAGTATACGAAAACGGCTCTTAGAAACACTGAGATAGAAATATACTTGATAAGACGTACGCCAAGGCTTGAAGCTCCACCATGGTACCCATTACCGATAACTAAAGAGGAATGGTCCAGCATGATCTTTGTAGGTAGGGTCAGAACCGGTACGGACGGCTGGGCTAAGGGTTTCACACTACAAGCTCCAACTGAGCCCGGTTTCTATACTGTGGTAGCCCGTGTTCCAGGTTCTGGTCAGGAGATGGAGGCATTCTCAGACGTGCTTGAAGGAATATGGGTTGTAGAGAAAGTTCACAGGGTTGAAGTCAGGACTAATGTTAAAGCTAGACTAAACTTCGGCCCGTCTGCCTACGGCCCTCCTTGGCAAAACTGCGATCCTGAGAGATGGGTCGAGCCGA
Organism: Candidatus Brockarchaeota archaeon; assembly: GCA_017601395.1. Lineage (GTDB taxonomy): Archaea > Thermoproteota > EX4484-205 > EX4484-205 > JAAOZP01 > JAAOZP01. The sequence goes on from JAFNIQ010000115.1 coordinate 1,780, forward strand.
ATAAACCGGTTGTAGGTAACTGTGCTGAGGGAGAGTGGAAATTTATAGTGCCGCCGGAAGTGATTGATGATCGTGGTGAAAAGTGGGTTTTCTCGCACTGGGAGGATGGGAGCAAAAACCCGGTGCATACCATACTTGTTAACAGAGATTTGGTGCTGGAAGCCTACTACTCAAAACCGGGTGCAAAATCAAAAATCAATATTTATGGCTCCGTAGGAGATGATCGGGGGTACCATCTAGAAGGGGCCTCTATTACTGTTGGTTCTCCGGTAGAACAGGTTTCTGCCATGACTGGCTCGGATGGAAGATATTATGTAACATTATCAGTCAACGGTGCTGGAGATACTATTAGAGTTACAGCATCATACCATGGAAGATCCGGCTCAGCATCCAGTACTGTACCTGATGGAGCTTTAAGCATGCAAATAAATGTAACCATTCCAAGGACTGCGGCTAACATATCCTGTTCAGTTTCCTCATCAACAGTGACGATCGGTGGAAGCATAACGGTTTCAGGAGTGATTTCTCCTACAGTCGGGGGAACAATAGTTACATTAACTTATAAAAAGCCCGACGCATCCTCATTTACACATACAGTAACAACTTCTCCGAATGGAGCTTACTCGGACAACTATACTCCCGACCAACTTGGAACATACTCTGTCATAGCAAGCTGGCCTGGTAATGATGACTATAGGGAAGCAACGAGCTTACCAGCATTGTTCATGGTGAAGAAGAACCCGAGTTCAGTATCGATTACCCTAGACTCAACGTCAATATCACCAGGCGACACTCTAAGAATAAGTGGCACACTGTCTCCCCCGTTGTCCAATGTCCAAGTTATGTTATCGTATAGGGTTAAAGGAGGCAGTTGGGTATTGCTGAGAAATCTGACGACCAACTCAAACGGCCGATTCAGCTACGTGTGGGCGAATACCCCTTCGGAAGGAGAGTACGAGCTCAGGGCTAGCTGGCTTGGTGATGATTATTACGAAGGATGCGCATGCACTGTATTATTCGTCGTAATGAGGGTTGTCAACCCTCCGGTATCTGATTTCTCGGATATTACTGAGGAGCCATATTCCATGACGAATCCAGATTTGCCTGAACAGAACTTTACGGTAGCGTTGCCAGCTCCAAACTTCACAGTCTCAGCAGACCCTAAAACTGTAAGACTTCCCAAGGTTAGCGGATACAACACTACAGTGATGATTAAGGTTTCATCATTGTCAAACTACACGATAGAATTGTCACTAAAGGTTAGTGGAATACCCGAAGGGATTGAAGCCAGACTGAGCCAGAAAACTCTTATGATCCAGAGACTGGGCGCTAACTTCACTATTCTCGTAATCAGTACTGGTGAAAGTCCACCGGACCAGGGCAACTATAGCATTCTTATAGAGTGCAATTGCGGGAATGTTGTCGCAAGTGATCTAGTAAACTTAATCGTGGTAGATAGAGTACCGACACTTCTAAAAGTTAACATGACTCCTACGCTAATCCACTATGGCGACATTGTTCTCATTAACGGTTCAGTATCACCACCGCGCCAAGTCAATATCTTAGTTACAATGGTACTTAAAAACGGAACTGAAATCGACACTGCAACCTTCTGCACGGATGAAACAGGAAAGTTTTCTCAAAGCATAGGTATCCTACTGCCCCCGGATGAATACGTTGTAAGAGTGTCATGCAAGGAAGACTTATTTTACTTCGGGAGTGTTTTAAACCTCACGCTAAGGATCGAGAGGACACGCATCATAATCACACTCAGCTCCAACACCACTAGGACAAGCTCGGATGAGCCTGTGTTCTTAAACGGCATTGTCGCCACAACTAGAGGCGAACCTATTCGGAATATGGATTTGATGATACTAATCGCTGGAGAAACAGGAACAATATCGGTTCCAGTTAAAACCAATGAGAATGGCATATATACGGCAGTTATACCGGGATTAAGCCCAGGCAAATATGACGTGGTCTCGCTAGTGGAAGGTAACGATTACTATGAACCAGCAAGGAGTGTGCCTGTAAAGATTGAGGTACTCCATCCAGTATCGCGGACCCTGAATGACATGCTATATCCCGTTGTAAGCATAGCCTTAACTATCCTCGCCTTAATCACATCGATCCGCGTTATTGTGTCAACTGTGAATGAAATTAGGCAAGAACGAAGTTATAGGGCGAACAGATTAAAGGATAGAAAGTAAGCTGTTACATGGGATTAAGCTCAAGCCGGATTATGAATTCTTCAGTATTTGCCTTAACACTAAAAGCTGCCCCACCTAAGTCTGACCAAAGCGTGTAAGGAATGCGTGCTCCAGCCTCGTCTATAATCTCTCTTATTCTTAACTGTTCTGGTATATGAATGAATAGCGTCAGACCCGGCTGCCCATTCTCTATTCTTACATGAACTGTTTTAGTGTCTCTATCGAATAAGGCTTCTATACGCATCTCGTCCCTTTGTACCCAGTCTTGAGCTACATTTTTAAAGTATTTTGATAAGTTTTCTCTATCTTTAGAAATGGCTGAATCAGGCTCTATGAGTAAGGGAGTATTGAAGTTGTCCATAACCAGTTCCAAAGAATATCCGAATTCGCGTCCAATTAGCCAAGCTATTCTATCTGACCAGGGTTGATAACCATTTCGTATTCCAATTCTCCGATCCCTCGGGGTCAAAGTTAATGACTCAACTGGAAACTTTAGGTGTTTATAAAGAATTATGGGCTATCCAAAAGATTTTGATGCTCTTTAATATGTAGCATAAGTGTACTAAATTTAAGTCATCAAACTATCGGCTATTTACGATTTCTGTATACGATCC
>JAFNIQ010000036.1 GCA_017601395.1 Candidatus Brockarchaeota archaeon
CCGACTACGGGAGGGAGGGCCACGCAGCCTGGTACGACGCTGGAGCAAGCATCGTCTTCAACTATAGGAGCCTACTGGTTGCTGCATCAAACCAGAAGCAGTACGTGCTTACTGGCGTCGACGCTTCCACACCATTGACAGTCACGGGCCCGCTTACAGTCACGGGCAGCTATAAAACGCAGTATTACTTGACGATGGTTGCGAGCCACGGCACAGTCAGCCCAGGCAACGGATGGTTTGACGCCGGTTCAACCGTGGAGATAACCGCCACCCCGCCTCCAACTGTTGAAGGCGAACGCTTCGTTTGGCTTGGGTGGACAGGGGCCGGGAGCGGATCCTACACCGGCATGGAGAACCCTGCTCAAATAACCGTTAACAGCCCGATTAGCCAGGCAGCCTCGTGGAAGCATCAATACTATTTGAAGGTGGACACGCCGTACGGCACTGCCGGCGGCGAAGGCTGGTATGACGAGGGTTCAACCGCCTACGCGACAATATCCCCGTTGATTGTTGAAGAGCCGGAGGGTGTACGCCACGTTTTTTCACACTGGAGTGGAGACGCTTCGGGAACAGCCTCAACCTCAAACCCAATAACGATGGACGCGCCGAAGACAGCAGTGGCCAACTGGAAGACCCAGTACCGGCTTACGTTCAACCAGAACGGTTTAGACGGAACAGCTTTCGGAACCGTTGTAACGGTAAACGGGTCAGCTAAGAGCCTGGGCGACCTGCCTTTCACAATATGGGTTGACAATGGTGTTTCAGTAAGCTACAGTTTTGAAAGCATTGTTTCAACCAGCAACCCTGGTAAGCGGTTCAGACTAGATGGTGTAACTGGGCCTGAAACACCCCTTACCGCCACGGGTCCAGCGACTGTGACTGGAAACTATGTTGGCCAATGGCTGGTCGCGTTCACGGTCAACCCGCCTGACGCAGGGGTAACCGTGCCCTCGGGAGCAGACTGGTATGACGCTGGCGCCTCGATAAGCATAACGGCTGAAGCCAACCCCGGGTTCTCGTTCTCAGAATGGGTCGTGGACACTCCGTCAATAACCATAATGGACGCTTCATCGCAGCACACCAGTGCAACCATAAACGGCCAAGGCACTGTGACAGCGTGCTTCACCACTTTCTACACTGTCTCCTTCACCCGGGCAGGCTTGCCCGCCGGGGTTGAGTGGAGCGTCACCTTCAACGGGGTGACGAAATCCTCAACGTCGGACACTATAGTTTTCAGCAATGTTCAAACCGGAGACTACTCTTGGAGCGTGTCGACGCTTATACAAGTGGATCCTGGAACCAGATACTTGGCGTCACCGTCATCCGGAACATTAAGCGTGCCGTCGCAGCTGACGCAGACAATAACCTACACCGCCCAGTATAGGGTTGCAATATCGTGGTCCGGGGTTGGCGGTGAGGCCGCCGGCGGGAAAGTGGTCACCATCACCGTGGGCGGCACTGTTTTCAGCAGAAACATGGGAGAAGCTTTCTACGAGGAGTGGGTTGACGCTGGAACAACCGTAAGCTACTCTTACGAGGAAACAGTGTCCACAACGGTTGCGGGGAAAAGGTTTAGGCTCCACTCTGTCTCCGGCACTTCGGCAAGCATCTCCCACGACTTCGGCCCGATTTCAGAACCAGTATACGAAGAAGCATGCTACACCGCCCAATACTATGTCGACGTGGTTAGCGACCACGGCAGCCCAACCCCCTCCACATGGGTTGACGAGGGAACCAGCTTCACCGCCTCAGTGACAAGCCCGGCTGAAACCGTGGTCAACCAGCATCGATGGGTCTGCACGGGCTTCAGCGTGGACGAGAATCCTGTTCAAGAAGGGTTGAGCTACACTTTCGTCAACGTGCAGGCGCCTCACACCATAGTCTTCTACTGGAAGAAACAGTTCTGGATCCAGGTGAACAGCGCCCACGGTTCTCCAACACCCTCCCAGTGGGTGGATCAGGGTGGGAGCCTTACGGTGAGCGTATCCTCGCCAGCCTACGAGTCTGAGGAAAAAAGGTTCAGGTGTACAGGCTACACCCTGGACGATGACCCGCCTGTTGAAGACGGGAGCACAAGCCATGTTTTCACCGACGTGCAGAGCTCCCATACTATTACTTTCAACTGGATCGCCCAGTACAAGGTTACTTTCCACACCAACACTGTAGAGGGGAGTATCACGGCGGGGGGAATGGTTAAGAATAATGGTGAAAGCGAGTTTTACGACGAGGATGCGTCGATCCCGATCTCGCCGAATCCTCCTGCTGGCTACTGGTTCTCAAGCTGGACAGTAACAGGCGGAGTCACTGTAGATGACTACGCAAGCCCGACGACCATAATGAGGGTAGGTGGACCCGGTAGCCTTTCCGCCATATTCGTCGTAAATGCTGTTTCAATAACAGTCACCTCAAGCCCTGCTACGGGCATAGGCTTCGTCAAGGTTGACGGTGTACCCTACGCTACCCCGACAACGTTCACATGGATAACCGGGACAACTCACGTGCTGGAGGCTGTTTCAACCGTTCCAGGGCCAACAGGCACCAGATACGTTTGGAGAGAGTGGAGCGACGGTGGGGCTCAGACGCATGTCTACACTGTTCCCAGCTTTTCCGAGACCGTGACAGCATACTTCTCAGCCCAGCATTATCTGACGGTGGTTTCGACGCACGATACTCCAGGCGGCTCAGGATGGTATGATGAGGGCTCCATCGCGTATGCAACCCTTGAGACAGGAAGCGTCGTTGCGAACGGCGTGCAGTACGTGTTCATCGGCTGGAGTGGCGACGCTTCTGGAACAGGTCTAACAAGCAACCCGATACTCATGAATGGCCCTAAGACCGCTGTAGCAAACTGGGCAACATTCGCATATACCGTAACTTTCGACAAGAACCCGAGACAGGGTGTAATCACGGTAGACGGCATTGTTTACACCAGCCTGCCGGTAGTGCTCAACTGGGTTCCCGGGTCATCCCACACAGTTGTTGTACCAGGGGTTGAGGAGGCAGGAGGCACAAGGTATGTCTTCAGAGAATGGTCGGATGGTTCAACTCAGACTAGCAGAACAATCGTCGCGGAAAGGCCTGGAGCAGTCTATACCGCTTACTACACTGTGCAGCACAGGCTGACGGTCTACTCCGACCACGGGGTGACCACGGGCTCCGGATGGTACGACGAGGGTGCTGAAGCAGTCTTCTCCGTTTCCCCCACCGTGGTGAGGGACGAGTCGAAGGGAGTAGAATACACGTTTAAAGGTTGGGTTGGAAGCGGAACCGGGAAACACTACACTGGGCCGGATAATCCTGCGCGAGTCATAATGACTGGGCCTGTTGAGGAAACAGCGGAATGGGAACCATCAATGTACTATTTGAAGGTTGTCAGCGATTACGGCGAACCGTATGGAAGCGGCTGGTATCCTGTTAACTCTGAAGCAAGGTTCGGAGTAAACACGCCTGTTAACCATGGGAACGGCACGATGAGAGTGTTCCTAAACTGGTTTGGAGACTTAAGTCTCAGGGAGCCTGCTGGAACCCTGCTGATGGTTAAGCCGTACACTGTAATAGCCGACTGGGATACTCAATACCTGGTTGTCTACAATACGACTGCTCCAAACGGGGTTTTACTGTCTGTTCCACGTGTGCCTCAAACCCTTCCCCCGGGCTTCAACGTCTACGCTCAGTATTACTCTGCGGGAAGCAGTGTTGAGGTTGGGCCGGCGCCTGAAACCGTGTACGGGAATAATTATACAAGGTATTGTTTCGAAGGCTGGGCGATAGACGGGGAACCCTTTACTTCGAACGTGAACCTGGGCTTTACTGTAGACAGGCCTCTCAACATCTCTATGATCTATAGAACAGAGATACTTCTGACTGTAAACCTGGTCGGCGTGAACCAGCCTTACACCGCCAGGCTGACGGTGGAGAAGAGCCAGGCCTACGTGGTGGACATAACCCCAGCATCCCCCTTCAGAGAATGGGTGAAGAAGGACACCAGCTTAACCCTCGCCGTCTCCAGCCCGAACAAGATAGGCCACGGTGAATGGGCTGTTTTCAAAGAATGGTCCGGGGACGCTCAGGGACGTCAGAAAACAGTCTCGCTGAAAGCCTCGGAACCGATGACGGTTAACGCTGTGTTCTTCGCAGCCAACCCGGTGGCGGAGTCGATACCATATTCGCTTTTAACCGGCATAGTGTCAACAACCCTCTCCCGTTTAATCCGGAGGAGGCGTGAAGAAGAGTCTCAGGAGCATCGGCGTTACTCTCCAACTTTGGGAATAATGTCGCTAGCAGCCGTGCTTGCTGTAGCAACAATCGTGAGCACCAGCGTAGCCATGGGCTACGGGATAAACGTGTGGGAGCTTCCCGACTTAACAAACTGGGCCGTCGTGTTCACCATTATAGAGGCAACCGTCTTCCTGGCTGCGACGCTGCTCGCCACAAGGCCTGCTTACCCGAGGAGGGTGGAGATCCCCGCGATCTATCCGAATCCCTACGGTGTTTAAGATGGGAGTCAGACAACTCGTGGACAAACAACGGCTTTATAGCTCCGTTGAAATTAGGTTAAGGGAATTGATGGAAAGTTGAAGGAGCTCAGGGAACTCGGAGAGACGCGAATCCACTTTCTAAGACAGCCGTACGGCTCGTTCTACTCGATGGACAGCCTAGACCTGCAAATCATTGAAGAAGTCCGTAAGCGCGGCCCGAGTAACATTGCGGAAATATCAAGAGTGTTAAACGTGGCTCCGTCGACAGTATCCAGGAGGCTGGAAAAAATGGCTGTGACCCTCAAGCTCAGAATACTTACAAACCTCGCCTACCACAAGATAGGAATCCGGAGAGCAATGGTTGAGATAGAGCCTGAAGCAAAGAATGATGCAGGGTTGATGGAGAGAGTCTCCTCCCTAAGCTACTGGTTCCAATCCTACAGGATTCTGGGGAGCCTCGGCTACTTGGTGGGCTTCAAAATACCATACGCCTTCTACGATGATTACGAATCGATGCTGAACAATCTTAAGGAAAAATACGGGGTGAAGCGCCTAGCCATTCATCCACTTGGAGAAATAGTCGGCGTCGGCCCATGTTTCAAAAACTACGATGCTGAGGGTAAAAAATGGAGGATTAATTGGAGCGATATAAGAAGAAGCCTAACGGAATCCAGCCCCATAATCTTGGACGACCCTCCCTCCTACAGTATGGAGGCAGACCCGCTGGATGTTCAAATAATGCTAATCCTGGAGAGCGATGCACGGATCTCGATGTCAGAAATCGCTGGAATCACAGGGGTCTCGGTCCCAACGGTGTCGAACAGGATTAGGAAGCTAATAGCGAACGGGCTGATCCTCGGCTACGTTGCAAACATCCTTCCATTCCCATTGGAGGACTCGCGGCTACTCCAGCTGATAGTAGAGTTCCCGGGGAAAACAGAGATGCAGACTTTCGCCTCAGGCCTCCTGCAGACACCCTTCCTTCTAAGCTTTCAGAAGGAGATTATGAAAACAGTACTCTTCGCTAGGCTTTACTTGCCTAACCGGGAGTTCCCCTCGTTATCTGACCTTCTGAGAAGCCTGGTTAGAGACGGGTTTCTGAAAGGTTTTTCAATTATTGAGCTGGACATGGTTAGTGAACAGTCTAGAAAGATACCTGTAGGATTGCTGGATTCCAAAGGCCAGTGGCAATTCGGCTGAAAACAAGACTAACCGAGGCCTCGTGCTCGCGGGCTCTAGCATCCTTTCAAATATCGGTGTACGCTTTCCGACAAATCATGAGCCTCTTTGAAAAATTGTTTATGAAGAAGCTTGACCAACTGGGACAGCAGAATATTGCTTCCTTATGTTCACAGTTAAAAACCTTATGCAACATTCAGTCGGTTATCTTAGCCCTCTGTCTGTATTCTCCGATGCAGACAGACGACGTTTGTATTTTTTAAATCAAACTGAATCATAAGTATAGATAATTCTACGTTTTTCCTTGTGGCAGGCTCAGAAAGGCCGGGAAAAAGCCTTATCCTAATCCTATTGATAGTTATAATGGTTTCCCCCTACAGCTCGCCTCTAAACCATGCCGTGGCAGAGACGCTCGCAGGCTATGATCTGCTCGTCATCGGGCCCGGATCATACAGGAGTATTCTGCAAGGCTTTTTAGACTTCAAGGCAGCGCAGGGCGTAAAAGCAAAGTTCTACCCGATTGAGCCTATCATCGTAAATGAAACGGGGCAAAGCGTTGTCGAAAGACTCCACGGGTTCATCGCTGAAGAATACAGGCAGTCTGGCGTTAAGTATCTTCTCCTAGTAGGGACGTATGAGCATGTGCCTACGAAATACGTTTACTCCCCAAGCGACGAGCTTGGGCTTGCTGACTTCAACTATAAGCCGTCCGACTGGTATTACGGTGTCCCAGACTGGAACGAATCTGAAGTCGGCCTACTAGGCGGAAACATTCCGAAGATCGCTGTTGGAAGACTACCGGTTAGAAATGAGGAGGAGTTAGACCTTTTGATCAATAAGATTATTCGGATTGAAACAGGTTTTAAGCCAGGACTATTTATCATATTGAAGGATCAGACTGTTAAAGTTGATTCGCTGTTAGACGCGCTGCACACCTGTAGCTCGGCGCACGTGAACACGACACCGAGCATCTTAGATCCTTACTTCTTTAAAAACGTAACCTTCGTTGTGACAATAACGCACGGCAGTCAGGATGCACTTTTCACGAGAACACCGGATGGAGAGTTGAAATCGTTAATAACCTCTAATGAGGCAAACAGGATAATGGAGGATTACGCTATTCACTACATAGCAGCATGCTTTGCGGGGGCACTCGACCTGGAGGGTGAAAGCCTGGCCCGCGTCCTCGTCACATCGGAAAGAGGACCCGCCCTAGTAATAGCCAGCTCCAGAACAGAATGGTCTGAAAACCCTATTCTACCAGCATTCTGGAAACGTTTTCTCTCCACAGGAGACGTGGGCCAATCGTTCCTAGAGGCTGTTGAAACATACCTTCTCGACACGAGTGTTTTCTCACCGTCCAAGCCGTCATTCAACTCATACAATTTCTACCTTAACAAGGTGATATATGGGGATGTGTCTTGGAGGATAAAAAATCCGGGGGGCAGCGCGATAGGTGGGGAAACATTCTCAGATCTAAACACTCCTATGGGAAACAGTTTTAAAAATCTTTCAAGCGCGAGCAATGTTGAAAAGGAGGCGGCTCCCACGTGGAGTATTAGAATCCTCCTGCTAGCCGCGTTTTCAAGCTGCATGCTTGCTTCGATACTTAAAATCTTTAAGAGGGGGCAACCCTCAGGTGAAAAACCGGCGAGGCGTTTTCGCTGAAAGTTTAAAAACGAAGGCCACGTGCTTAGATTAAGTTGCAGCATGCAAAGCTTATCGTAGGGCTGGTTTTAACCCTAATCGGCGTAAGCCTAGTGTTCGGCTTCCTGCCTGGTGAAGCACAGTATTCCCAGGCGGGTCAGGGGACGGCGTCGAGAGAAGCCCGGGTGGAGTACGTGGAGAAACGCAACTACACCTATTTTCTGAGCCAAAGCTTCCTTCTTAGAAACCCTTCCAACAGCACTGTGGTGGACCTGGTTTACATGTGGCTCCCGGTTAACGCAAGCAGCCAGTTCGTAAGCCTCTTGGAGACAAGCATAGAACCATTATACAGGAAAAAAGGTGAAGAAGGCGCGCTCATACTCGTCTATAACGTGAGCCTTCCGCGGGGAGAAACCATGTGGCTCAACGCCACGCTTCAAGTGACTGTTGAAAAATACAGGCTTCTCATGGAGAATATTCCTTGGCTTAACTATTCTCAGGTTGAGAAGAACACGGGAGGTAAAAGGTATTGGGCTGTTGAAAACCAGACCTATGTTTCAATAGCTCAGAGCATCGGCCTCAACGCAAGGGATCCTGTTGAAGCATGCAGCAGCATCGGGAAATGGATACTCGCCAGGCTTGACTACCAGCCGACTTGGAGAAAGGGGGCTGAGCACGCACTTATCACTAGGGGCGGCAGGCTGATAGTCTCGGGTGACTGCGAGGAGGTTGCAGACGTTTTCGTAACGCTCGCAAGAATACTTGGAATACGTTCGAGAGTGGTGCACGGCCTCTACCTGCTTGAGGACAAGGATGTTGTGACGATGTGGATAAGGAGGACGGAAACGGGTTACGATACATCAGACAACTGGGGTGGCCACGCTTGGCCGCAGATATATGTTCCGAAAGCAGGATGGGTTGACGTCGAGCTGCTGGAAGGCGGGACTGTTAAAATAGGCGACTTCTCCCAGTATCATGTTAAGTATGGCTTCGAGGAGAAGAGCTTCCTCGGTTCAACCATGCTGTACTGTCAGGCGATGTTCTTAGAGACAGACTCCTTCTACTTCACTTTTAGGAGGGTTAAATCTTGAGGCACGCTGGAAAAACGCTGACGATCATAGTCGTGATTTCCTTGACAATGGCATCGTCAACACTCCCGGCTAAACCCCAGTTGAACTACTTGGTCGGTCTCAACATGGAGGTGGTGTTCATGGATAACGGAGTTGCCAGGGTAACTTTGAAGCAACACCCGTTCGACGCAGCCGGCAGAAGCCTTATTTCGAACACCGAGGTTGTGGAAAGGGTCATAGGCGAGGAGGACTCGATTATAAGCCTGGTCCTGCTCTTCTTCACGACAGACCCGTCTAAAGCATCCTACGTGGTTCACGCACATTCAAAGCTGGACCCTGAGGAACAGGTCTTATGCAACACAGGCACACCGGGCGTGATGGAGAGGTTTGACGGAGCGGTGACGCTTACGCTCGACATACTTCTGAACACTACGAGCAGCCTCATACCGCTCGGCGGAGACGTTTACCAGATAGTTGTCACAGACTATTTCACGCTCACAGACCCGCGCAGCTGGCTAGACGTTATGGATTTCAGGTTCATGGGGAGCGTTAGGCTTCTGAACTTCTCCCTAGACCCCTCCTGGGCTAAGCCCCCCTCCGTCGCAACCCCCGCAAGGCTGCAATGGTTGAACATGAACGAGGCGGATGCCCCGGACAACTATGTTCTCACGCTCCAGATACCGGGGGTTATCCTCTCAACCACCCCTCTCAGGCTTAGGGCGGAAGTGTCTGGAGCAAGGTTTTCCAATGCAACCTCATCCCTTCAAGTGGGCGTTAGAAACACGGGGGGTGACGAGGGAGTGTTCACAGTAGTTCTGCTTGAGGAGGGTTTTGAACAAGCCAGGAAGATAAGCCTTAAGCCGGGTGCGGAGGCTTGGGTAAGGTTTCCGGTACACGCCCCGGACGGCGGGGAACTGGTGGTGAAGGTCTTCGGAGGAGGAGAGCAGCTGGATGAGCAAAGGCTAACCGTTAACGTTGAGAAGTCTACGGAAACCAGGCTGCCCCTCCTTAGCGCAATAGGGTTAATCCTAATGGTTATCGGGGGTTTCACGATACTTCTTTACCTCGACGAGAGGCTTAAGCGTCTACAATCTCCTTAGGGGCTCAAGCCCGTTTTGCGAACAGGTTTATAACGCGACCCGCAGCCATTTATTCGAACGGGAAGTTCACCGAGGGTTTCAACACGCGTGCCGACATTGAAAGACCACCATGACGACGCTGATGCGAGTAGAACTGGAAGCATTAGGGTTAAGGCTGACGGATTATCTAAATGGTTCCTCCTTTAAGGGGGATAAGCATGGTTAAGTCAATGGGGGAAGCTGAAACGGGAGCATTGGGCACATTGATAATCCCGGTGGAAAGCGCGGAACTCAACCATCAGTCTTTAGCATTTTTAGGAGACAGTAGGTAGATGGGAATACAGTGTTATGTTTTTTCAACTATCCTCCATTTTCTCGTTATCCATGCTTCCGCCGGAAAACCATACGCAACTATCCTCTGCGCTCTGTGCGCCCCGGTCTTATGTATCAGTACTGGCCCCCTGATTCTCTTACACTCAACCACAATCTGCTCGCCAACAAGTTTATCTCCCTCAGCTCTACCAATCAACGGACTTTTCCCTCCTCCCATAGCTCTTTGAGAACCCGGATGGTGAGACCAAGATCGAGCCTAAGGTCATTAGCTATGTCAAAAGTATCTGCCTCCTTTCTCTCCTTAAGATATTTGAGTATCTCCCTCCTCGCCTGAGCCTTAGAAACATTCCTTATTTGAATAACCCTTATCTCCCTAACAGTATCCAAGTAATGCTTAACAGCTTCACGTATAAACTCACTCCGAGACCGAGCATTAACCTTATTCAATAAGCCGTCTATAGCTTCCAGCTCTTCCTCGTCGAACCTCACTGGAACGATTTTCTGTTTAACTGTTCTCTGCATATTAATATTATACGTCGTATTACATTGTATATAAGCATTTCCAAAACAAGTAGGCATGGGTGCTTATATGCTCACCGAACAGAAAGAGTACACGAGTATACTAGGAGTAGGATCGTGCGTTTAAACCGCTAGTATCAGCGGTAAATCAGCATCATATTTGAAGCGAAAAATATATCTAAAGCCACCTGCTTAACGTGGAAGATGTGTTACGAGAGGGGTCTCGCCGCCGTAAGGCTGGAGGAAACAGACCGGGTTGCGCAAGTAGAGTTCATCTCTCACACGGGCTTCGTGAGAAAAGTCTCAGGAATAGACCCGTTGAAGCAGCCTGATGAAGCCATTAGAAGGACATACGATGCTCTCGACCTGGACATGGTCTGGGCAACCTGGGACCCGGTTCACCCATGGGATATTCTTGGAAGAAACACGGAAGCCTTCAAGACTAGGGGAGACTCATGGTCGGAAGCATATCCGACAACGTGGAGAACAGTTTTCAACGTTAAAACGGTCGAAGACCTGCTTGAGTTCAACCCGCTGGAGGAGTGGAGAATACCCAGCAGTGAGGAGCTGGCAGAGCTCTTCAAAAAAGAGCATTCCGCAAAGCAAGCGTTCTACAGGAACCAGGTTGTCCCAGGCGGCAAGTACCAGACCTGCTTCATGTGGCTCATAATGACTTTCGGATTAGAGTGGACGGTTAAAGCAGCATACCGCGACCCGAAAAGATTCGAAAAACTCCTGGAAAGATTCCACAGGATCTCGAAGCTAGAGTTCGAAGCGTGGGCGGAGACAGACATAAAGGTATTCATAAGCCATGACGACATCTGCTCTACCAGGGGGCCATTCTTCCCGCCGAAATGGCTTAGAAAACATGTTTTCCCACGCTACGAAGAGCTCTGGAGCATTTTAAAGTCGAAAGGGATAAGGATACTCTTCTGCTCAGACGGCGACTTAACGCCGATTGTCGACGACATAGCTAGAGCGGGCGCGGACGGCTTCATACTGGAGGAGTGCAGCGACCTAGCAAGCATTGTTGAGAAACACGGTTCCGAAAAGGTTATAGTTGGTGGAGTGGACATAGGTGTTTTAACCTACGGGAGCGTTGGAGACGTTGTGAACGAGGTTAAAAGATGCTTGAGAATAGCTGGAGAATACCCGGGTTACTTCATAAACGTCTCCGGCTCCATTCCTGACAACGTGCCGATTGAGAATCTTGAAGCATATTTTGAAGCCTGCAGGAGATACGGTAGGAGACCGGTTGAAATAACGTAGCACGCCCCACTATTTTTCCAATCAGCGTCAACTTAAGACATCATGTCGGAAAACGACAAGAACTAGAAAGGGGGAGGATCCTAGAGAAAGCCTTGAAAAACAATGTTTTCCGCATTCTCACAATGGTTTAATTTTTTGCGTAAATCATCTTTTGTATGAAACAAACTTAATCAGAAAAGTGTTAACGTGTAGCATACCTGGTGGAAATGAACAGGACGAGAAGCAACACGCGGGGGATACTCATGCTCGCAATACTCATAGCGGTAGCAGTATCGGCAGTGAACGCAGCGGTCTTCGTATACTACCCGATGGGTATAACTGCAAGCTGGAGCAAACGCCCAATATACTTCGACACAGAGGAGACTAACGCTGGCGGGCCCGACCTCAGCGGTACGATACAAGTATCCCTTTCCGACGAGGGCACGGTTGCAAGCGTAACCGTGCACCCATCTAGGAGGGGGACGACTCTCTACCACAACATAATGAAGATTAAAAACGAGGATGCTCAAACATACTATTTATGGATTAAGGTAAACACCGCGTTTGACGACCAAAGCATTTCGGAGGCGGTTCTCATAGTTGATTCAACTGAGATCAACCTTAGAGAGACAGGCGTAACAAGCATAGGCAGCATAAGCGAGGGCGGGGAGCTTAGCGTAAGCCTAAGACTAAAGATCTCCAGCACTGGACCAGGAACCGACTCTGCTTCAATAGAGCTCGTGTACTCTCCTCAGTCAACTGAGCCACCGCCTTAGGCTGAGGAGCAGCGATGCGGGCGAACCCCCCTCCCCCTACCGTTTTTTCTACACTCATTCATCTCAAACTATCCGTTTTACTCGTTCTCATCAGCATTGTAACACTTGCTAGTGCCACTGTCTTCGCCCAATATGCTTTAACCGGGGCCGTTAGCTGGGTTGACCCACCCGTAAGTTTCAGGGACCTAAACAGTCCGGGTGTTTCAGTCCAGCTTTACGATGATGCTACCAAGGCGGAGGTCGAAGTGACTTCTCCTGGAGTACTGACTCTCACTAGGAGAAGCGCGTTCATCTGGGACGACTACTCTGACAACCCGTTCACCAGCGGTAGGCTCACCATTAACGCCGGCACCTGGGGTTGGAACCCGGCAGGATACATAACAGTGTCTGCAAACTCCTTGGCCCCAAGCTGGGGGGGAGCTTGCGTCGCCCACTATGCGACAAGCCCTCCCGACGGGACAAGCGTGGTGCATGTTCTCGTGAAAGAGCTTCACATTACGAACCGACAGAACCAGTATAGCGGGATCATCATAGCAGATTCATCCTCGCTTTTCTACCTTATGGGGTACCAGCGTGGATTGAGAGCTAACAGATTCATAACTATAATGAAGTGGTCAGGAACATGGTCTACCGTCGCCAGTTCTTCGCTAACACTGTCTGAGAACACTTGGTTCGTATTCTTAAGTAGGAGAGAATACGAGGGAGGTGTAGGTTTCACAGTCTACGATACTGCTGGTATGCAGCAGGGCAGCCCCTTAAGCGCCACGGATACTGCTTTCCCAGTCACCCTCGTTGGCGTCGGCGTGTATAGAGCGGGCGGCACGATAACCGCGTATTTCGATGACTTCGTCGCGTGCGCGAACGCCAACCCCAGGTTCGTCAACGTTACGGGGCTTGAAGAAGGCTGGACAGTCTATCTATACGACGGCGGCGGGTCTCTCTTAACCCAGGCTACAGCAGGCTCAGACGGTAAAGCCAGCCTAGACGTTTTAACCAGGCCAATAGTCAGAAATGCACGCTTCGAAGTAAAACATGGGGAGGCAGTTGTTCTGCCCTCCCAGGCGTTCAGCGAGGTTGTGGGCGGAGACGTCTACGAGTGCAGCGTAAAAGACATAAGCATACTAGGGTTTCAAAACCAGGACTCTAAAGCCTACAACGCTTACCTTAAAGTTGAAAGCGTCGAGGTGCCGGATGGATACTTAGGCTCGATAAACCTTTGGGCTGGGCCTGGTTTTGGAACCACGCCTATTCAAATAGTTGGAAGCAATGTTCTGGTTGATGCAACCTCTGAAGTGATGCTGGAGGGGTTTGCCGATAGCATTATCCACGGCACGTTCAGCCTCAGCCCCACGCCGCCTTCGCAAATAGTTCTAACACTAAGCTTCCACTACTATGTTCCAAGCTCCAAGGTTGAGGTTGAGTACCCCGTCAGGGTGATAATCCATGGGTAGTCTTAATATGCGCGTCAAGCGTCTAAAGCATAATCTCACCCGTTTCACAGGCTATTTTCTCCTACTTGCCTTCATACTGCTTGCCCTAGCCAGGTTCATAGATTTTCCCATCTCCTTCTTCATGGTTTCAGGAAGGTCTATGGAGCCGACTCTTCTCGTCGGAGACATTGTAATAGGGGTCAAGGGCAACTACACCGCTGGCGACATTGTTGTTGTTGAAGGCGTTAACAGGGTCAACTGCATAGTCCACAGGGCTGTGAACATTACTGGGAGAACCGTCGTTACTAAGGGTGACGCTAACCCTGGGCCGGATAACCCGATAGGAAGAGAATACGTGCTTTACAAGGTTGTCCTCATCGTCCCAAGGCTCGCCTGGATTCCTCCTTTTCTAGCCGTATTGTTCATCCTAGGGTTCCGATACTTTAGAGGCCTTCTCCAAGGCGCGGAGATCGGCAGGACGCTGCTAACCGTCGTCCTGTTCTTCTCCATTTTCCACATTCTTACTATGGTTATGATCCCGATATTCCACGTCCACCAGACTATAGATGTTAAGAGGCCCAGCATAGTTCTGCGATCCACATCAGTCTCGGAGGACTACCGGTTCTTCAAGGCTGTTTACGGGAGTATGAGAATGCTCGAGTTCGCAAGGGTGGAATGGGTTAAGATTAACGCCACAGGCAGAGAGTTCATCCCTGCACAATATTTCTTTGAGAACAACACTCTAGTGGTGAGTGTTCCGCCAGAAGTCTACGAGGTCCTCTACGCCAATTCTTCCTCAACCGCATCCGGCTTCCATGTCTACTGCAAAATACTTTTTGACAAGGCGAGTCTCTACGGCTCCTATCCCTTAACTTTCAGCTGGAGGAGGATCGACGTTAAGGTTGTCAACGACAGTGTAACGGTTTTCAACCCTAACCCTGTAGCCTTCAACATCTCTTTTGAAATCCAGTATTATGATCTAGATAAGTTTGGAAGGCTCAACTATGTTTGCTCAGAAAGGTTTGAGAATGTTCTTCAACCTGTTTCAACCTTCACAGTAAGGCCTGAGAAGAAGGGTGTGGAATGCTACGTTATAATTAGGTATGTCTTCTTGGGGAGGAGCGTAATGGATTCGAAGAAGGTGAATCTGGTTGAAGACTAAGATAATGCTTCCACTCGGGAAGCGGTTTCGAAGATTGCTTATAGCAGGCTCTTTCACCGCTGTCACCGCAGGAGTGTTCTTCATACTGCTGCTTATCCTCCCGCTTGTAGTTTTCGAGGGCGATTTCCTGGACGGAAGCGTCGCAATAACCTGGTACAGCCTAAGGAACTATGGGGAGCCCGTTGGCCATCCCGGCTTGACAACCATGCCTTTCCTCTCCATACCTGCGTTTAGCCTAGCCTTCTTCAACATCGGAATCGGCCTGTTAACCTTCATTAAAGTCTTCAAGAGCAGGAGGGTCAGCCACATTATTGTTGAACTGCTAATAGGAGCTTTAGAGGGCTGCATGGTCTTCACCAGCTGCTTCTACTCGCTTGGGCTTAACGTTATTCACGCTTTATCCATCCTTCCGGCACAGGTTAGCGGAGCCGGTTCAGCAGGCCTCCTCGCCATCCAAGGCTCGGTGAGAAGAGAGACCTTTGTATCAATACTGATACGCCAGTTCTACCCTCTGGTTTTCATAAACGTGCTCTTCTTAATCCTCGTTGCGATAATAGGCTATGAAACTGGTAGAGCTTTAGGAGAGTAGTTCGCGCCAGGCGTTTCAATATAAATTTTTCAACCATATTCCAGGTTTCCGGCTATCCTCGTTCCCCGCTCGTAAAGCCTTAATTCTCCCGCATCCATACTATAGCACGCGTTTGCGTATAAACATTCTCTCGAAACGTGTTCAACAATTCCCGAGAGCAAGTCTTAATAACCTTCAAAGCTTCATTTTAAAAGGGTTGAGGGGCGAGGCTTTAAGATGGTTTAAAGAGGGGGTTTGGGACTTAGAGACGGCGAAGATCCTCCACGATGCAGGTAGATATAACGCGGCCGCTTACTATTCGCACCAGGCTGCTGAGAAGGCCGCTAAGGCTCTGCTCTACCTCGTCAACGAGGCTCCCTGGGGTCACAGCGTAAGAATATTACTGGAGGAGTTTGCGGATAAGAAGAAGCTAACGATAAACGAGCTTCTGCCATATGCTAGGGAGCTAGACAGGCACTACGTACCGTCTAGATACCCCAACGCGCATCCTGCCGGAACACCCCATGAAGCATACGATGAAGCCGCATCCCGAAAAGCCGTTGAAGCCGCGGAGCGTTTAATCAGCTTCGCCAGAAGATTCATCGAGGAGTGAGGACGATTGTTTACGCAGAATATTGAGGACGTTGTGAAGAAGCTGGCTGCAAGATACAGGCTTACAGCAGTAATCCTCTTCGGATCCCGTGCTCGAGGAGACTGGGGGCCTTGGAGTGACTACGACTTGCTAATAATAGGTGACTTCGAGAAGAACTACGTAGATAGGATAGGGGATGTTCTGGAGCTCCTCTCCGGCATTAAGATGCCTGTGGAGCCGCACCCCTACACTCTTCAAGAGGCTTTGAAGATGCTGAGGAAAGGAAACCCGCTAATTTTCGACGCGATCGAAGAGGGTAAAGTGCTCTATAAGGGCAAGGATTACGAGAAGCTGCTGGAAACCTTTCAGTCAATGAGGAAAAGCGGCATGAAGAGAGGCTGCACATCCATAATCCTGCCTGAGACAGGAGAGAGTTAATTCCATTACACACTATACGATTTTTAGAAAAAAATAAAGGATTAGGCTGCCTCTATGAGGGTCTCAGTGCTTCTAACGCCTTTCAAAGCAAGTATTTTCAAAGCCGTTTTCTTCAACCCTTTAACGTCCTCAGCCTTAATGAAGACAACGGCGTCGAACCTTCCGAAAACAGGGTAAGCGTCTACAACACCCTTAATCTTCAAAGCCGCTTGACATATTTCCAGGGCAGCAGCGTAGCCGGCTTTAACGAGCATAACACCCCTCACCATGATTCTACACCTCCAGAGCAATGAGCGTCTCGGTTGCAAGCACACCCCTGATCCTGCTGATTCTCGACAACAGTGAAGCGAGCTCCTTGAAATCAGAAGCCTTCGCATTCACAACCACGTCAGTCCTTCCGAATGTTGGGAAAACCATTTCCACACCCTTAATGCCTTTTATCTTCTTAGAAACATCCTTGTGCTTCCCAGAAACTGTTTTAACCAAGATGCAGGCCTTCATTTTTACGCTTATAGTAGGCGGATGGTTTTATATATTCTTTTTCCTCTTTAAAGACGTAATTAATCTAAAGGCCTCTAACCCAGCGCGCTAAACCTTCTCAAACCTCTACATACCGTTTACGGTCGGTTGAAAACATCAGGTTTAACAATTATGGAAACAGGTTTAAACTGCTCTTAAACCCATCCTCTAGCCTTCATCGCTTCAACAACCCTTCTAACAGCCACCACGTAGGCAGCCGTCCTAGGGTCAATATTCTTATCCTTAAACTCCTTCAGGGCTTCAACAACCTCCCAGAAAGCCCTAGTCATCTTAGCGTCAAGCCTCCTGTAAACCTCCTCGTAGTCCCAGTAATATCTTGAAAGGTTCTGAACCCATTCGAAGTACGATACCGTCACGCCCCCAGCGTTAGCCAGGAAGTCGGGGACCACAAAAACACTCCTCCTGTGAAGAGCCTCGTCAGCCTCAGGAGTAGTAGGCCCGTTCGCAAGCTCAAGCACGATCTTAGCCTTAATACTTCCAGCGTTTTTCCCAGTTATCTGGTTTTCAAGCGCTGCCGGAATCAGAACGTCAACCGGAAGCTCTAGAATCTCCTCGTTACTGATCTTCTTCGAAGGCTCGTAGTTCGCAACGCTCCCAGTCTCCGCCTTAACCCTGCTAACCCTACTGTAGGGCAACCCATCCTCGTTGAAAACCCCTCCCTTGGA
>JAFNIQ010000037.1 GCA_017601395.1 Candidatus Brockarchaeota archaeon
AATTGAATGGGGCAGCTCTTCTTAGCCTACCGGTTACAGTTCCTCTTTCAACAAAGCCCCTTCTCTCAGCATCATCCGGTGAAAGCTCCCCCTCGAGAGGGCCGTTACCAACTCTAGTCACGAAGCTCTTCAAAACGAGAAGCACCTCGTCAACCTTTTTCGGACCCACGCCGCATTCGCTACACACTGCTGCAGCAGTAGTGTCCCTCCCAGTCACGTAAGGATATGTTCCATGGTAGAGGCTGAGGTAGAAGCCTTGAGTACCCTCGAGATGAACATTCTCCCCTCTGTCCAACGCAGAGTTAACCTCCTCAGCCACATCCGTAACATAATCTTTTAGGCTTGGAACGTCTTTAACAAGCATGGCTCGTCTAGCAACCCTGTCAACCAACGCTGGAGAAACACCTGTGCCCGTTGTTCCTATGAACTCTCTGAAGAAACCATTGCTCCTATCAGCCTCAACATGTTTCTCCTCAATCACCGAGGCGTTTCCATCAATGAAAACCCTTCCCTTGACGCCGAGTAAACCAACCTCCTCTATGAAAACCCTAGGATCCACGTTAGCACCAGCACCTATCAGAAGCCTTGTCTCCGGAACTATGAATGAGCAGGGCACCAGCCTAAGCCTATAAGTTACGCCACGATACACTACAGTATGCCCAGCGTTAACGGAACCCGTGCGGACAGTTATCTTCGGACGCTCCTTAAGCGCTAAGAAGGCGGCGACCTTCCCCTTCCCCTCGTCGCCGAAGAAACCCGACACGATGACCGTGAGCATTTTCCAGCACGCTCACCCCCTAGAAGCAGGAGGTATTAGCTTTCCCCGGGAAAAGTTTAAGCAACCGGTTGACAATACTATTCGGGTTGACCGTGATTAAGGTTGGTTGCTGCGGCTATCCTGTCTCTATGCAGAAATATTTCTCCGAGTTTAGCCTAGTCGAGACCCAGTCGACCTTCTATAAGCTTCCAAAGCCTGAGACAGCTGAAAAATGGAGGGCTCAAGCCCCTGAAGGCTTCGAGTTCACGGTGAAAGCCTGGCAGGGGATCACGCATCCATCCGACAGCCCAACGTGGAGAAGAAGCGGCCTGAGTAGAAATGAGCTTAAGGGTTATGGTGATTTCAACCCTTCAAGGAAAACCTTGGAAGCATGGGTTAGAACCCTAGAAATAGTTAAGAAGCTTGGCGCCAGAATAGCCGTGCTCCAAACACCCCCAAGCTTCAACCCTTCCCCTAAAAACATCGGCAACATGAGGAAATTCCTAGAGGAGATAGACAGGGGAGGGGTTAGACTGGCCTGGGAACCACGTGGAGAATGGCTTGAGAGGAAAAGCGTGACGAAAAGCGTCCTGGAGAAGCTTGACCTTATTCACGTGGTAGACCCTTTCTGGGACCAGCCTCTTACTAGAGGCGTGTACTACTTTAGGCTTCACGGGCTCGGGAAACGCTATAATTATAAGTACGAGTATAGCCTTGAAGATTTAAAGAGGCTAAAAACACTGATAGAAGGGCTTGAGGAGGCTGAGGAAGTCTACGTGCTGTTCAACAACGTTAAGATGTTTGACTCAGCGAAGCTTTTTCTCACACTCATTTAGAAAGCCAGGGGAAGGGGTTTATACATCTTTCCAAGAAAGAAGCATACTCGGCATTTTCAACAGCGTCCACAACGCTATCGCCTAAGCGTATTGTGGATCTGGAGAGAGACTCAAGGATTTCTTCTGAAAAACCTTTCAAGAACCCGCTTGAAGAAATGAATTTAGAGATAGCTTCTCTAACATCCCTTACTTTAGGCTTGAGAACAGTCCACCATCTTCCGTTTCGGGGAAACGGGTGGATCAACATCCTCTCGCTGCTCAAATAGGTTTCAACAAACCTGGGCACATTGCTGCTGAAATAGGGTGGACCCATGTGGAGTATAGCCGCCCTTTTCTCAACCTCTTCCAATACGAATAGTAGAACAATATTCTTCTCCTCGTCGCTCCAAACCCTCTCCATCAAGACTCCGAATTCGTTTTCCTCAAGAAAGCCGCTGAGCCTTGAAAGAAGCCTGTAGGCTTGGCCCCATAGAATATCCGGGATATTCGTCCAAGCCGGTATCGTGATTGAGACAACGTTGAGCCCCCTGCTTCTCACAACCTCCCTAAGCTCCTCCCTAGATGCCCTGTAGACTGGATAGAAAAACTCTATAGAAGGCTTCTCGAGCATCATGTGAGCAGCGTACTGTGCTATGCTTAGGCTTTCGCCACTCACCGCTGCGGCTACATTCCTAAGCTCGTCAACAGGGTCTATGACGCATAGCAGGCTGCCCCTAGCCCTCCTGGCAAGCTCCTCCTCCCTATTCTTGTAGAGCCCACCCGGATCCAGTATAAGAGGAGGCTGAAAGCCCCTGAGCGCCTCCAGGGTTTTCACAAACCCTCCGAAAGAGTATACGAGGAGTTCAACTAGGAAGCCGCTGAACCCTCTCGTCTTTATCTCCGCACCGTAAACCCCTATTCCCTTGAAGAACCTTTTAAGGAGCCGAGCCTCATCCCTCAGCTCAAGGCTCAGCCTCTCCTTCACAAACTCCGTGTGGAAAACAGTCCTGTCGGTTGCACTCTTGTAGAAGCCCTTCTCAACCTTATAGCATGGGACAACATCCACGTTAATATTGTCCACCGTAACCTTTGCGTACGGGTGCTCTGCAAACCGGAGCCTGCATTTCTCCGGGCCAAATATTCTTTTAACACTCTCTATCAGGGTTTCCCCCATTTCACTCTTCTTCCATTTAACAGGGAACCTTACAAAGATATCTGCATCCGTCTCGCCGCTAAGCCAGGTGCCCTTAGCCATGGACCCCTCTACGAGAACCTCGGCTTCAGGCTCCAACCGGTTAAACTCTTCCCTAAGCATCGAAACAGTTTTTGAAAGTATCCTGTTAACCCGCTCCTCCTCCTCTAAACTGGGCTTAACCCTTCTTAGGACCTCCTGTACAACCTCTTGAAGACTATTCGGCATATGTTATCAACACGGGTGCCTGCTAATCAATTTTTTCCCAGAGGGTTTCATATACGGGTCCCCGCGGCGTCAGAGTGCTCTTCTTAAGCCTGAGCCTACTCGTAAGAGCCTCCCCTATCAAGATGTCCCCGTTACTCCTAATAAAAAGGACAAGCCTATCCATGTTTAAACGGCTCCTAACCCTTGCGATAGTCAGGTGGGGATGGAACTGCTCGCTCATCCTAAAGCCTATTTTAGACAAGGCTTCTGAAGCCTGTTCAGCCCTTTCAACAAGCTCCCCAGAACCCTTTCCGATTTTCGCAAACACAACTCTTGGTTGCGAAACTGTGGGAAAAGCCCCGATGCCTCTGAGCTCTATCTCAACCGGGCTTCCATCAACCTGTGAAAGCCTTTCACATATCGTGTTAACCATGGTTTCAGGAACCTCCCCTATGAAGAATAATGTTAAGTGGAGGATACTCGTGTCCACCAGTTTCAGATCAGCCCCAGTCTCAACCATTCTTCTCTGAACCTCAAGTATCCTCCGACTTACATTCTCGTTTTCAACATCCATTGAAACGAAGACTCTCACCATCCTGATGAAAACCGGGTAAGAATTTATATATCTTACCGTCTTACGCCTGTAACAGTCGTTGAAGCAGCTGATTCTCATCTCAGGAATGCCGGGCTCAGGGAAGACGACTGTCGCGAAGCTTATTGGCGAACATGGGTTTACGGTGGTCTCAATGGGGGACGCTGTCAGGGAGGAGGCTGAAACCCGGGGGGTAGGAAGAGACATAGTGTCAATGAGCAGGTTTATGGTTAAGCTTAGGAAGGAGCTGGGTGACGATGCTGTCGCCAGACTTGTGGAAAAAAAGATTGAGAAATCGGATAGCAAGATCATTGTAGTGGACGGGTTAAGGTCGTTGAGGGAAGCAGAATACTTCAAGTCTAAAGGATATTTCATAACCCGTATTGCAGTACTGGCTCCAGCGAGCCTTAGGTATAGCAGGCTTTCTAACAGGGGTAGGTCAGACGATCCTGAGACGCTGAGGGAGCTTGAGGAGAGGGACAGGGTCGAGCTCTCCGTCGGAATCGGGGAGGTGCTTGCGTTAAGCGACGTCTACATAGTGAACGACGTAAGCCTGAAGGAACTTGAAGAAGCAGTTGAGAGCAAACTGAAAGAGATTCTTTCAAAAAATATCGATAGATAAGAAGTCTTCAGCGATCTGAACATCTTTGAAAAACCTCCTAGCCTGCTCAAGCAGGATTGAAGCATCACCATACCTGGAGCTTACGTGAGTAAGTATGAGCTTCTTAACGCGTGCGGCAGCAGCCAGCTTAGCCGCTTCAACACAGGTCGAGTGTTGGAGACTACCCGCTTCACTGCTCATGCTTTCGTCGAAAGTAGCCTCGTGAATAAGAATGTCAGCGTTCATGCAGAACTCCTCGAAGCCTGGAGTATTCCCCATGTCACCCGTGTAAACGATCTTAACCCCGGGGCGAGAAGGCTCGACAACCTCCTCAGGCATGATAATCCTACCGTCCTCAAGAGTTACCGGCTTACCCTCGACAAGCATGCTCCTCAAGGGCCCGGGCTTGACGCCTAGCTCCTCCGCCTTCTCAACATTAAACCTGCCAGGCCTATCATCCTCCTTGAAACAGTAAGCATAGGATTCAACAGAATGCCTAACCTCATGCGAATAAACCTTATACTTCCTCCCGGAGGCGACTAGACCATTACCAACCTCCTTAATGCTGATCTGGAAAACAGGTTGGTAGAATATCATCGGCAGGCAGGATTCGACGAACGGCCTAAGACCTTTCGGCCCATATATATTGAGAGGCCTCCTCCTATTTTGAAGAGTCATCGTCATAAGCAGCCCCGGAAGCCCCAGAACATGGTCCCCATGCATATGCGTTATGAATATGTTAGTTATCTTTTCAAAGCTGAGGCTGGCACTCATCAACTGTCTCTGAGCACCCTCCCCGCAATCGAAGAGAAGCACCTCTCCCTTCCACCAGAGCGCCACGCATGGGTGGCTCCTGCTGACCGTAGGGACGGCTGCAGAAGTCCCCAGAAATAGCAGTCTTCCGAACGGTTGGCTCTTCTTCAACACGTTTTAACCACTAGTCCCGCGAAATATAACGTTTAACCTCGTAAGGTTTATAACTAGATTCTCCAAGTACTCCCAGAGCGTGGAGGAGTGGGTGAGAATAAGGGTTAATACATCATTCTGATTCCCATTATTGTTGCTTTCGTTGTAACAATCCTTTTTTTCGATTTGGGGGCGAAAGAAACACCGGAATCTTAACAAGCATGAGAATACGTGGGTTCCTTAGAACATCGAATAATTACTAAGATTGCAGTTAACGATAAACTGGTGAATGTACTTCCATTAACACCATTATCCTACTTTCTTGGACTGGAAGAAGAGGTTGTCCTCGAGCTGGTGGACATAGAGATCATTCCATGAAGGCTAGTAGCAACTTCCTTGTCAGATTAGAGTGAACTTCTATGAGAAACTTCTCCCTAAGCTTAAAACCGTTCAGCTCCAGAATTCTTTCAACAGGCAGCCTGCTAGGAGCCAGGAAGGCAATCCATCCTTTAGCCCTGAGAACCCTTGAGGCTTCCCTTATGAAGCCCTCATAAAGACTTATAGACTCGAAACCATGTGTCGAAGCCCTCCTCCCGTAAGGCGGGTCCGTAACCACAGCGTCGGCACGTCTGAAAGGCATGTGTCTCACATCCCCCAAGACTTGGAAGACGAGTGTCTGAAACCACCTATAGTTTCTACGGGAAGAATAGGCCATCAAAGGATCAACATCCAGCCCTATTGGGTAGGCTTGCAACTCATGCGCCTCCACCAGAACCGTTCCGGTTCCGGAAAAAGGATCCACCACCACACTGCCCTCCCTAACCCTGGCGAGGTTCAGCATCGCTCTTGCAAGCTCAACCTTAAGGCTTGAAGGATGGAAGAACGGTTTCCTGCCGCCGCTCCTAGACATCACGTTCTTCCTGGCGCTGTTGCAAATCCTTCTCCCCAAGATTAGGAGGCCGTCAGAAGCCACGACGTCTAAAATGGTTTCAGGGTTCTCCAGATCGACGGTAATGCTAGGGGTTTTAGAAGCTCTCCTGTTCAACTCTGTTTCAAGGGCAAAAGCGTCCTCCGGGGAAATGCTGCCCCTTATCCTTCTGACCCTGAACGCAACGCTCCCGTTTAAGCCTGCTCTCAGCACTGCGGTAACCATTTCGTCGCAGGAAACACCTTGCTTGAAAACACCTATCTCTTCACAGAGAAAGTGTGATAAAGCAAGTCTTTTGAAGGCTTTTGAAGCAGGCTCCAACGGGGCGATGAACCTGTAGACCTGTGTTAAACCCTCTCTGATAATCCGGGGAACATTCTCAGCCTCGAATACTGCTTCGATCTCGGCAGCGGGAAGCCTCTCGTGCTCGCCTGACAAGACTGCGAACAGCCACGCCCAGCCTTGTTTAGCATTCAGAGCCAGCCCTTCTCCCTGAGTGTTCTAACCACGTCGCTCGCCACGGAGATGTTAGAATACTGGGTTTCAACCGTGTCTGAGGAAAGCACGCTTGAAGCCCCAGCATTCATAATTCTCTGGTAAGCATCGCCTACGAAAAGACCATGGATGCACGCCACGGATATTTGGGAAGCGCCTTTGCTCTTAAGCAGTTTTATGGCCTCGATGATCGTCCCTCCAGTGCTTATAATGTCGTCTATGATGATAGTCTTCCTACCTGAAGGGTTGAGCTGGCCCTCAGTAGATGAGACGCAGCCAGTCTCCTTGTTCCTTGTTTTCTCAACCCATCCAACCCCGCCCTGAATCATGTCTGCAAGCCTCTTGGCTCTTGAAGTAGCATTCTTATCTGGTGCAACCACGTAGGCTTTTTCAAACCCGTTCCGCAAATAATACTCTGCGAAAGACCCGGTGACCTCTATTAGAACACTGTTTCTAAAGCCTTTAGCAGCAGCATCGCTGTGAACCTCGACGAGCGCAACCCTATCTGCTCCAGCGGCCTCAATAAGCCTAGCGACAAGATGGGCTGAAACAGGCTCCCCGGAGAGGAATATCTTGTCCTGGCGGGCGTAAGCCATGTAGGGAATCAACACCGACGCTTCCCCGCCGCCGTTAGTCTTGAAAGCAGATATAAGCTGGAGGAGGAGCATTAGGTTCCTGTCTTGAGGCGGAGACAGGGACTGTATTATTAAAGCCTCAACCCCGGTAACATCTTCAAGCAGCCTGACGTACAACTCCCCGTCTGGAAACTGTTTGAAGGAGAAACGGATCTTCTCCAAGCCCGCTAAGGAACATATTTTCTCACCCAGCCCTGTGCTCGCCGGGCCCACTATGGCTTTCAAGTCTGAGGAGGCTCCTGAAACACTCTTTTTAAACCCTTCGAAACCGTGAAAAACGCCTTAATCGGCTTATAATGCTGATAAAAGCTCTTCTGACGAAGAGTCTCAGGATTAGAGTTTATGATTGACGAATATGTGTGCTTAAGTACTTTAGCCATTAAAACCAAAATGGAGGTGAGAATATGAAAAGCATTAGCTTTATTAAGACGCTTGGCTTAATAACATTCATGTGCCTGCTTGCACCATAGGCATAGAGACATGCACCGTAATCTCTGCTTACTCCTCTTGGGTTGAATCATATACCAGGGATCGCGTCCCAGCTTATTCGGATTGGTGGGCTAGTGCATACATATGGAGCTATATCGATCTCAGCGCCCATAAGCTAGTGGGGGGCAGCGGTGCTGGTTTCGGAGAACCCGTGCCGCTTAACCCTCCATACTATACGGTGGAACCGCCGAGTGAGACTTGTGATATCATTAATAGTGAAAGAAGGTGGGCGCGGATTACTTGCAACGTTTATAAGCAAGGTGTGGGATATATAGACTATTATTATGCATATGCTTATGTTACAGCATGGAGCCCTTACTACGGTGGAGAGTACCGACATCCTGCATCAGGAGGCAGCTATACATGGGGGTTTCTCCACGCTTGAATAAAAAAAAGAAAAGTATAAGTTTCCTTCCTTTTCTTTTTTTAGTTTTCCCGTTATTAATATCACCGTATCCTGTTTATGCTTATCCACCTTGGCTGAAAGCTGGGTTCTACGCTAAGTATAACATAAGTACTATGATCATCGAATTCATAAGCGACCTGACAGACCCCTATTTCCCAAAGACTGAAGGATCTTGTTACGATGATTACTATTATCATTACGGTTATGTGAATGGAACTTTTTTCTGGAAGGTCGAGAAGATCGAGGGGAAGAACCTCCTGCTGAAGGTGAATTTTAGCCTGAGATTTCGGTTAATAAATAATTCATACGGTGAGATTTCTAAGTCATTCCACCTCTTGGTAGATATGGGTACCAGACTCATATTGAATACGACTGATAGCGATCTGCTTTAC
The DNA here is from genome assembly GCA_017601395.1 of Candidatus Brockarchaeota archaeon. Lineage (GTDB taxonomy): Archaea > Thermoproteota > EX4484-205 > EX4484-205 > JAAOZP01 > JAAOZP01. The sequence continues at coordinate 8,416 of JAFNIQ010000037.1, forward strand.
TTCCCCTACTGGATTCCCATCGGAACCAAGGTAGGCGATAAAGCCTTTCTTGGGCATCAGAGGCTTGAGAATACGTGGATTGTCGGGGAGTTCGTTCCTTGGGGGGGTGAAGATATAATCACTGGTTGGAAGAAGTTCTCTAACAATGACGTTATCCTATTAGTTACTAAAAACCAAACTGGATTTACGCGGCGTAACCCCTTGATTTTCCTAGCTCCAGTTTTCAATGCCTTCTACGATAAGGAGACGGGAATTCTCATAAACTTGATGGGATGTGAACCGTTGCTCCTGAAGTTTTTTAACATTTACATCGACACGTATGTAGGTATAATGGTACTGGACAGTATCGGCGTTGAACCAGTTAGTAATGTAACCCATGATCACGACTCCTCAGCTACTCCGAACATTTCGGTTTCAGGCATTAAAGTGCCCTCACAAATAGAGGTTGGGAGTGAGTTTGAATTAAGCTTGACCATCCTCAATAATAGTACAACAGTCATAGAAGGATTAAGAGTTTTACTATCCTGCTTGAATGGAAACATTAAGATATTGTCCTCCGAGGAGGTTTTGATTGGAAGCATGCAGCCCGAGGAAACCAGGGAGGCTAGGTGGAGGCTCCTGCTTCAATCGGAGGGCGAATACACCTTGAGATACAGTATCCTTAAAGATGATGTCAAGCTCCTGGAGAAAGATCTTGTGATTGAGGGCAAACTTTCTCTGCTTCAAAGGGTTAAGTTATTTATGATAATCTTTCCTATTTTTGGATTCGTTTTAGTAACGATAGCGTTATTAAGGAGGAGGAATAAGACGAGAAATGTCCGTTTTAAGCATGGCGAAATTTAAAATTCTATTATTTAGGCAGATGAGGGATCTTTTGCAATTTCCTTATTTCGAAATCATGCTATCAATATTTATGTTTCAAATGGTTGGTCATTCTATTCATTACGGAATTACTTTCCTTCAAAATCTTTATGATACAGATCCTTTGGAACATGCTGCAAAGGGAATTATTTATGGTACATATCTCTCCAGCATTTGCGGAAGGATCAGTCTTCTATATCCAATAATTACCTTCTTTTCTTCCATTTTATCTTACTTAATAATTTCATACTTTAAGGATATAGGGTTTTTTAAGACGGAGTTCTCCTTTCCGATTAAGCGGAGCTTTATATACTTATCGAAATTTCTAGCACTCTACTTAACTCTAGTGATTACTATGTTTTCTTCGGCTCTCCTTGCCCTAGCGATAAATTGCTTTAACATTTTCCAGCTTTTGGATTTAGGTTCAATATTTTCAGGTATATTGCTCATCTTCATGGAAACTCTTTTCCTATCCTTCTTCGTTTCCTCTATAACAACTTTGATAACCTTCATGATTAAGTGGTCTGGCATATCGCTCGTCATTTCAATCTCATTATTATACTCTTTCATGCATATATCGCAAAATTTCAAAATCGTCCCCCTTTTCCCTAACGGGTTACAGGATTTCGAGAATAAGACAATTAACTTTTCGACGGAAGGCATCCGCTTATCATTCAGTCCCTATTCGCTTGAGCCCCTATTCCCCTCCATATTCATCTCACTCGTGGTTTTCCTCCTCGGCTACTATTATGTAACTAGGAGGCTTCAAGTCTCGTGAGTCTTTTATTAAGACTGGGCACGATCATGATCTCATTATCCTTAGCAGTTATGCTGGGGCACTTAATGTTTTACGCAAGTTCCGCTTATTATAGCGGTGTGATGGGCTTTACGGATTATAGATACGGAGTTTATCTTGCCTACTTATATAACAAGGAGACGAAAGTCTTGGTGGATTTAAAGGAGAACTCGAAGGTCGGTCTCATCATCATGAATCAAGCACAAATACAAAATCTAATATCCAATAACCGGACATTATACTTCGCCTGCTTCAATTTCACAGGTAGTCTGGACGAGACGCTCGGAAGAATCGATCAGGGACTCTATGTCCTTATATTCGATTCAACAGATAAAGATCAAGAGGCTAGGTTTCAAATAATTCAAAATGGATTGGAACTCGATCTAATGAGCTATAGTGCAATATTGTTTTTTCTTGGAATCATTCTGATTTTACTTCAACTTCTCAGACCCTTTGTTAAGAGGGAACTTAAATGAACGAGATCATGCATGTAAGAAATCTTACGAAGAGCTACGGTAAGATAAAGGCACTGGACGATGTTTCTTTCGACATGCCTGAGGGAGTAACTGCATTAATTGGGCCAAATGGCTCAGGGAAAACTACCCTGATAAACATTATCCTAGGCCTCGTCAAGCCGGATGCAGGAAAAATCACCGTACTGGGCTTTGACCCTTGGCGAAATGGCCACTTGGTAAGAGGATTGGTTAGCGTGTTGCATGAAAAACCCAGTTTCCCAAAATGGTTCACTGGCTTAGAATACTTGCTGTATGCAGCAGACTTATACGGTGTGCTGAACTCTAGAGATAGGGTTTACGAAGTTGCTTCATGGCTGAACATCGCGAGCGAACTAAACAGACGCGTAGGAGAGTATTCTGCTGGGATGGTCCAGCGTTTAGGCTTGGCTCAGGTTCTGCTCAACGAGCCTAAACTTATAATTCTCGACGAGCCCACTGCGAACCTAGATCCTGCAGGGAGAATAGAAGTGTTAAACTTAATCAAGGCATTGAAGAAGGATAAGGGAATAAGCTTCATTCTTTCTTCGCACGTTCTCCCGGAGCTAGCAAGAGTGTGTGATTTTCTAGTATTCCTTCACTACGGTAGGCTTCTTCTAGCATCGGATATGAAAAGCCTTTTGCCTGTTCAACCCCCTATCGAATACAAGATTATCACCAATAATAATCAGCTTTTGTTCGAGATGGGGGTTAAAGCTGGCTTAAGCATGGAGCTGCACGAAGACAGCGTAGTATTGAAAAACATGGATCCTGATGATTTGACTAAAGTCTTGCGCCTTGCAGAGAACTCCGGTTTAACAATAAGACATGTGGAACCTGAGGAGAGCATTATCGAAGCTATATATCTATCGATCCTGAGAGAAAAGGAAAATCGAAGGCGAACTAGCATACTTTAAGATATGGGACTATGATGAGAAGGACAGGTGGACCTCATCTCCATACCAGAAGAAGGAGTCCCACTTCCCTCCATATTCCAGCTTTCCCTCCACAGTACCATCCGGCAGGGGACGAAGGTTATATCCCACGCCCGTGATCTTCTCCCCACGGATGTTGTCCAGCAACTCATCCCCCCTGAAGAATACCACCTTATTATCCTCAAGCAAGGCTGCACCGACCAAGGTTCCGTCAGGCAGGAATCCATTGCATCCCTCCACAACCCTAACTACCTTCTTCTCCCCGATCCTTTCAACCAAGGTATCTCCCTTGAGCAACAACCTCCTCCCATCCTCCAGCTTTACGAAAGATACTGGAGTTCCGTTCGGCAGCATGAAGAGAAACCTTCCCTCCAAGACCTTCATGCCTTGGACTTCATCGATAACCTTGTCGCCGACGAATGGAACTTGCCGGCCATCCTCTAGGAAGATGTCGCCAGCCAACACGTCGCCCGGGAGAACCGCTTCGATCGCTGCAGTCCTAAACCTCTTTCTCCCAATGTTATCTATGAGGGTGTCTCCGATGAACAAGAGAGGTCTCTCGCATCCCTCAACATCGACTATCCCAACCATTGTACCATCGGAGAGGAATTTGCAGTAATGCTCGGGCTTCACTATCTTCCTTCCTCCAATGCTCTCGATTAAGACATTGTTCTTGAAGAGCGCACGCTTACCTCCCTTCAGCGTAACCACTCCAGCCAGGATTCCATCCGGCAGGAAAAGGGGCAGGTCTACATATACCACTTTCTCGCCCTGAATTTCATCCAATAAAACGTCTCCCTTGAATGGAACATCCCTCTCATCCTTTAAGGAGGCTACTCCTACTAGGGTTCCGTCGCACCAGACTTGAAGGATGCATGCGTGCTCAACCTCCTTCCCCCCAATCCTCTTTATGAAGGACTCTCCCTTGAATGCTTCCCACATTCCTTCCTTGATTTCAACGTTACCGGCGAGTGTGCCATCTGGGAGGACGGAGAAACCGTTCTCGCTCGTGTCGATTATCCTCTTACCCTCAATGCTCTCTATGATGGTGTCTCCCTTGAAGAATATCCATGGGGCAGGACCCTCCCACATTTGGACGGCGCCGGCGACCCTGCCGTCGGGCAGTGGCTCTAGGTGCGAGTAATGCCCGACTTTCCTCCCACCTATTCTCTCGATGACTGTTTCCCCTATGAAAGGAAGGTAGTCCGTCCCACGCATGCCGCTCCCGTACTCTACCCATCCAGCTATAGTATCCGGGAGGGTGAATACATCGCCTATATCGATGATTCTGTTTTTCCCTCCCCTCCCATTAACCCTCTTAACGACGTCAAAGATCTCCCCAGGCTTAAAGTCCCTGAAAACCATCCTAGCGTACTTTCCTCTCCTAACTATCTTCACCATCCTCACTCATCCTTCAGGAGGATTAAGTATATAAGCATCAAGGGATAGGTCAGTAGGTACGACGGGTTCCCCGCCTTCAATGATGACGAACATCTTACCATTCACGATTTCGCTCCACTTCCGAGATGTATAAACCTGCCTTATCTTGCCAAGGTACTGCTTCGCCCCTCTTTCACTAGGTGCTTGGTCAAAGTAGTAATATGCGGTACACTTACGTTTTTGTATTAACGAGGCGTCCCTATCAACTTGATCTAGTGTCTCTTCTGCCACATAAGTTTCTACTCCTGTTTTCACTTCTATGATGATGTAAGGCACCTCTTCTTCTTCAACTTTCTTTACGAATGTAATATCTACTCTCCGAAGTCCCTTAACCGTTGGGTACCTCTTTTCGAGCCTTATGTCCTCTATGCTGCCCATATTTCTCTCTATAACGTAGTCCAATGCATTGAAGATTCCCGTGGTATGTTCGAACCGTCCGTAATCTATACCTTTGAGCTCGTTGAGAAGAAACGGGTACTTTAAGACGATCTCAAGAAATCTATTCGCAAAATTCTCTCCTGATTTAAGGATCTCAAGATAGGTATCAACTATATCCCCTATCCTAACTCCAACTCCTTTCGCAGCGTCTCCCCCTATCCTGAGCAGAATGTCATCGAGGGTCCTCATTTTCTCGACGACCTTCAGCCTCTCGAGGGGCTCCATCTTCTCAATGTCCTTTGTGTTCTCGCTTAGCCAGCTGTTCAGAGAATCTATGGCTTCATCTCCATCCTTGATCCACATTGATACTATGCTTCTCGCTATGGTTCCGCCCTTTTCCTCCAGCTCCTCTAGGGAGTATTGTTCAATTACGCTGCCTATGGCGTCGAGTATCTTACCGGAGCTCTCCTTGCTCGGAACGTTTTCCAGGACGTTTCTCGAGATCTCTGAAGAGGCGTCCACCGTATCCTTAATCTTAGGCAGCTCTCCCCTCGCGTCCTGGAGTAGGCTTCCAACGGCTTCGCCGAACCTGCTGCTATACTTGTTTCCCAAAAGCAGGTCGACAACCTTTCCAACTGAGCTCCCTATCTTTCCCCTCATCAGGACGACAGCATCCCATATTGCTGGGGTTATCCAGTTGTAGATCCCCCTCCCCATCATCCTTAGGATTTGGCTTACGCTTAACGGTTCACCAGCTATCCTCTCAGCCTTTATCTTGGCGATCATCGCGTAGAACGATGCGTAAAGCATGCAGAGCACTATTGCTCCCGCAACTCTCCCCGTCGCGTAGCCTATCTTGTAATCCTTGTTCTCCCCAGGCAATACTAGCGGCTCTTTCCACCTTAACGCTACGCATATCTCATCCCAAGTAACGTCGATGAGGAGTTCTGAGAGAGCATTTATCCCGAGGTTTTCGATGGTTGCGTTAGCCTCAATCCTGAGCCTTCGCGCGAGCTCAACGCACTCCCCAGCGTGCTCAGAATCACCCTTATCCAAGTATTCCCCAGCCCTCTCTAAAGTTTCATTAGCAAGAGCGTTCATCTCGTCCCTAGCCTTGTACGCGTTGTAAACATCCATCCCGACCTCGAGGAGGTTCATGGCTACGCCTACGCCTAGGATGATCCTTGAAGCAGTAACCACATGTCCCGCTGGCACGATGAATCCGACGATGACCATCAGCCCGACGCTTATCACTATCTTCCACGCTTGGGAAGCCAAACCATCCCAGAACCCCTTCCAGTACGGCGAGCTCTCAGGCTTAAGGGTGAACCTGGCTTGCGCGACAAGCCTACCATTATATGTCAGGTTTACCGTGACTTCTCTCTCAAACCCGTCGCTGGGTGACGGTGAAAGCAGGACAGCATCCTCCTTCCCTGAAAGGTAGAGATGCTTCCAACCATTCTCGCCTTTCACCTTCCCGAAGACCGTCACTATTTTTGATTCAACGTTAACCCTGTATTCGAAGCCTACTCCGGCGAAGTTTCTAACCCTTATCCCCCTTAGAGGACCTTCTCCACTGGTCTTCAAAGGGTGGTAGAGCAGGGTGACGTATCCCTGCTCAGCACTTCCAACCCTTGTCCTAACGTCTGCGATGGTCTCCCTGTACTCGTAGTCTATATCGGGGTTTGCCTTCTTCACATCGTCCATCATCGCCTGGTAGAGGGCTAGCTGCGTCGCGTTCAAAACAACGCTGCTACCCTTAACCCAGTATGGCTTCATGGGTTCAACTTTAAAGTCTGACGAAACGTTTCCGCTTCTGAGAGACTGCTTATCCGTGTCCACCAGCCTGAGGAGCTCTTCCTCCCCGAGGACGCCGAGATACTTGTAGTATGGCTCTATGCTGGTAACCATGATTTTCACGCCTGCCTCGGTTAAAGCCTTTCTGCCTGCGTTGATGCTGAGCTCAACGCCTAGGCCTGGGATTGGGACGGGTATTAGGCCCATGCGTAGGCTTGTCTCGTAATATGGTGTTTCACCGAGCCTCTCCGCCGTGAATACTGCTTCGCCGAGGATCCTCTCATCCCACAGGGCGTAGAACCTGACGTGGGTGGCTGCCTCACACCCTGGTACGAAGACCCTGAGAGTCTCCTCGTGCTCAGGAACAATAACGGTGTATTCTTCGAAGTGCTCAGGCACCCAGAAAGTCTCCGTGGAAACAGTCGTCTCAAACCCAACCAGATAAGTGTTGCCTTCTTCATCGCTGTACGCGACTCTTATCCTAGCTAGGGAAGCAGGCTGAAGGAGTCTCAGAGTAAGCTCAACATCCCTGGATTCTCCTGGTTCAATGCTCCCGAGGCTTCTGGTAACACTCTCCATGTCTCCACCAGTTATCTCTAGGACAACGTTTCTAGCGGGGCCGCCACCATTGTTACACAACCTTAAAACAAGCCTGGCGTGTTTCAAAACAGAGGTGTCCCTTTCAGCGATCTCGATGCTCAGCAAGGGGGCTGGCGGGGAGGCGATTTGAACAGTGTATGTCTCCTCCTTGCCACCGGTGTTTTCGAAGACAGCGTTACCTTCAAGCCTTAGAGTAATATTGTAGGTTCCCGGCTTAACCGCTTTAAGCCTGAAGAATCCTTCAGTATGCGTATCGTCAAGCTTCCTCTCAACACCGTTCAAAGGCTCCAGGGAGTCTGGAGCATAAAGGGTCAGGGTGGCGTTTAACGGCTCAGGTGTTCCGCCGAAGGGCGAGCAGTACTCCGCTGAAAAGGACACTCCTAGGGTTTCACCGACGTTCAGGCTTGTTGAAGAAATGTTAACATGGATAATCCAGCCCTCTATGATTATTGGGTCGTAGGCTGGGAACAATACTTTGAAGCTCCTCTCATGCTCTGGATAGATGACTCTAACGTCCTCGTAGTGTCCTGGGACAGCTATTATGGGACCGCTTGTGCGCAACCATCCCCACTTCGTGTACTCGAAAGAGGGTAGGTATTTCACCGGCTCGTTCCAGGCTCCCCCGCCTAGTTTCCTAAGGCCTTCAAGCCAGGATTCCTCAACCCTGGATGCTTCACCCCAGATTTTCGAAACCACTGTGAAGCTCTTGTTGGATTCAAGGTCCTTGAAAGTATAGTTGTACCATCCCGGCTCACGCCTCCAAACCCTGTATTCCCTGATGAGGGTCTTGTTCCAAGCCTCGTAGAAACCAGGTTTCTTAGTGAAGTTGTACCGAGAATAGTTTAGGTTAAAGCTTGAGGCAACGGGTACCCTTATGCTGACGCTCCCATCCCCTAGGTTTCTCTCAACGCTTATGCCGCTAATGTTCAGCACCACAGTTATTCCGTTTGAAAGAGTCGCGTTAACGAGGGAAGCATTACCATAGGCTCTCTTAACCTCACCCCTAAGCTCTTCTGTGGTGCATCCAGCACTGATGTGGAAACTGAAGTCCCTCCATAGTCTTTCAGCAAGCGTTAGGTTGAAGCCCTCTGGGACAACGTATTCGCACTCCTCAGCAAGAAGGTCCTCGGGTATTGCTCTTCCAAGGTGTTCCTCAAGCTTCCTGGCGAACTCCTCGGGCTGCGCGGAAACCGTTTCGAATAGCAGGATGCTGTTGAACTCGAAGGTTAGGACGAGGAGGATTAGAAAGATTCCGGCTAGCTTCTTCTCCACCTTCTCCTCACCTCGACTGAAGCAAGGGATGAAGCGATAGCGATTGCTACTACAAGCCCTGCTGTGAGAAGTGTGTTCAAGCTCCTTAGGCTTGAGGCCTCAGCCTTCGCGTTGTCCAGCTCTACTCTGAGCGTGGAAACGTTAACTAGAAGCTCGCTGATCCTTGCGTCCTGCAGCCTTATTAAAGCCTGGCTCTGGTTGAGCCGGAGCCTAAGGTCCTCGTTCTCCTTACTCAATAAACCTATTTGCACAGCCATATCGTCGTTGCTACGCTTGAGAACAGTGTAATTCGCTAAAAGAGCCTCGTATAGGCTTCTCAAGCCTGTTTCAAGCCTGACGCTTGCCCCAAGAGTCTCGTAGCTAGGGGTGACTATGAAGACGTTTAACGTCCCCTGGCCCCTAACCCTTACGATGAGTTTCTCGCCGACCCTGGTGACGTTCTCCTCGGTTAAGCTTCCATCGCTCTTAAAAAGCCTGGCTCCGAAGCCCACTGTTTCACCCGGATAGTTGAAAGCCAGAATTGTTTCCTCTTCACCAACCTCTATTGAGACGAGCCTGAGCTCTGGAGGGGTTGGAGCAGGCTCCCCCATAACTCTGATCATGAAGTCGCCAGGCCTTTTGCTAGAGGCGTTTAGAGAG
>JAFNIQ010000038.1 GCA_017601395.1 Candidatus Brockarchaeota archaeon
AATATCCGGCTTGAAGCATAAGACGAGTGAGATGAACGAGAGGATCAGCATCCTTGCCTCCATTGCAAGCTGCTCGCCCGAGCTTAAGAGGATTATTCTTGAGGATCCTTCGGAGAAACATCTTGAGAAAATAGGCTTGTTGAAAACTCCTGAAGCGCAGAGGTTCATGAACGAGTTAAACCGTTTCCTAGAGGATTTCGGAGCCCGGGGCTTCACCAGAGAGCCGTATTACCCGCGATGGGGTGAGGCGCCCCAGTATGTTTTCCAAAAATTGGTTTTACTATTTTTCCTCAAAATATTTTTACCTTTTTTAGATTATTAAATAAATCTCAATCTTTGTTTTTTATTATTTTTGCAGAATATGAAATTGGGAAAGTACCCAATATAACTAAAGGCTTAAAAAAAGTAAGTTCAATAACATCCTTAATTTTATTATTAACAATTTTTGGAAGCATAATTGGAGCTTTTATTGCAAGTCAAATAATTGGTTTTAATCCATCATATTCAATGAGTATAGGAGCCGGAATTGAAAAATTTTATAATTTTCGATTTCAAGCTTAATAAAAAATTTTATTTTAATACATTAGAAACAAAATATTAAATAAATTATTAGGAGTTTAATTCTTTAAAATAAGTAAAAATTTAGATAAGAAGTAAATGCTTCAGAAAGAAACTTACCAGTATGCAACGAACTTTTTTGTAGCATTTATGTAGCTTTTCTATGTTTCTCCAAATGCAGCATGAGATAATAATTCTGCTTTATCTCCAAGTGTATTTATGCAATCTACTTCAAGACCAAGCTCTATCGCTTTTGGTATTACTTGTATTCCATCTAGTGCAGCGATTATACCGTGAACTGCTTTTGCTTCATCCTCGAAAGGCGGATAAAAAGTTGCCATAACATCAAGAGCATCGGCAAGATGCTCAACAACATCTACTAAACCTTCAAGGCATTCAGCCCAATTCTTAATGCCTTCTTGTATCTTCAATGCATTCCATGCCATGTCTTGTACAGAATCTACGATTCCTCTATACTCATAGAAATCCCAAAACATTCCCTTCTCCCAATCATCATAGTTTTCTCCTTGAGGCGCATAGCTCTTAGCGCTCTCTAATGCTGCATATAGATTTGCTTCTACTTTATCGGTATAATACTGCTTCAAAACTACGTGATACATAGTATGCTTCACAAGTGAATATACTACAGCATCACTATCTATGGAATAGTCTAGAGTAAAGTTTCCCAACGGATCAATCTTTACTTTTGGAATAGCTTGTATAGCGAGATCTCGTACCACTCCAATAACAAGATCTCGGAAGCTTCCAGGAGGTAATTGTTCTTCAAGCTTATCAAATATTTCTGTGATTGCAGCTATAACTTCTTCGCGACCTTTCTCAAGCACGTAGTTTCCAACATTTATACTGAACCTTTTTAAAGCTTTATCGAAATTTTCAAAGCTATTTCTTATAAGGTCTAAAATAATTTCTTTTACTAGATCTTTTAACGCTTTTGCTAATGGTTTTTCTAATTTCAAATTATCCACTATGCTTTCAGCAATTTCCTCTGAGATAATATTGCGAGCTGCATCAATAGCAAAATTTAAAGGAACCCTCTTAGCCATTTCAATAACTTGATCCCAATCCTCAAACAATACAGCCATAATAAAAGTATTGAGCATATTAGTCATTTGAGGCTTGTATGGCCCATCTGGAATATGTTCCAAAACTTCATTAATAAGCTCAGGTAAAGATTTTTCCTCAATATATTTCTCTAAACGGTCAATGCCTTTTTCAACAGCTTCTTTAGCTGCTGTGTACCTCCCAGATGTTAGAACATCATAAACTAATTCTAATACTGCTCCTGCAAACTTCTCTTCAATGGATTCTTTCCTAGCATCTTTTAAAGCTTTCAAGTGCTTAATAATTTCACGAATATCTTTTATTATTTCTACGAAATCTTCAACTGCACTTTCAGCTTCATGTTGAGCATACTCATTAAAGTTTGCATAACCTGAAAGAGCAACATAAAAACGCTTAATAGCTACCATTTCTTGCCATGTGATTCCATCTGCTTCTAGTTCATCTAACCATTTCTCAGCTTTAGCTACAAAATCTTTAAATGGGTTACCAGGCAGAGCACATTCATCCAAGTCTTTTAGTAAACCTCTTGCTTTTGCAAGTTCCATCTCTCTTTCTCCAGTTTTAACCCTTAATGTGAAGTTAAATCCTTCAGCTGGAATATCAATTCGACGTCTTTCTTCATATCGAAGAGTTTCATAGCTATATACTGGGTTACCATGTGCATGAGTAATTAGATAGTAATTGCCAATAGGCATTCTATCAATATCGATTAAGCCATTTTTCGGTTTCACTTGCGAATGAGTACATATCTTGCGATCGCCCATTTCTCTATAGAAGTATACCCAAACATCATCGGCAGGATTTCCTTCCTCATCGTAAACATTAGCCATAAGTCTTGCTGTTTGCTGATAAGGAACATAAGAAAAACTGCATTCTATCCACTCACCAGAACGACTAGGATCTTTAGCTTTAATCGTTACTCTTACAGTATAATTACGTGGATCTCCTGGTATTTTAAGCTGACTTCTCCATGCAAAGAAGTATTGACTATCCACAATTTGACCGCCTTTTATATTAATATCTTCTTGTCGGAAAGGCCAGGAAATTCTTGTTCCGAAAGTTTCGAAGCCAGCCATTGCTTTCGGATTTATATTAGCATCAAAGTATCCTTTTAAATGGCGTAGCTTTTCAGGCTGACTATAAAGCACTTCAATACCTTTATCTTGAAGAAATAGTTCGACAGCCGATAAAGTTGCAGCAGAACAATCTGGAGCATACCAGAAGGTTCCATATACACTTTTTGCTGGAGAATCAGTAATAATCACAATAACTTTTCGTGCATCTTTTCTAAAATCAAATTCGCTTACCACCAACATTAATTGATCATAGCTTGCAGCAGGATCCCACCATTCTCCTCCAGAAAGCTGCACATGATCTAACCATTGATGAATCTCTTCAGCTTCCATAACACCACGAAAAGGCATTGTGAATGCCCAATCAGTATATGATTCAGCAGGAGAATTCTCTACAGTACTTCCTTCATATTTTACAATTGATATACGAAAATCAACATGCTCAGAAAGAAGTCTATTAACAAATTCATGAAGCTCAGAATGTATTCCAGACATTTCATCTTCCATCGAACCAGTCATGTCAACTAGAAAGACGATATCCAATTTTTCACTTGTCACAGACCTTTCCCAAAAACCATCTCCATAGAATTGATAATACGAGTTCGCTTCACCAAAAGCATAATCGATAAAAGTAATTGATAGCTCTTGAATAACATTTTCCTTAGAGTCGAGAAGAGTTTCAGAGAGATTGAAATCCTTTAAAGACAACCCTGCCACCAAATTCCCCGCTGAGTCTTTCATTGAAACCGATGCCCAGAGAAGGTTTTTACCAGCACTCTGATCCCAAAGTGAGAAATTGTTTACAATTAATTGTGCTCTTTTTTGTACCGGAGTGTGCAAGAGAATGAAGGAGGCCGCTGCGACTACAGCAACTACACCTATTACGGCGACAACGATTATGCTTTTTGGCATTATAAGCCAATTTGTCATAGCCGCGTCAATATATAAAGTTTTCTCCATACACCGTTTATCCAAGATTGTTAAAAAATGACACTATACTAAAACTACAAGTTTAATCTTCAAAGAAAGATCCCCCGGATTGTTTGAGAGAAGTTTAGAAGCTTGGCGAGATTTCTAGGAATCTGACAGATAAACGAGCCGGCGCGTGCTAGAGTTTAGGGAAAACTTAAAAGCCCTGAGGAACCGGGTTGCTTATGGATGTTCATGAAGCAATAGAAAGCAGAAGAGCCTATCGTGCTATCGAGCCGATAGAGGTAACTGATGGGCTGATCAAGGATCTGGCTTATAATGCTTCTCTATCTCCCTCCTGTTATAATAACCAGCCTTGGAGGTTTGTATTTGTGAAGAGCCGTGAAAAGCTTATGGAATTATATGGTGCGCTGTCGAGTGGAAACAGTTGGGCTAAAACAGCTTCTTTAATAGTTGCTGTTTACTCCAGGAAGGATTACGACTGCATTGTTAAGGGTCGTGAATATTACCTTTTCGATACAGGTATGGCAGTAGCCATGATGATTCTGAGAGCGACGGAGCTTGGATTAGTGGCCCATCCCATTGCAGGATACGACCAAGATAAGGCTAAGAAGGCTTTGGAAATACCGGAGGAGGATATTCTGATTACCCTAATCATAATTGGGAAGCATTCTAATAAAGCCGTCAGCAGTCTTTCAAGCAAGCAGATGGAAGCAGAGTTGAAAAGACCTCCGAGAAAAGGGTTTGAAGAAATCGCAAGGATCATTTAAGCGAGGAAACTGATAATATCCAGGTTAATAGTTATGTTCACGCGTAGTATTCTCCTCTTTCCTGACTTTTGACGAGCGCAATAGAGGTCTACAGAATAATAGTATACGTTTCATACTGGTGGGATGAAGGAGACGGCAGAGGCTTCGCTCCCCTTCTAATGAGCAGCACAGCAAGCACTACGATGACTAATACAGTAACACACGCGCGGAAAGGCTTGAAACTGGCTGTGCCGTTCTGAAAGACGACCCCCTTACGCCAACCACCGTTTTGTTTTTATAGTGAATTTCACTAGAGGATCTATGATGGAGTAAAGGTTTTCTCTTTTCTTTAAGATTCAGGTTGAAGAACATGCATCACCCCTGATACCTACATAAATCGAATCTAAACGTCTCTGAAGGTTGCCGTGGCTATAGGTCCAGAAGGTCGAAAAGCATGATTATAGAAGAGATTGGAGAAATCAGCTGAGAGAACCCGTAAAATAATGAATGAGGAGGGAGATATAATTAAACGGCTTAAACAAGCATTATTTCCCAAAAGCAACGTGTCGGAAACCTGAGAAGCTCAATAAAAGAATCTGTATCAGTCCTAATAAGGAATTTGAGACCTCATACGTTTAACTGGGTTAAAGATTTTTCATAGATTTTAAAGAAGTTTAGCATCCATTTGGTTAGAGCCTGTTGCCAATTCAAAAGCTTGATGAATTCTTCTTTGCGCGTGCTATAATGCTGCAACACTGCCACGTTTGAAGCAGGGCGGATGAGAATTCTCATCGCTTGAAAAGCCTATTCCAGCCTAAGTTATTCTGATCTTCTCTTTTATCCTAGCTATTTCAGTCTCAAGCCTACGGAACCTCTCATCCATGTAGGCCTTAAGGTCCTACCTCAGGTTTCTAACCTCGCTTATCAGAATTTCCTGTCCCTTTTTCATTTCTTTAATATCATCCTTCGTCTCTTTAATATCGCTTTTCATCCCTTTGACATCGCTTATCAAAATATCTTGCTTCTGCAGCATGCTTACCCAACGTTCACTATCTTCAGCGCTGGCCAGCGCTTTCCTATAGGAAAGAATTTCCTATAGGCCTCCACAATTCTTCCTATGTTCTTATCTGAAAGCAGTTTAGTCTCCTGATAGAAGGATGTGGTATGTACTCGTTTGAGGCGTTGATGAAGAGTGTTTTACCTCTTCTCTCCGGGGGCTTGTTCTTGTTGAAGATTATGATTGCCCCGGGTGCGCCAGTGTTGTAGAAAAGCTTCTCTGGTAGGAGGATGAAGCTTTCAACCCAGTCTTTCTCAACAATCTTGCTCCTAACCTGCTTCTCCGCCCCTCCTCTGAACAGGCAGCCGTTGTCAACCACGAGGCCGCGCAATTTTTCGTAGCTTAATGAGGCAGAGATAATTATTTGTTCCTTTTTCCTTCAGTAGAAATGACATAAAGCCCAAAGGGTTTATTATTCTTTCTTACATTACAATGGAAAGTTGTGCAAGAATAGCCTCTTCCAAACGTTACTTCCCCTATTTCTTTAGAGGAAGCATAGATTTTCCTAAGTATTTGCAATGTTTTTGAACCATACTTTATCAACGGTTACATTGAATCTTGAAACTGGCGGAAAACTAAAAGGAAAAAGTTAAAAATCCCAGCTAGTTTGAATGAATAATGGAACTCATGACCCTTTTAACGTTGGAAGAAAAGGAATTGTTGAGGAAGGCGACAGTCTGATGGAGGAGCTACTGGAGACTCTGGAGGTTATGCAGGATGAGGAGCTTGTTAACGATTTAAAGGAGTCTCTTAAGGGAGTTGAAGAAGGAAGACTAGGCCGTTTGACGAGCTTCTTCAGGAGCTAGGCCTTGAAGGAAAGGTTTAGCCACTGGAAGATGAGGCTAAAGCGATGAAGCGCGTGCGCTAAGAGTATTTAGAGGCTAAGGAGAAGGGAGACGTAGAATACATACCTTTGGAAGAGATCGAGTAGGAGAGATAAACTAATTGCAACAATATCGTGTATATCTTAAAAAAGAACCCTTAAACAGCTTGAGAAGATTAAGGGAAAAACGCATGAGAGAATTGTTAAAACGCTGCATATTCTTCGAGATGAAGGATTTCGAAAAGGCTCGACATCATAAAACTGCGGGGAAGCAGAAACCATTATCGGATAAGGGTAGGCAAATACAGAATATTGTTCGAACTAGCATCTGATAAAACTATAAACGTGTATGCCATACTGCCATGTGAAGCAGCATACCAGTGAATAAAAAGAGTCTAAGCAAACTAGGAAGAAACAGAAAATAGATTCTAAAAGACTCTTTACTCCTCGCCAAGGTCGGGCAGGCCCCAGTCCGGGTCAACCTTAACGTTGCCGAGAGCCTTCTCAAGAATAATCCTCTGTTTCATTGAAGCAACGAGCTTCCTTGTAAGTACTGAAGCATCAGGATTGATTGAAACAGAGTCGATGCCTGCTCTAACGAGGAACTTGGATTGATGGGGCCTAGTGTTAGAAGTCAGTATGCTCTTGACAATACGTCGTGGACAATTGTTACTTTTGTTTTTTTAATCGTATTCGTAAACTATTTTCCAACGACTAACTCTTATCACATAGGTGTTTCTATAGTCCTTGAGTTTGTTAACGTCGAAGCTTTTGAATGGCACTGGTGTTCGAACCAGAACATCTAAAGCCTCTGAAACGCGTTGTTTAATCTTTGGAGGAAGTTTTTCAAAGCCTTTAAGCGCTTGACGCGTTAATACGACTTTAAAAGGCAAGTTAAATCTTTTTCCTAACCTTGCTCCATTCGACGCGCCGCTTCTTTCGAAATTCTCTTTTCCCTATTCTTATAGCCCTTATTTCATCCTCCTCCGCTCAGCTTAAGAAACAAGCATTTTTCCTCCTTCTCGAGCAAATAGCCCACGGCTGGGGCAACCTTCACTCAGCTTAAGAAACAAGCATTTTCTCCGAGCGGTTCAAGCCCCTTCTAAGCAGCTTAATCTCCCAGTAAATTAAAAACATAACTCTTTAACTGCGAAACGCAAGCCCATATGTAGCACGTGCTAGCTTGCTAAGGCTTAAATTTCTATTAGAGCCCATGATTCCAAGGGATTGGCGTCAGGGAAGCAGTCAATTCTAAAGAGGAAAGCGAAAATGAAGCTTAGAAAGCCACTTCTCAGCCTCCTTATGCTTCTCCAGCTTGTTTTCCCTCAAACAGGCGTGTTAGAAGTTAATAATTCAGAAATAAACATAGATGAACTCGCAATAGTTGCGGTGCATCCGTTTAATTGGATTGAGTGGAACAAACAACTTTTCTGGAATAGAATCGTTAAACAGCTGCACGTAGAATTCCTAGATAGGGCGACAGGGTTCATGGAGTGGCGTTACTGGTATGAGCCTAATGTTGACGGTCTTACAGTCACCTATGCGAGAAAAGCGAGAGTGTTAACTGGGTCTTACATGATTCTCACACCAATACCGCCAATTCCTGAGCCAAAATACACTGATCCCTATGGGAATACTAAACCCTTCCAGCAGGTTGCCGGCGGAACCGATTTAAACGGCAACCTTGTTTTCCATCCCGACCATTTGCATATGACTGTTTCACTAAGCTGCCCCCAATGGGAGGAACATTTCATAAGTTCCGCAGAAAAAATATTAGACAAGGGTTTAGACGCTATAGATGTCGATAACATTGCTGTCCCGCCTTTCGCGTTCGGAGGAGATTTCTCGGAGTGGAGCGTTTACATGTTTAGGAATTACCTGGCAAGCCATTTCACACGTGAGGAATTAGCCAGCATGGGTGTGAGTGATGTTGAAAAATTCGACATAAGGAACTACGTTAGAGGTAGAATAGATGCAAATATGATTAATGCCGACATACTTGTTATCGCTGCACCGAAAACGGGTTTTCAAAACGTGGAGGTGGAAGCAATAAAGTCTTACGTTGAAAACGGGGGCGGCCTGCTTTTGCAGATTGAGCCTGATGGCTGCCATGTTGCAAACTGGCTTTCAAAAGAGTTTGGCGTAACCGTTAAATGTGGAAACCTAGTATCCTCTAGACATTTATGGGACTATGGGAGTTTTGAGGTTAACAATGTGAACCATGAACACGAGGTTACTAGAGAAATAGACTCTTTAATTTGGAACTGGGGAGTAGCCCTGGTGGTTAACAATCCTAATGCGGTGGTCCTGGCTCAAACAGATGAGGATTCTTGGGTCGACTCTAACAACAATCTTCTTAAGGATTCGAATGAAGAAGAAGGGCCTTTCCCGGTTATTGTCGGATTGGAATATGGAAAAGGCAGGGTGATAGTTCAAGGTGACAGGACTCAGGATAGTATTTTTGACTCGCACGAGGTTTTTCTCAGGAACGCGTTGCTTTGGCTTGGAAGAGGGATCTTAAACAGGAAAAATCTAATTTTTGACGAGTTGCATCTAGAGGGGGCAACACTCTCCAGCGAGAGGGCCCGCTCAATAGACGCTCAGCATCCGGAATGGTATCTTTACAGCCGGTTTTCAACTCTGGCTACAAGTTTAGGTCTGAATGTCACTTGTACTGGAACCCCTCCGAGCTTCCCGCAAGACAGGGTTTTAAGAGAATACGCGAAGTTTTTACACTTGGAACTGATTCGTTTCATCAGTAATTTTGCCAAAGGAATCAAGGATTATGGTAGAAACAGATACGGGAAGAATATTCCGGTCTACGGTAACCAGTGGCTAGGCTCTCTATACGATGATAATTTTCTGCGAGACATCGCCTTAGACTCGATACTTCTCTCCCCTCATCTCGACCTTATTCAGATAGAGAGTTTTCCAACTTTCCCCCCAAGAAATAGGCTTACTCTTTTATACCGGTTTGGTCACGCGATGGCTCAAAACAGCAAGCCCGTGTGGAATCAAGGAGCATTCTACAGTAATTTGGGATACAAGGAGCTTGATTATAGGAAGGTGAATCTGACGATCCTAGGTATAGCTGAGGCGTATGCCAACGGGGCTATTAAAGAGCTTGATTTAGCTGGTTGGCCCGGCGTCCCACCCATTGCAGGAATTGTTGTTCTGCCGAACATGAGCATCCCGAAAAAGGTTCAGGAACTTCTAGACTTTCTATGGGTTAACAGGATGCTGTTGACAGGGTTTAAACCATATTCAAAAATAGCCCTAGTCTACTCTATCCCAAGCTTCCTATGGAATACTTTCCCAGCATTCAGTGTTTTTCCAGACGAACAGAGGCACGAGTTGATAGGATTAGCCGACATGCTCCAGCGGCTTCATTCACCCTATGACATTATTATTTTCGGACATCCTGATTTAATGAACGACACGTATTATCTCGACAGGTTGAAGGACTACGAGGTCGTAATACTTCCTCGTGTCAGCGATATTTCAGCCATGCAGATTGAAGCAATCGATAATTTCGTAAAAAGAGGTGGAAAAGTCATCTTCACAGGCGGCATCCCCCTCTATGATCAAGACCATGAAAGTCTGGCTCAAGAGGAACAATCTCGTTTAAACAGGATTATCCTAGAACATTCAGACCGAGTGATCTTGACTGAGGATCTATTAGGTTGCGAATGGTATAGAAACCTAATTGAAGATTACTCGGAGGAAGAAAGGTACAGCAGCACCTTAAACAAATTCTGGAGCCTGCTGAACAAGCTGGTGGAGAAACCTTTAGTGATTGCTCCCAACTTACCGTCCTCCGTAGAAGTGAATATTCTTAAGAAAGGCGACACTTTTACAATACACTTTATTAACTATCAGTATTCTCTTGAAACAGACGAGTTTCAAAAAATAAGCGGGACGCGGATCTTAATAGATGCGGGTATAGTTAGAAAAATAGACAACATTACTTTTTTCTCTCCAGCGCTTACGGAAGAGTTAAAATTTAGCTACGAGGGACAATACGTGAGCATAATGCTTCCTTCCTTAAACTGTTGGGGTTTCGTGGTTTTCAACAAGCCTAAGACATCATCCCCATCAGAATTCGAGCTTAGCGGTTTAAACATAAGCCCTGATGCGATTAAAGTTGGCCAAGCAGCATTGATCTCTATCATCGTTAAGAACACAGGCGGGGAAACGGGCTCCTGCAAACTTACACTGAAGGTTGACGGCCGGGTTGTAGACACTAAGACGGTAACGTTGAACCCTGGCCAATCCAGTATCGTAAGCTTCTCCTACACGCCAGAAAAAGAGGGGATATTGGGCATTGATGTAAACGGTTTAACTGGAAGTCTGACAGTAAGCAGGGAAGTTCCCGGAATAATTTCAGAAACTATATGGCTAGCCATAGGGGTTACAGCAATAATAGCGGTGGCTTTAGCAACATTATTCTTTAGAAGAAAGCCTAGGGGCAACCTCTTTAACCATGCTAAGCGCACGCTATAGATTCTCGAAGCAATCGTGATAAGGCACATTAATCTAGGTTTTCGTTAAAATATTTTAAGTTCGTTGGAAAGAATTATGCACGCACGCTCGCAGTCTATTTTCACGCCTTCCCTGAACACTTTTTCACCATCCCAGTTAGCTTTCCCGATGTGTATAGTAAGCGTGGGATAATAGTCTTCATTTCCTAAGTCTGACCACCTGCTCGACTCTTCTATGAGCGGCGCTCCGGTTAGGATGTAGCATGGCTTACCGACTCTATTCTCTATCTCGTTCACCACTTCATCCGGCGGACCGTATTCATCGTCAGACACATGGACAACTTTTCCATCGCAAACAACGATGGATTTGGCCTTTGTTTCCCTGAATTTGCTTCGTATCCAATCACCATAATTGCTGTAGAGACGCTTTACCAACATATAGTATTCCTCGCTACTGAGCCCTATACTCTTCTAAAGGGATCTCGAACGGGTTTCTGAGGTACTCTTCTTTCATAGCCTTCTAAACTTTGTTGGGAATCCGATGCTTAAATCTTTTTAATGCGCGTTATCCTGCCTCTCCCCCTCAATAGTCTGAGCCAATTCAATTGTCTTCGCTCGTCCAGCTTTGCGTGCAACATTGGTGCTTAAAAGCGTCTGATTCATGCTTAGCAGGATGAGAGCATGCAAGGTTTCAAAAAACTGTCATAGGCAGGCCGTTTCTATTAGCGACTTTGAAAGACTGGTTTTAAACCGGATCATTAACCCGAGAGCATAGTGAGAGGAGGACTGAACACTGTCTACTGGCTAACTGTTTCTGTTGAAGAAGATTGTTTAAAGAATGGTGAACAGGGTTCTGGCCGAAGCTGGCTGCGAACTTGTGGAAGACAATTGGAAGTTAAAGGGTTGAGGGAGTTACGTTAGGCTGCGGATGCAGGTAGATAGTGCTTTGCTAGACGGCCCTACTGGTTCAGACATGGGGAGCGAGGCTAACAATCTATTTTTACGTGGTCCGTCTCGTGACCGTGGCCTAAGATGACTTAAAGGGATCTAAAAACATTGGTTCTTTAAAGAGGGAAACTTTTAAAAATAATTTCCCTATATAGAGTACAATGATAACAAGGGAGACTTGGATAAGAATCATAAAGGATTTTCAGGAGTTTGAGCTGCCTAGGCTTGTTGAAAGAGACCTTAGGGTCGAGCCCGATCTTCCAGTGAGAAGAACAATATCGATAATCGGGCCTAGGAGAGCCGGTAAAACTTTCTTCATGTTTCAAATCATAGGGAAGCTGCTGGAGAGTAACGTGGATAGGAGCAGGATATTATATGTTAATACTGAAAGCGACCTGTTAATCGGCTGCGCTCTAGAGGATTTGAGACGCATGCTCGATGTTTTTTACGAGATTCATCCGGAGAGCAAGAAGCAGAAGGTTTACCTGTTTCTAGACGAGGTTCAGAATGTTCCGGGCTGGGAAAGGTTTGTGCGCAGCGTCATGGATACTGAGAACATTCAGGTTTTCGTCAGCGGGTCTTCATCTAAGCTTCTTTCAAGGGAGCTTGCCACTAGCCTGAGGGGGAGAACCCTTCCATACTATGTTTATCCGTTTAACTTCAGGGAGTTTCTTAGAGCCATAGGCTTCAAAATGGAGAAGTATCTCTCGTCTTCTCAGAAAGCTATGCTCCTAAACCTCCTTCAGAAATATCTGAGAGGCAGCTATCCTGAAGCGGTGCTCTTCGAGAAAGAAAGGGAGAAGATTATGAAGGAGGTTTTCGACGTCACGGTTTACAGGGACATTATAGAGAGGTTTAAAGTTAAGAATATAAGGGTCTTGAGGCTGCTGGCTAAGGGCTTAGTTTCCTCCACGTATTTCTCAACCCACAAGTTTTACAATTACCTTAAATCCTTGGGATTAAAGGTTAGTAAGAACACTATTTACAATTACATGGAGTATTTTTCAGACTCGCTGGTTTTATACCCCTTAAGGAAATACTCTGCATCATACAGAGCGGTTGAACAGACTATTCCTAAGATATATCTGGTTGATAACGGTTTGCTGATCATTAATGGTGTTGAGGATACTGGCAGGCTTATGGAGAACCTGGTTTTCTCAGAGCTCTTGAAAAAAGGCTTAACTCCCAACAGCAACCTGTTTTACTTAAGTTTAAACAACAAAGAGGTGGATTTCGTTGTAAAGAGCAGAGGGAAAGTTGAGCAACTAATCCAAGTGTGTTACAACGTTGAAGACTTCGAAACTAGGGAAAGAGAGGTAAGTGCCCTAGTTAAAGCATCCAGAGAATTAGACTGTAACAACCTGGCTGTAATCACGTGGGATTATGAAGGCACTGAAAAACATGATGATAAAAGAATCAGATTCATACCCCTATGGAAATGGTTGCTCGAACAGTAATTCACCCAGCACTCTTACCATGCACTCAGGGCTAGAGGTTCTAAATAGAGGGGGCCTTCCTAGAAACATTTTTAGAAGAAACTTATTAAAAGCAGTCAGCCAGAGCACGCTTAATGATAAGCTATTTTTCTAATATCTATTTTGGCAACAACTATTATTTTTTCTTTCATAGACTTAATAATACTCTATAGTTTCCTACACGTAATCTGAAAGTATTTTCCTCGCCAGCAACTTTAACTATTCTAGTTCAGTCTCCGGCAAGTCCTCAAGTCTTCTAAGCTTCTCAACTATCCTCTGCTTATTCTCAGCTGTTAGTTCATCGCGCGCTAAAAGTCAAAGTGGATCCTGACTGGGACCTACCTGATCCAGACGAGCAGTAAGTTTTCCAAAGTTTTAGATCTAATCGTAAAAATAGGGTTTTAATTCTTCTTCAGGGATGAATCTTAAGGTTTGCCTGTAGATGGCTTTCAAAGTACCCTTATCCAATTCTTCATGGAGAGGAATGGTTAGAGACTGTTTCGATCCGTCTGATAGGATTCTTCTTAGTTTACGTGGCTTCCTCTTTGAGACACCGTTATGAATCCGAATCTCGATAATATTTTGACTACGTCTTTTCCACTCAATACTTTAAGCTTCGGCATAGGAGGGGACTTCCATGCTGACCAGTATGGAAAAGCCTGGAAGTATATCCCATTCGCTCAAGTCCTCCCCTTCAAGATGAAGGCTTATCGCTTCCCTTATGTTCTCCACAGCCTCATCCAAAGTCTTCCCTTGGCTGACAACCGGCAGGTCAACACACTCGGCAACATAAAATTTCTCCCCCCTGTAAATCCTTACTTGAATAATTTTTTTCATGTAGATTCAATAGCCGCTCCGCGTTTTTAAGCTTTACCATGGGGAATAACTTGCTAAGATTTTATATTGCTTAAGGAGAATTAGGCTTAATGTTCAATTAGTTTAAGGTCTTATCGTAACCCTAAGTCCAGTGTTCCTAGTTCGCGCCGGCATCGACTCTGTTTCAATTAATCCTGATGCTGCAGTGTTCACCCGTAAGCTCGTCGCCTTGATTGAGCAGAGGATAATGCTTGAGAAGGCTCTCGGCCAAGTGAAAGTGGATCCTGATTAGAATCTGTCCGACCCTCATGAAGAATAAGTGGTTCTCTTTAATAAATTAGCTGTTTTTACTTCCTTTTCAATAATAGCTCTTTCATAACTTCCTCTATGGTTGATAAAACCTTTATGCCAACCTTACTGCAGTCGCTTTTAAGTTTTTCATCAAAAGACCAGATAGGTGCTTTACCTAGAGACAAGGATAATGCTAAGTAGGGTATGTCATCCCTATCTGAGCAGATTTTTCTCGCCTGCTCCATGTAGGCCTCGTATTTCGATTTGGGTTCGATCTCTACGAGTTTAAGTAGTTCTGAAACCAAATATTTCAAAACGGGCTTATCCAGTTTTGTTTTCTCCATTATCTCGTCGAAATGCTCCTCTATCTCCTCTTCGAGAAAGGAGGGTGAAACAAGTTTTACTCCAACGCTGTTTAACTGTTTTAATAGTAGAAACACTGTCCCCTTACCTATTAGCGAAGCCATTAAAACGTTCGCATCAACCACTAACAATCAATACACTCCGTGTTTCTCAGCTATTCCACGCTTTATCCTTTCGCCAAGCCTCATGGCTTCTTTCTCAGTAAGCTTCGACTTCCCTATTATTGAGAGTAGAAGCCTTGTTCTAGATTCCTCCACCAGCTCCTCTAAAACCCTTTTAAAATCCTCAGTCAACTCCTTCGGAATGTCTATTCTAATTACGAGCTCCTCCACACTTTAAAAAAGCGTATAGGTCTTAATAAGCATTTATGCCAAGATTATCGAATTCCCTTATTATTAATTCTCACTTCTTGATAAGATGTATTTCTTAAGGAATACTCCCGGGGAAATGTTCAAATAAGCATCTGGGTCTACCTGAGTCAAGAGTTTCTAGTTAAAGCAGGCATCGACTCCGTTTCAATTAATCCTGACGCTGCAATGTTTACGCGTAAGCTCGTCGCTTCAATAGAGCAGAGAATCATGCCTGAGAAGGCGCTTGGTAAAGTTAAAGTGGATCCTGACTGGGATCTACCTGACCCTGACGAGGATTAAGCCGTCTTTTAAAGATAATTAGTCCTTTTTTGTTTCAACTTCTTCTAGATCTTAGATTGTTTCTTGCCTTGGTTAAGTTCTAATCCTTTAAAGAGATTGTGAAACAGGTCGATAAGAAGCCCTAGGCTTCATTCAGCCCACACCTTTCGCAATCGCAATGGACGCAGACAAAGCTTCCGTGAAAATGAGCTCCCTTCTTGCTGGCCATTTTTACACTAAAGATCAGTATGAGATCGCAGCGCTTGAACCGACAAGGCGGCCTTGCCCGAAATGCAAGGGATGGAGCCTTCCGCTGGGATACTCCTACAGCGCTGTAATGACAAAGGAGAAGCTTGAGAAGAGTTTCTTGAAGGAGTTTCTCACCCCTCTATTCTCAGGATCGGAGGAGAGGCTTCTGACATTCATTGTCTCAAGCGTGGGGAAGGGTTCTATGTTGTCCAGCCTTTTAGAAAAAGGCCCGGATGCTCGCATCAAGATTGGGAAGACTGAAGACTTAGCGCGCGCTAGAGAGGGTAAGTTTTATTAAGACGCATATGCACCCTATGTTTAAGGGAAGCCAGTTGAGCGAGACGGTTTTAGAGAAGGTTGAGGAGATCGGTAGAAAGCTTGATGAGTTAAAGGATTTTCTTGAAGACGTTTTCTTAACTACTGAGGAGTATATGTTGCTTAAAGAGGTTGACGAGATCGTAGCAAATAAGCGTTATAACGAGTTGAAAACCCTCGATGAAGTTTAGGGTTTACCTTCATAGAAAGGCAAGGCAAGTTTTTAGATGGATTAACGTCCGAGAATAAGCAGAGGGTAGTCGAAAAACTTAGAGAGCTTGAAGGCTTCCCGGAGACTGAACTAGATATAGTTAAAGTTGCTGGCGAGGAAAATACTTTTAGATTACGCGTGGGAAACTATAGAGCATTATTCAAAGTATATGAGAAGGAAGAAATAATAGTTGTTGCCAAAATAGATATTAGAAAAAGAGTTTATCGTTAGGCTACTCATTACTCTTCATCTGGGTCAATCTTAACCTTTCCAAGGGCTTTCTCAAGCATTATTCGTTGCTCTATCGAGGCGACGAGCTTACGGGTGAACACTGCCGCATCCGGATTAATCGAAACAGAGTCAATACCGGCCCTGACCAAGAATTCAGTTAACTCAGGATTAGACATCTATAATTCTTCTATTAGCTTTAGGAATTCTTCTCTGCTGATTCTTGCCTGTCTCAATATGTTTAACAGGGTTCCTTTCTTGATTTCCTTCTTTAAGGGCACGATGACGAGTAGAGGCTCATTATCAACCCTCTTAAACAGTGAGACATGGTCGCCCTTTTGCCGGATGATTTGAAAGCCTTGTTTAGAGAGTAGTTTAACCATGTCCTTTCCAGAAACGACTGGAAGCCTCATATTTTCACTTTAACGGAACCGGTTAAAACAGGTGCTGCTTCTCCGCTTCCGGCTGTTATTTCCTCCAATATTTTGTCGAGTATGCCGAGTTCCCTGGCGCTTTCCAAGTACAGCTCACAGGCTTCCTTCAGATTGGCTTCAGCCTCCTCAACAGTTTCACCCTGGCTGGCTACCCCCAATTCCGGGCAGAAAACAGAATAGCCTCCCTCAGCCTCCTTTTTGAACACAGCAGTAAGCACAAGCTCCATCGACATACACTTTCTACATGCGTTTGACCCTTATAAATATTAGTGCACGCTTGAAGGTGAAGAAACTTTTTTCCTAAACATTAATGCCCCATGAGCCCCTAATCCTCTCTAACAGTTTCCCACCACATCCTGGTTTTTCACGCTGTTCAACAACTCTAACACTCACGTTAAGCCCATTAACCACCATCCTGTCGCTTGCCCGCCTGTCCTCGTTAAGAATAACACGCGCCACATACTCTTTAAGTATTCCTGCACAATAAATTGTCATATGCCTTGCGGGGCGTGACTGGATGATTCTGAAGAACATTAGCAGTGAGCACATCATCAAGGCTATAGAGGAGGTTGGGAAAAACAGGGATCCCGAAGACTAGAGGGTCGAGAAGATTTCTACTAGAGTACGGGGGGAAGCATTATCCTTGAAGCATACTGGAAGCATAATCCTGATATTATTCTGCTTGACGGGCCGTTC
Source organism: Candidatus Brockarchaeota archaeon (assembly GCA_017601395.1). GTDB lineage: Archaea > Thermoproteota > EX4484-205 > EX4484-205 > JAAOZP01 > JAAOZP01. The sequence continues at coordinate 17,410 of JAFNIQ010000038.1, forward strand.
TTCTTCTTCAGGGGATACTGCCGTTACATTCATGCTGTCCAGCTTGAAACCCCTGAGCTTAAAACT
>JAFNIQ010000039.1 GCA_017601395.1 Candidatus Brockarchaeota archaeon
GAATGCGGCGTGGGTCCGAAAAAGGTTGACGAGGTGCTTCTCGTTTTGAAGAGCTTCGTGACTAGGGTTGGTAACGGCCCTCTCGAGGGGGAGCTTTCACCGGATGATGCTGAGAGAAGGGGCTTTGTTGAAAGAGGAACTGTAACCGGTAGGCTAAGAAGAGCTGCCCCATTCAATTTTCAGATGGCTAGGCGTGCAGCCATTGTGAACAGTGCTACTCAAATAGCTGTTACAAAACTGGATGTCTTGTTTCCAGAGTGCTCCCACGCTAGGAGGAGGGAGGAATTATCGGAGGAGTGCTTGCGCTTTCTGAGAAAGATCCAGGATGAAACAGGCGTCCCGGTGACGATAGCCAGTACTGGCGCTGAGGCTGAGGACACCGTTTACATCGGTCCAGAAGGAGTATAACTAAAAGGGCGAATAGTGATGGATTCTTTTTCAGCCTCTTAAGCTTACTGCTGGTTTTGCATAACGTTTTGAAGCCTTACTACGAGCGGGCTGTCAGCGTCGCGCTGCTTATTACTACTGTTGATGGCCCTCAAAAGCTCTATGAAGTTACTTACTCTCTGTTGCGTCACTACTTCTGGAGACATCTTCTGCCTCAAGTTTTTTAGTCTCGCCATTATGGATTCTGTCTCCTTTATTTCTAGAAGAGTTATGTCCAGACTGGTCTCCAGCATTGTTTCAGCAGCCTTATAGCTTATCTCATCCACCTCGCCTGTTGAAAGCTGAACCTTGTTTATGGACCTGACCCTCATCAGCGTGTCCAACCTGTTTTTAAGCTCCTCCTGAATCTTACTGAGCTCTGAAGACAATTCGACAACCTTGTTACTGAGCTCATTCATATCCTTTAGATATGTTCCCTTAAGTTCATCATATATGTTCGTAGGTATCTGATGCTCCTGCCTCAGGTTTTCAAGGGCCTCAAGCCTCCTCCGCGTTATCTCAACGCCTCTTATCAGGCTCTCAGCCTTTATTTTCCAGAAGTTTTTCAGCAAGACATAGTCTTTACCCGCCTCCACAGCTTCCCCCTCTACCTTTATGAAGCCGCCATTGGGCGTCATTATGAAGAACTTTGAGGGCATGCCTCTGGGATCTATTTCGTAGCCGACTAGGGTTCCTATTTCCCTGTCGTAAACATCCTTAACGGGTAAGCCAAGAATCCTGCTGTTATCCATCCCTATGGATTGTTTATGGCTGTTTATTTAACATAATTCTAAAAAGGCGTTGACAATACGCCACAATATTTTTGACGTCTTTCATAATTCTTTAAAGACGGATGGCTTTCCGGTTACTCGCTGAACTCGCTGAGGCTTGTCTGAAAACCCTCTTCCTTAAGCCTCCTCTCCCATTCTTCGCTACGTATCATCCCCCCGGCCTCCTTCTTAATGTTTAAAGCAAGTTTTTGACCAATGCCGGGTATTCTTGAAAGCTCCGCAACGCTTGCAGAGGCTATTTCCGAAACCCTTTTGAAACCATGGTTGTAAAGCCTTCTCGCCCTAACTCTTCCAACTCCCTCAAGGGATGATGCTAGCTCGACGAGCTCAGGCTTGACGCCATACTCTATTCTTGCCTCAAGCTCGCTGAATCTTTTTACAGCGTCGAAATCCTTCACCAGCCTAGCTATTTCCTTCGCCGAGTAGGCTAGCCATTGAGCCGTCTCCTTACACGCGTAAAGATCTCCTGGTTCAACACCCAGCTTAAGGTATATGTCGTCTTCACTATACTCGTTTATCCACATCCAGAGCGTCGCCGCCGTCTTATAGGTTTCCATCGGGTCAACATCTCCTATGTCCACGTAAAGCTCTTCCTCATGCCTGCCTACGAACTCCACCACGAAGCTCTCGGTAGACCCGGTTACGCTGAACTTCGGACTCATGTCTGGGGATGCGCATATGAGGTTTAACCCGCTAACGTCGGTGAAGACACGCGGCTTATTCTTCAAACCGTTGAGGAACATTATTCCGGTTGATGGAGAGATATATAGCTCCGATATTCTCCTACCCAAGGGCGTCGCCTCGAGAAAACCATTCCTCTCAACTATAAGTCCGTCTTCCATGAGAATCCTAAGAACTCGCTTCACACGGGTTGAAACTCCTCTCCCCTTCTGAACATGATACAGGGTGTTTCGGAAAACTTCAAGTATTCCTTTAACGTCTGTGGCTATCCTGCTGGCTACGCATGCCAATATTGCTGTCGAAAAATATGTTCCTAGGCCGAGTTTAGAGGTTATTTTTTCAGCGACCGAGTCAACGTATCTCGCGATGAGATAGTCAACATCGTTCTCGTTTCTGGCGTAGATAACTGCTTCACCGTACTTATCGTATTTCGGTCTTCCTGCTCTACCAGCCATCTGCTTATACTCCATAACAGTTATCATGTTGCTTACATGCGTTTCAGGGTCAAACCTGTTTACTGAGGTTACGCAAACAACTCTTGCAGGAAGATTGACGCCTGCGGCAAGCGTGGGAGTGGCCGTAATAACTTTCAAAAGTCTTTCTTTGAATGCCTTCTCAATCGTTCTACGCTGGAATGTTGTTAACCCTGCGTGGTGGAATGCAACCCCTTTTTCAACAACGCTCGCAAGGTCCTCCCCGATTATAGTCGACTCGCTGTTCTCCCTTATCTCTGCAGCGAGCTCTCTAAGCCTCACTCTTTCTCTCTCGGAAAGGTGAAGGTAAGACACTGAGGAGAGTTTCCTCGCCAAGTATACTGTTTTCTTCCTTGTCTCGACAAAGAAGAGGGCTTGCCCCCCTTCTCTCAGAGAATAGGCGAGCAATACGTGCAGGGGTTCGTCGAAATCCCCCTCCAGATTAACAATACTGCCATCGTTAAAAATAATTTTCGAATCGTAGAAAACTCCTTCTCTAAGGCTGACGGGTCTCCAGTCTGAGACGACACATTTAGCGTCGAGCCATTTAGCAACCTCTTCAGCGTTGGAAACCGTTGCGCTTAAAGCTATGAGCTGTGCTTTAGGAAGAATCCTTCTCGTAAAGGATACTAGGGTTTCTATTCCTGGACCACGGTCCTCGGAGTCAACATAATGGATCTCGTCGAATATTACTAGGTTTACCTCATCGATCCATCTGGGCCTATGCCTGATTATGGAGTCGAACTTCTCGTAGGTTGCAATAATCACATCATAGTCTGCGAGCTCCTCTGCCTTCGAATCATAGTCTCCACTGGCTAGGGCTACCCTAATGCCTTCTTTCAAGCCCCTAATCTTCCTGAGAATGTTGAAATCAACGTATTTCTCCCAGGCGATTGCCCTAAGCGGCACTAGGTATACTGTTTTACCACCCTCTTTTTCAAGCTTGTGTATTGCAGCCAGCTGTGCCACCAGCGTTTTGCCAGAGGCTGTGGGTACTGCGAGCAGAAGGTTTTCTCCTTTAAACAGCCCTGCTTTAACAGCCTGTTCTTGCGGTGGGTAAAGAGTTTTAAAACCCGCTTTAAGAAGCTCATCCTTCGCCTCGTTGCTCAGGGGCAGTTCTGCGAGCTCCATCTCAACGCTTTATTCTCCTAACGGTATCCTCGTCAGGAAACATGATTACTCCCTGCTCCCTCATCTGCTCTATAAGCTTGTAAAATTCATCGGGCTCTATCTTCTTGTCTACACACCTTTTTCTAAGCTCGCTTAAGGACGCTTTCCCGATCTCCGCTTCAAGGTTCTCTATCTCCTTGAGAATTATCCGCATCTTCTCCCACCTGCTTCTAGACCTACCGGTCATAAGGATGTCTATGTCTATTTTTCCTGAGGAGACATCTAGGCCGGCTGTGCTTAAACTATAGTTCATCAGCCTTATTGCTGCCTCCGCATCCTCAACGGTGACTTCCTCCCTCAACAGCACCCTGGCCCTTGCAACGCTAAGCCTTATCAGAGACTCCAGGTGCCTCGGGGTTATGGGTATCGGCGCATTAGCCTCCTGGCTGCTGCTTCTCAACTGTAAGAAAAAGTTTTTAATTCTCTCAGTAGCCTCAGCCGACAGCTTCGGGGTTATTTTCTTACAGTAGGCCAAATATTTTCTCAGCATGCTTGGAGGTATAGTCTGGTCACCGTAATCATAGGTCTCCATGTGAAGCTGCAGAATATGGTCTGAAAGCCTAGCATCCCCCTCCTTATCCGGCCTGTCTTTTATTATGAAGTAGAGGTCGAACCTTGAAAGCAGCGTCGAAGGAAGGTCAACATTCTCGCTGAAATTAAGACTGTCATCATACCTACCGTAAACCGGGTTCGCCGCCGCAAGTATTGCTGTCCTCGCATTCAGAGTCGCTACTATACCTCCCTTGGCAACGCTTACTGTTTGCTGCTCCATCGCTTCATGTATTGCAACCCTATCCTCCGCCTTCATTTTCTCAAACTCGTCTATCGCTGCTATCCCCTTATCGGCGAGCACAACGGCTCCTGCTTCAAGCGTGAAGCTTCCAGTCTTGTCCCTTACAACGGCAGCCGTTAGACCCGCTGCTGTAACGCCTCTGCCTGAAGTGTATAGTCCTCTAGGAGCTATCCTCTGAACGTATTTGAGAAGCTGACTTTTAGCAGTCCCAGGGTCTCCTATGAGTAGCAGGTTTATATCTCCCCTTACAGTCACGCCGTCAGGATAAGTTCTCCTAACCCCGCCTACCATTTGAAGAAGAATTGCCTCCTTAACCTCCTCCAAACCGTAGATCGAAGGGGCTATGGAGCGTATCAGCTTCTGGTATATCCAAGGGTCTCTACTCATCTCTCTAATCTTCTTCTCCTCCTCTGGGCTAACCGTAACCTCTCCAAGTTCCTGGGTTAAGGCTTCAATATAGTTGACTTCAATCGACAGGGTGAAAGTACTGTATTGAAGATTCTTCACAGGGTGTCTGTCAGGCATGGCTACCACGATACCGGTTATCTGAACCCTGTCGCCCGGCCTAACCCTGTCTGTCAAGTCTCCTGTCAACCTTAGGCTTATGCTGTGAGGCATGACTCCGGCTGGGAGGTCCTCCGGCTTCTCCTGAACCCTTATCTCTTGGTAATCTATAAACCTAGACTGGTCTTGAAGCAGCTCGAAGTTTGCAAGTCTACTTGTTCCACACGCTTCGCAGCGAGGTGCTTTCAGGATTATTCCTGTCTGAGGCTCCTCGTAAACCCTGCTGCACGTCTTACATCGGAAAACGCCTTTAGAAAGTATGCTCTTTATCTCAGATATTCTCACTACAACTCCTTCGAAGCAAACCAGTCTACCCAGTAGGCTTGACTTTATGTCTCTTATCGAGATCCTTTTCCCGAGGCCTCTTACCCTAACCGAGACCTCCTGTATTTTAGAAGCATAATCCTTGTCTAGGCTACTTAGAATAGAAAGGGCCACCCTGTTCATTTCCTGCAGGATAGAGGGGTTTTCAACCAGTTCTTCAACCATCTCCCTACTGTAGGAGAGCATGTCTTGGAAATCTATGACGATGGAGGCCCCCCCTAGGGAGGGTAGGGAAGCTATCTGCTCGTAATACTTTCTCTCACCGTTTTCATCCCTAAAGTTGCGAATAAAGTCTAGGAAGAGGCTTTCGACAGGTATCTTGGCTTTAACCCCGCTGCTCATCCGTATACATTAACCCCCGTCGCCACCCGTTTAAAGCTTCCCTTAAAAGATTATAGAGGAACTTCTCCTCGGGCTGAAGCCTTTCAAGAATACTAGTAGGAGGCTCCTTTAAAAACACTAGTTTTATTATCTTCCTGACCCTTATATCTATGATCTCTTGAAGATCGTTTTGGATCATAGTCTTCTTATCATCCTTGTGAGTCTGCGCCAGTTTAGCTGCTTTTATGTAGAAATAGTCAGGCAGCTTGATGAGCCCCTCCTCGGAGGCTTCAAGCCATCTCATCGCAGCAACGTCTTTCAGCGTTAAAGGCTCCTCTCCAAGCCTCACTAAACCCGAGTCCGCCAGTTGGCTTGCTATTCCTCTGGAAACCCTTATTGCCCTTCCCCTCTCAATAGGGATCTCCCCCAGTCCCGGCAGTTTCAGGCTTCTCGAATCGACCTGAGGTATTGCTACAGTTTCCTCCAACTCATACTCAAGCTTTGTCCTCTTTAACTCGCTGCTTATTACCCATTCCAATAACTCTATGCCCACGCTGGCCAAACCTTGTTTAGCCTTGTAAGCGAAACATTTAACTTTAAACAACCACTATTTCCGCTAACGATGAGCGTAGCTGATCTTCTATGGGTGGAGAAGTATAGACCTAGGTCTCTCGATGAAATAATCGACAGGGAGGAGGTTGTGAGCAGGTTGAAATCCTTCATTAAAATAGGTAATGTTCCCAACATGCTTTTCGTAGGTCCTCCAGGTACTGGGAAAACAACTGCAGCACTAGCTCTTGTAAACGACCTGTATCAGGGTTCCGCTTCCGGAAGGTTCTTGGAGCTTAACGCTTCGGACGAGAGGGGTATAAACACGATAAGAGAGGTAGTTAAGGATTTCGCTAGAAGCCGGCCTTCAACAGGCGTTCCTTTTAAAATACTTATACTCGATGAGAGTGACAACATGACTCAGGATGCTCAACAGGCACTCAGGAGAATAATGGAGCGGTACGCTTCAGTAACGAGGTTTATCCTTCTGGCGAATTATCAGTGGGGAATAATTGAACCTATTCAATCTAGATGTGCGGTCTTCCGGTTCCCGCCGTTGAGCCCCACGCATATAAGGGAGGGCTTAATAAGAGTGCTTGAAAAAGAAGGCGTCTCTTGGTCTGAGGAGGCGTTGGAGGAAATAATTAAGGCTTCAAGAGGAGATATGAGGAAAGCGATAAACATTGCTCAGTCTGCATCAGGCGGCTCCAAGAGGCTTACCAAAGAGAGTATCCTGCAGGTTGTAGGTGTTTTACATCCCAGGGAAATAAGGGAAATGATTAACGAGGCGCTGAATGGAGATTTTGTCTCCGCAAGGAAGAGGCTGGCTAAGCTTCTCTACGATGACGGTTTATCGGCAAACGACATTCTTAGAGAAATGAATAATGAGCTGATGTCTGTTGAGATGGACGAGAGGAAGAGGCTTCAGGTTGTTAATGCCCTAGGGGAGGCCAATTTCAGAGTGTCGATGGGTGCTGATGCTGAGATACAAATAAGCACCGTATTAGCTGCTTTAGTAGCTGACTTGAAATGAATGGTTCAAAGCTAAGCTGGGTGGAGAAGTATAAGCCTAAGACCTTAGACGAGATAGTTGGCAACGACGCGGCTAAGAAGGATTTCATAGACTGGCTTCAAAGATGGGATAGGCGAGGCAAGGCTGCTATGCTTCACGGCCCGCCCGGCGTTGGTAAAACCGTGCTTGTTGAGGTTGCAGCCTCCACGCTCGGCTACAGGCTGATAGAGACGAATGCAAGCGATACTAGGAGGGAGGACTATTTGGAAAACGTCATTAAGCCTGCTGCCTTCAACAGAAGCCTGTTTAGCAGCAGGCTGATGATTTTTTTCGACGAGATAGACGGTATTTCAAGAGAGGACTCTGGAGCCTTAAATTTCATTCTTGAGCTAATAGAATCCTCTAGAGTACCGATAGTCATGGCTGCGAACGACCCCTGGTCTCCAAACCTGTTTAGAATAAGAGATAAGGTATACATGATTCCGATGCACCGGATAAGGGTGCAAAGCATTGTTAAAAGACTCAGGGATATTTGCAGGAATGAAGGAGTTAGGTGTAAACAGGAGGTTCTCATGCTAATTGCGGGACGCTCTGAAGGAGATATGAGAGCTGCAATAGAAGACTTGGAGCTCCTTTACTCCTCTCGTGAAGACGTGGATCTTGAAGAGGCGGAGAAAATACTGTCCTACAGGAACGTGGAGAAGAACATTTTTGAAACACTGAGAATGGTTGCGTTCGCCCCAACCTTGGAAAAGGCTTCAACATCATTATCCTCGTCGGAGGAGAAGCCTGAAGACATTCTCGAATGGGTTTTTGAAAACGTTCCTCATGTTTTGCCAAGGCAATCTCTATACCGGTCTTTGAGATATGTTGCTGAAGCAGATGCTCTTTTTAAACAAATATCTAAAAACTCCCTGTGGAGGATCTTGCCATGCTTCTACCATAAGCTGGCCAGCGCTTTCCTGGTCGCCCCCCAGAAAAATAGAGCTAGCTTCTCGTTTCCAACCAGGATGAGGGAGAGGTTTAAAAGGTTTCAGCATGAAAAAAACTTCAGGGAACTCGAATCCTTTTTCATGAAGGATCTTCATGTGGGCAGATCTACATTCAGGAGAGATTTAATCCCCCTGCTACGGCTTCTCTCTAAGAATGAGGATTTCAGAAGGAGTATGCTTAACAGGATGGTTGACCAGCATTTGAAAGAGCTTTACAGCTCAGTTATTCTTGGAGAAGCTCGCAAGAGGTTTTCTTAACTAGGTTCAGCAACAGGCGAACATTCGGGTTCCCCTGGTTTATCGCGTATATTCTGATTCTACCGAAGGACTTTTCCTTTACCAGCCCCATTTCGACCATCCTGCTGACCCTCTTCTTCACAACGCTGTGGTTCAGATTAGTCTGCCTTATTATTTCAGAAAGACTCATCTCGCCGTTTCTCAGCAGTCTCCAGAATATTCTTGACCCACTCACAGAGCTCGATATCTCCTCCAACACGCTTATAATCTCGTCGCCCAGTTTAGATCCCTCCTCCAAACTATTCCTGTCCTCCCGCCGTCAAAGCTTGAGACTTTAAAATCCAAAAGCATCTTCTTCTCAAGCATTTTTATTCTTTTCCAAAGCTGCGAGTATCCTAGAGGCTTAACTCCACTCTCCTTAGCGATACTCCTATATTCTTCAAAAAGATTTTTAAAACGTATGCTTTGAGCACGTTCTGAAACTATCTTTAGAATCATTCTCTCATGAACATCGCTGAGATTTGCATTCACATATTCTAAAGGATTATCGGCTAGTTTTTTAGAAACCTTTAAAACATGGTTTTCATCAACACAGTTATTCTTGGAGGTGTCTAAAGCGGCTTTTAGAATTTCTATGGCGAGCCGGGCGTCTCCTCTAAAACCGGCTATTCTGCTTATGGTGTTTAAAGCCTGTTCATCCACGTAAAAGCCTTCATGCACCCTGAGAAACTCCATAAGTATAGTGCGAATTTCCTCGAAAGTATATGGCCTAAAGTATATTGCGTAAGCCGGCGGTGGAACCATGCTAATGTCAACCGGAATGCTGTCTGATCTGAAGATCAACAGTATGAAAAATCTCCCCATGGGAAAAGCCTCGCCGATCCTTAAAACTGTAGAAACATGTTTATTTTCAGGCGAAAAAATTTCAGCGTTATCAATCACTATGAGAAACCTGTTCTTTAAAAGGCTGAGTGCCTCCAGTCCAGAGTATCCTCTTAGGCCACACGCATGTTGAAGGGCGCCGAATAAACCACGGCACCCTGAGGCTTCAGGATCAAGGTAAATCTGCTCAAGGTTTTTCCAAGCATATTTAGCATCATTCATAAGCTTCCTTACAACAGTTGTTTTCCCTGTTCCCGGTCCTCCCCATATTATTACCGTTACGGTTAAAGGGTCTTCGCTTTCCATGAACATTCTTAGAAGCATCCATATCTTACCATACTCCTCGTTTCTCAGCCAGACTAATTTCCCGCCTAAGGGTTCTTCCAAGGCCTATACTGGAAGCTAATCCTACTATGCTGCTTATTTTGGTTTACGAATGTAAATTGGTGAGGGAGAGAGTAGGGTGAATAAGTAATGTTTTTAAGGGCCTCTGGGGATAATGGTTAGTTGATGCCTGAACTCCAGTGTTTAGCATGCAACAGGGTTATAAGCGAGGAGGAAATGTCAGAGTTTAGAGGGGATGTGAGATGTCCCTATTGTGGCTTCAGGGTTCTAAAGAAGACACGTTCGAAAAAGATTGCTAAACAGGTTTTTTCCGAGTAAACTTTATATAAACCTCCATAGGTCCGTATTTGGGAAACGGTGAGGGTCGTCCTCCGTGTATTGGTTGATTTCTAAATATCCGTGAGGACATCCCCCACCCTCACCGTTTTCCGTTTAACATTGCAATGGTGGGCTCGTGCTTCCCAAATATTTTTCGGAGAGGCTACTCGGCAGAGCGGGTAAAAATAAGTCTGAAAACAAAGTTTTTAAACCGCTTGGTTAGTTTTGAAGAAGGGGTCGTCGTCTAGAGTTAAAACGGGCAGCTTGGTCTAGGATACCAGCCTGGGGCGCTGGCGACCTGGGTTCAAATCCCGGCGACCCCATTATTTTAACCAGGGTTTATTTCCAAGCCCTGCTTCCAGTAAATCCTCACGGTTCCCGAAAAGTTTATACGTCTAACTTTCTAGTCTGTTCAACATTGCCTGCTTACTATTGTCCGGAATGCGGGGGGGAGTTGAGGTACGAGCCTACTACTAAGATATATGTTTGCAAGGCCTGCGGAAGGGTTTACGAGATAGAGGAGCTGAAGACTACTAAGGAGAGGTTTCTGAAATCTGTGATGGAGAGCGATGAGGAGAAGAGGAAAAAGCGTAGGCGGGAAATTGTTAAATGGTGGCTGGGCGAGAAGTCGGTGGAGGAGTAGCTCAGCATCTATACCCTTGGTTTAAATGTTTCATTGCTAAAAAGGTTTGAGAACATTAACAAATAAATGTAAATGAGTGATTAAGCAGGTCAGGCGGATTTTTTATGAATACGGGTTGCTTACTCTCGGTTATGAGTAATTTTTAAAAAGCCCAGCGTTTTCGAGTCTATTTACAAGGATGAATGATCTAGCTGACCGTTTTAGGCTTTCTAGCATCAGTGTCGAGGAAAAACAATACGTTGAGCGGATAATGCTTGACGTAAGGAGAAGAGGCGATAAGGCTCTTTTAGACTATACTTCTCGCCCTAAGCCTTTTGACAATGTCAGACTTGCCAAGAGCCAGCTTATGGTCAGCGGGAAAGAGCTTAAGGAATCTGAAGAGAGGGTAGCGGTTGAAGTTAAGAAAGCAATCCTTTTTTTGATGAAAAACGTTAAGAAAGTAGTTAAGCTGCAGATGAAGGCTTTTCGGCCAATTGCCTTCCGTGAGAAAGGGTTTGAGTATTCTCTGCGTCTCTCTCCTCTTGAGAGGATAGGCGTTCTGGTTCCAGGTGGAAGAGCATCCTACGTTTCAACCTTAGTCATGGCAGCTTACCCGGCTGTCTTAGTTGGTGTTAGGGAGGTTCATATTTTAACTCCTCCGAGGCCAGACGGGTCCGTCAATCCGGCGATACTTTACGCTGCCAGATTAATGGGTTTAACAAGGGTTTACAGGTGCAACATGGTTGCTGGGGTGGGTGCTCTGGCTTTCGGCACAAAGTCTATTCCGAGAGTCGACAAGATATTCGGCCCGGGAAACAAGTTTGTGATGATAGCGAAGATGGTTGCAAGCAGTTATGGTGTTTCGATAGATATTCCCGCAGGGCCTTCGGAGCTCGTTGTGCTTGCAGATTCGAGTGCAGACCCTCGTTTAATAGCACTGGACTTAGCTGCACAGGCTGAACACTCGCCTGCTTCTTTTACGGCGCTCATCACAGATTCACGCCGCGTAGCGAAGTCCGTTGAGAAAATATTCAAGATTCTTTCTGAAAGACACCATTTAAAGGCAAGGCTGAACCTATATCTGGTTGGATCCATACAGGAAGGTGTGGGAAAATGCAACCTGCTAGCACCAGAACATGTTTCACTACACGTTAAGAATCCTAGGGCGATTGCTGGTAAGCTGACGGTCGCGGGGACAGTTTTTCTAGGTGGATGTTCGCCGCCGGCTATAGGGGATTATGCCTCCGGGAGCAACCATATTCTCCCAACCTCCGGTCATGCGAAAGCAAGGGGTGGAGTGACTGTACTAGACTACCTAAGGCTTGTCTCCTACCAGGGTTTTTCCATGAAATATGTGAAATCAGTTAGCAGACATGTTGAGGCCTTGAGCAATGTAGAGGGACTCCCACTCCATGGTGTTAGCGTTAAGGCGAGGCTAACTAGGAGGCTGGCTGTATGAAAGCCGTCTTCCTAATAGGTACTGCTGGAAGCGGTAAGACGACCTTTGTAAAAAACTTTTCTCAATGGATGGAGGATAAGGGAGTGGATGTTGCAAGGATTAACCTGGACCCGGGAGTTATAAGCCTACCCTATCCTGCTGATTTTGATGTTAGAACATACGTTGACACAGAGAAACTGATGAGGGATATTGGACTCGGGCCCAATAGCGCCCTGACGGTTGCTTCTGACCTTATAGCTGTTAAGGTTCATGAGATAAGTGAGGAGATTGAAGCAATGGGTCACGAGCTTGCTCTAATCGACACTCCCGGCCAGATAGAGCTTTTCGCCTTTAGACCAGTTGGAAGAGCATTCTCTGAGAGATTCCTCAAGGGTCCGAGGATGGTGATATACCTGTTTGATTACGTTCTAATGCTCGAACCATTGAGCTTCTTAGCCTCGCTCTACTTAAGCATGTCTGTATACGCTTCCCTCACAATGCCTCAGCTTAACGTTATTAACAAGGTGGATTTAGTTAAACCACGTGTGGTTAGAAGGATTGAAGAATGGTATTCGAACCCTTTGAAGCTCTACGAGGCCATTACTAAATCATACAGGGGGGAGAAACTGAAGCTGGGGCAGGAGCTTTCAAGAGCATTATCTCTCTTAAGCAGCTTAAATAAGCCTATGCCTGTTTCAGCCGTCACGATGGAGGGATTTGTAGACGTTTATTCCCAAGTGACAAGGATTCTCGGCACTGGCGAGGAATTCTCACAGGAACAGGCTTTTTAAACGATTTCTGGACGTGGGAAATATTTATTAAACCATTGTTAAGGTTACTCAGCGATTTGCCCGCCTTCCAGGAAACCGAGGGCCTTGAGTCAAGGGCTTATGTTAGACAGATTGAGGAGGAGCTTAAGAAACAGAAGGAGAAGCTTACAGGTCTCGTAGCCCGTAGAAGACAGCTAAGGGACGAGATTGCAGCGATAAGCAAGCAGATTGATGAATACGTTGCTAAGAGAAACGAGCTTAACGAGCAGATTAAGAAGATTAAGGATGATGTAGACCAGCTGAGGGCTTCAGAGAAAAACCTTAAGGAGGAAATGGAGCGTAAAAGAGTTGTTATAAAAAGCCGCTCCAGGAAGATAAGGATAAGTGAGAGGGAGGCTAGGGCACAGCTCTCAAGGCTTGAATGGAGGCTTGCGACAGAGCACTTAGAACCTAAAGAGGAGGCTGAGCTTGTTAAAGAGATCGAGAGGGCTAGGGCGATTCTGCGCGAGGTTGAAGCAGTCGTTAACATGAGGAAGAACATTGGTGATTTCGAAAAGAAGATAGGTGAAATAACCTCCATGATAATGGAGAAGAATAATGAGAAGGCTAAGCTTGTGGAATCTTCTAATCTCTACCATGCTAAGATTAAACAGCTCTTGGAGGATAAGAAAATAAAGAAAGACGAGCTTGCTAAACTTGATTCAGAGATAGACGAGGCCAGGAAGAAGAAGGACGAGCTTTTCATGAAAATGGTTGAGATAGATGCTAAATCCTACTTGGCGAGGATGAGGCGCGTGCTTATGATGCAGGAGGAGCATGCTAAACGTTTAAAAATGGAGGAGGCTGTTAGAAGCAAGCTTGCTCTTGATGCTCAGGAGAAGCTTAAACGCGGCGAGTCGCTGGACTGGGAAGAGTTTAAGGCTATGATAGAGGCGCAGGGTGGTAAACTCTAACCAGGATAGTTTATCGTCGTTTTTAGAATTTTTGGACATACAAAAGTTTTTTAACTATAGAATACCTTACTAATACAAAGGGCCTATTGGGAGAGAATGCTAAAAGAGCTTTAATCATATGCGTGGATATGGATGACGATGTGGGCAGTAAGACCGGGTTAGAGACCCCTATAACCGGAAGGGATAACGTGCTTAGAGCGGCTGAAAAGCTTGCCCTAGTCGACCCGGAGGAGGCTGATTCAAACGCTATGTTCGCGTCAATCAGGCTTTCCGACGAGCTTTTCCAAAAAGGCTATTTGACGGAGGTTAGCGTGATCGGCGGCGTAAGGGACGGTGGTCTTGAAGCATCTCGAAAGGCCATGAATGAGATAATGCGTGTCGCAAACTCCTTCAACCCCTCAGAGGTCTACGTTGTGACAGACGGGTTTGGAGAAGAAGACATAGAGCCCGTCATAAGGGCAAAGCTGCCTCTAGCCGGCGTGAAAAGGGTTGTGGTTAAGCAGAGCCGCTCCATAGAGGCATCCTACATAATATTCGGAAGATATTTGAAAATGCTTTTCTCAGATCCCAGGTTTAAGAAATGGTTCCTCGGGCTCGGAGGCATCCTCATAATTACGTTAACTATCTTAAGCTACTATGGCTCCATAAGGGAGGTTTCAACCGCCTTCTGGAGCATAATCGGTTTAGCTGTTTTGATGAAAGGGTTTGACTTAGACAGGCTTGTCTCAGCAGGTCTTAAACATGTTTTCGGGGGTGAGATGCCTCCGCAATTCCTAATACTTAAAACATTGTTACTCTCCACAGGCATATCCCTAATATTGTTCGCCTTCTCCACAGGGCTTTCGACAGGCTTCCTCCCGGATGAAACCTTAATAGCCAGAATCGGAAGGTTCATCGCGCAGACAACTGATGTCATGCTTTTCGGCTTTGCGATAACGCTTTTAAGCGGTGCAATAAAATATCCTTTAACGGCTTCAAGCGTTCAAGACTCGCTTACAATACTCGCGAACATAGTGACCCTTATCCCCATGCTCAGAACACTGGGGCTGGCTATAGCAACCCCCTCGTTCGAGCTTAGAATACTCCTTCACGTCAGCCTTCTAACCCTCATGCTTGTTTTCGCGGTGAACGTCACGGTTTTCTTAACGATGAGGCTTCTCTACTCGCTGAAAATACTTAAAATCAGCCAGAGAACAAAGATAGCCTAATGCTAGGGATCGTGGAAAGCATTGCTTCAAGAATTTCGAGAAACAGGCTATCTCTATGGCTTTACGAGAAGGCGCTCGCAAGACAGGTTAGACAGCTGCCGCCCCCGAAACACATAGGCATAATAATGGATGGTAACCGAAGGTGGGCTGAATCAAAAGGCTTAGAAAGATACTTGGGGCATGTTTTCGGGGCGAAAAAGGTCGGCGAGGTTCTTAAATGGTGCTACGATCTCGACATAAACACGGTAACGCTCTACGTTTTCTCAACCGAGAACCTTAAAAGACCGCGTGAAGAGGTTGAATTGATATTTAGGCTCTTTAAAGATAAGCTTGTCGAGATGATGGATAAAAAGGTTCTGCATGAAAGTGGGACACGTCTCAAGGTAATAGGCAGGAGAGATCTTATTCCTAAGGAGATTATGCAATATGTTGAGAAAATCGAGAGGGAAACAGAGGGCTATTCCTCGCATTATTTGAACATAGCCTTTGCTTACGGTGGGAGGGCTGAAATCGTCGACGCCGTTAAGAGTATTGCTCGAGAGGTGGCCGAAGGATTGCTGGAACCAAACAGCATAGATGAGGAAACTATTTCAAAAAGGCTTTACACGGCTCATCTTCCGGAGCCTGATCCCGACCTGATAATAAGAACCTCTGGAGAGGAGCGGCTCAGCAATTTTCTCCTCTGGCAGTCGGCATACAGTGAACTAGTATTCATGGACGTGTATTGGCCTGAGTTTAGGAGGATAGATCTGCTTAGAGCGATAAGAACATATCAGAGAAGGAAGAGAAGATTTGGCCTTTAAGAGTTTTGACAAGAACTGGCTGAAGCATTTCACTTAAAAAGAGGCGTTGGTGAGTTTTAATGGGCCGGAGTCTGTTATGAGGTAAGTGTCTTCAAGCCTGACTCCGCCGACGCCAGGCATATACACTCCGGGCTCGATCGTTATAATGTTCCCTGCTTTAAGCTCCTCGTTGCTCGATGGTGAGATGGAGGGCGGCTCATGAATGTCTATCCCAACTCCGTGTCCAAGGCCGTGTGCAAAATACTTGACTAACCCGTATTCTTCTAGTACTTCACAGGCCGACCTGTCTATCTCACATGCCTTAACACCTGGAAACGCCTTTCGCTCAGCAGCCTTCTTAGACTCCTCAATAGCCTCGATAATCCGTGCAGCCTCGCTTTCCTCAAGCCTTTCCCCGAAAACCATCGTCCTAGTCAAATCACTTTTATAATTGAGATAGTCTGAACCCGCGTCTATCAGCACGATGTCACCCCTCTTTAATCGTCTCGCTGAGGGTGTTGCATGAGGGTTTGACGCGTTCTCTCCGAATGCCACAATTGTTTCAAAAGCAGGTTTGAAAGCACCCTTTAAAACTATTTGAGAGTCGTATTCGCTAGCAACCTCCACTTCAGTAGTGCCCTCGCTCAGCCTGCTTGTGATTTCGCTGACTGTTTGACTCGCTATTTCAGCAGCCCTCTTAACCTTATCTATTTCACGAGAATCCTTAACCAGCCGCATCTCTCTAACTATCCTGCTACCTGTTTTCAAGAGAACACAGAGTTCTTTTTCAAGCCTCAAAGCTTCATGCATTTCTAAAGCGTCGAACTCCACGTACTTCAAACCAGCAGGTTTTTCCCTTAAAAGCCTCTGCAAATATCCTTCACCCCTATCTAGCTTCACAACCCTAACCTCGTTCAGCCAGGAAGACATGTTAACACTTTCCAAGGGGGTTACGAGCAGCTTGGCTTCGCCGCTCCTAGGTATCAGAAGCATCCCTGAAACCGGCCGCTCGCTGTCTAAGGCGTAGATTATGTTTCCCTGGTCCCTTAAAACAAGCAGGTCTATGCCTGTTCTACTCAACCTGCTTTGAATTATTTCTATCCTGCTCATACGCAGGCTCTTTTTGAAGCCGTGCTCTTAAAGCTTGCTTGAGCTCATCATCGCTACGTACACCGAAAATGCTTAATCCGGTTGGAGTCAGCCTAAGCATCTTGCTCCTTCCCTCCCTGCTCGCTTCAAGCAACCCCATTTCAACTAGCCTCTTAATCTGCTTGTATGCATGCGTTCCCCTGAGGCTTACGATTCTGGATTGAGCTATGGGTTGTTTCAAACCTATGAGTGTGAGCGTTTTCAACATGGCTCTACTCATCATCGTCTTAACACCTATCCTTTTAACGAAGCTGGAGTACTCGGTCTTAACCCTTAACATGTAGTTCCCCTGCCCTATCTCAACTATTTCCAAACTCGTGTCTCTGGCTCTGTATTCTTCAACCAGTTCTCTCAATGCTTTCTCAACTTTCTCAACCTTCCTGGCGCCTGCCGCCGACTTTAACTGTCTTATTGTCAAGGGTCTTCCAGACGCG
>JAFNIQ010000040.1 GCA_017601395.1 Candidatus Brockarchaeota archaeon
GGAGAAGCCTATTGCAATGCCGTATGGAACGTTCTTATAGCTGCTGAGCTTTATGTGTTCCTTAAGGTCTTCAAGTGTACCCTCGTGCATGTCTCTCCATATTTTTTCCAAGTCCACTTCCCTCACCATGGACTCCACTTCTATTATTGCCATCACCTCGCCCTTCTTAAACACCACCCTCTTGTCAATCACAACCTCAGCTATTGGTCCTTGAAGGATTTCAAGCTCGTAAGCCATATCCCTTGCAGCGTAGTTCTTGACTAGAATTCCCTTGACAAGATCTCCTTGGCATGTGAGTGGACGATATACTAGCTCTATGGTTTTACCGTGCGGAACCCTAGTAGTAGCTTTATCCAGGTCCCACTTCTTAACCCCCGTATCCTCATACTTGTAGTCATGGTCCTCCCAGTTGCTATACTTGAGCTTCTCGTAGGAATCGTCGTCAACGGTAAGGATCTCAGACTGGTTGAGAACCTCCTCCGTAAGAAGCTTAACCTCATAGCCCTTCGGTATCTTGCTGGGCTCGAGCCTCTCGTCCTCGTTAATGTGGAAAAGCTTCTTCACCTCGTCTTCTCTCAATATCCTCTCGCAGAGGAAGCCCGGCTTAACGTCAAGGAGCATATACCTTACTTCAGGAGCCGACGAGGAAATCCCTGGAATATTGCTCGCGTTCTCAAGCTTTAGGGTGAAGCCGTTTGGAGAGATTGGTATTAAGCTGAGCTCAGTTGGGAAGCCGGGAGCATATGGAGGCATTAGGTCTTTTCTCAATAGGTAAAGCTTAAGGTGAGTTGCAGCCTGGTAGCCTGGAATGAAGATCTTCCTGGTCTCCTCGTATCCTGGAACCTCAACAAGGTATGTTCTCCATTCCTCCGGGGTTACGAAATTAGTTGTTGAAACTGTGGTTAGTGCAGTGTTTGAATGCTTCTTTCCCTCAAGATCGTTGTAGACTGCTGTAACGTTGACTTTAGCGATGGGAGTGAGAAGCTTGGTTATTACGTTTCCCTCCCAGGTGTGCCAGACTCTTCCGACGTCGATCTCCTTCTCCTCAACGTCTCCGGTTACAAACAGCTTGACGCCATTAGCCTCCTGCCCGCCGGTGTTAACCAGGGTTATCGTGAGGTTTGCGAGCTTAGCTAAGGCGTGGGCTTCAAGCTCAACCCTTAGCTTAGGATCCTCAGGCAAAACTGTCAGAATGTATGTTACTGTTTTCCCACCATTCCAGAACAAGACATCTAGATTCTTTGGTTCAACGACAGCAAAGTATACTGTTACAGTGTAGATCCCGGGTTTCTTGACTCTAAGGTAGAGGTAGGACACGGGGCATCCTGAGCCGTATGGGAAGCCCACGGGAGGGGGTGCCCATGCTTCGAAAGCCTCCTCGTCGGAAAACATCGCGCCGAGCAGAACCCTGAAGTCCTTAGCCTCCTGGGGATTTCTAATCTGGGCGCTTATCGTTACTACATCCCCTATTTTGACCTTCGTAGATGAGATCGAGGTGTCAACGACAAGAGGATCGTAGGCTGGAAGCAGAACCCTAAACTCCCCTACCTGAGACACTATTGCCTCACGTGTCTCTTCAAAGTGTCCCGGCACGGCGATGATGAAGCCTTCGAGGAGGCCTCCTTGCGTTAAGTTAGAGAAGAGCCCGATGCTTATTCTAGCAGTCTTGTTGAAAACCTTCCCGGTCTGCAGGTCGATGAAGGTGAGAACGTAGGCATCAGGGTCAATAGCTCTAACCAGGTATGTTCTCCTCTTAGGATACCCGTAGAGGACGTGGAAGAGGCTTGTCCCATTGCTCTCGTATTTTACGGAGCTTGCGTCAACATCTTTCCCCAGACCATCTACCACCCTATAGGGAATCTCTACGGATATGCTTCCATCGTTGCTTCGAATGATCCGAGCCCCATCATACTTCAGGATTATCGTGTAGTTTTTAAGCTCGTAGCTTACTCGCGTCGGCAGTCTCAGGGTATCTTTAGCATTAACTATAGCTTGGCAAATTTCATTTTCAGAGCAGCCCGTCGAGACAAGTTGAGCTGTGAAGAGCCAGAGCCTCTTAGCGAGCTCGATTGGAAACCCTTCAGGTATGATGAAACTGGCCTCTGTTACCGAGCCGCTTGGTATTCTCCCTTTTTCAAGCTCCTCCTCTATACTTCTAAGGGCGGTTAACGCATCCTCCTCTCCATAGGCTTGAAGGTGGAGTATGGCATCGAAGTGCGAGGTTAATAGAAGGATCGAGATGATTACGGCCAGTATCCTCTTAGGCATCCCTATCTACCCCCTCCACTTGTTAGGGGCCGAGCTTGCACGGGTTTTCTCCTTAAGGTGATGATGAACAAGAGGATCGTAGAGAGCCCTAAAAATCCCGTTAAGAGCCTCACTGCGTTAAGTTCTCGGGTTAGCTTTTCGGCTTCCTCGGCCTCCTTCAGCCACTTTTTCTCATAAGCTTCAAGTGAGGCCTTCATGATCGTTATATCTGTCTCTTTGCCCTCAACCACATGTTCCAAGGTCTCCCGCTCCAGCCTAGAGTTATTCAACAGAACCTTCAGGGATCTGTTCTCACCCTTAAGCCGGAGATATTTGGAGAAGAGAGTTTCGCTGAGCTTAACGACTAGGGTTGCGGTTGAATTTAAAGTCTTAGCTCTCAGCGTAAGCCTGGCTGGCTCCTCGATACCTAAGAGCCTCGGCCAGTCGACAATCACCTCGTACAGCCATTCCCTATATATCACCTTGTAATCCTCTGTTAGGGAATCCGTCTGAAGAACTGCACTAACTTCAGTGACGTTGCTCGTAGCGATTACTCTGAAAAGGACCCTCAAAGCTCCCTCCTCAACGAAAATGGAATCAAGGATTATCTCGGCGAGGTCGGTTGCCTCTTCCCCCTTAACCCTTATCATCGCATTTCCCCCATCGAGCTTCCTCATCTCTTGCTTGTAGCAATCTATTAGGAAACTCCTATCCGGGATCGTATCGTTATCCATAGCGATCCAAAGCTGAGTCCCATTGGGTTCGAGCATGGGGTAGATGCAGACGTAGAAGTTATCTTTAACAACGATGCTTGGCAAGGGAACCTTAGCCCAATCCAGGGTTGCATTCTTAAAGTGGTTGGAGATGGGGATGGAAGCCTTGAAGACCATGTTGAAATTGTTATCCCTAACTTCAACTATGAAAGATTTCTCACCCTTGACTAATGCGAAGCCGTAGATGAGAAGAGCGGTTATCCTCCACCTGAGGGAAGGGGGAGTGAATTCAACGGCCATCCCGTTGGGATAGTAATCGCTCCAGAAACATTCCGCACCCCCATCGTCATAGCGTAACAATAAGCCTGAATCAGGATAGGCGTGTGAAGTTTGGGCTAACACCAATAGGATTAAAAGCGCGATCTTTTCCATTGCTTGAGCCGCGGGTTTCACCCTTAACTTACCTGCCTTGCTCCTCATATCGTTAGAGGAGGTTTGAGGATGTATTTTTATAGCATGAGGTAAGCGAAAATTTCCGCTGACAGTCAGCGAGAATTTACCAACGGAAGATTTATATACGCCGTTCTCAGCCGGCTTGGCGAGTGGCATTCGAGCACGAATTCTGCGGAGAATCGGGCGGATAAAGGCCACTACAGGTGCCTGGGGAAGCGATGATGGCTCACACCGGATGTGGACCTGGGGAGGTTAAGCCTTCTCTCTCATCGAGACAAAGAGTATGTTGAAGCATTGGATAGCGTTTCCAGCAGTCCCTTTAACCAGGTTGTCTATTACTGCAAACAGGATTATCCTGTTGGAGTCAGAATCTATATCAAAACCTATGTCGGCGAAGTTTGAGCCCACTAAGTACTTTGGGTTGGGCCGCGCTAGTATCTATTCAAGAACTTTTTCATTATGGTTTAGAACTGGTAGTGTATCAATGAACGTTTAGGCATATGGAAAACTTCTAACTCCCCCTCTTGAATTGATTTAAAGATATCAAGTTCAAAAGCAGGTGAACCAAGACAAACAGTAACTATCTATCTTCAACTTGTCTTGGAATGTTTTCAACGATGCTCTAGTAAATTGGCCTATAACCTTTGTCATGAATGTAGCAAATTCCTTAACATTCAAGTCATCCTCGGCAGGAATCCAAAGGTGATTAAGAGGTTCACGATCAACCACATCCAACACTTTCCCTCTTTAAGCTTTAGACCGAGCCATTTGCTGTCCCAAAATTCGATTTCCAATATCTTCTAAGGCTTTCTCATGGTCTTTCGTAGCCGGGTATCATTACTTCTTCTCGGGATAAGGGGTTAACCGTCCCTTTATAATCTTTGCCCTACTCTATTTCTGTTATGGACAGAACTTGCTGACAGCCTTCTTCAAGGTGCCTGAAACGCCGATCAGCTGAACGCCGGAAAAAGCCGGGTTTGCGGCAAGCCTGGTTAAGAGGCTCCTGATCGGTGGTACTGCCTTATGGGAGCACTTGGCGACGAGAATATCTCCTTTTTCACGGACCACTTTGAAACGCAAACCTGACTGGTGTTTTTCGCACTCGTTCCTCAAGATTTCGACGAGCCTCCTGCGTTCTTCAGGGGGGGTGTTTCCCGTTTTAACTACCACGTATCTAACCCTATACTCCTTAACCGGCATTAGCCTCGTAACACATGCTTCTAAGCGGGAAATAAACCTATATAGTGTTGTGGAAGACATTTATTTAGCGAAGGGAAAGCAGGATGAGTGTGAGAAGAAACCTTATGCTGGTTTCCGCCTCTTACGACGGGGAGGCTAGAAGAATAGTTTTAAAGCTCTACGATCCTGAAACCCAGGAGATCATCCTGTTTCCTTCAAGTGAAAACCACCAGCCCTACTTGTTGACTGATCTGAGCATGGAGGAGTTGATGAATAATCCTCAGTTGGTGGGTCACCATGGCTTCGACAGGATTGAAGAAGTTAAGAAGTATGATCTACTTGACGACAGGGAGAAGGTTTTCAGGAAGATTATTGCTAAGGACCCCCTGTCAATAGGCGGGACAGCAACATCCATAAGAGAGATCGTTAGCAGAGCGTGGGAGGCTGATATCCACTATGTATGGTGCTATATTTACGATACTGGGAAGAAGCCTGGGCTCTACTACTCTATTGTCGACGGCAGGCTGGTTGAGCAGTCTGTTGAAGCAGCCTTGGAAGACACTCCTAAGCTGCCTGTATCCAATTACCCGGAGATTAAGGAGCTTGTCGACACGCTTAACCAGCCGATACCCTTTGTGAAACTGTCCTCCATAGATATAGAGGTTAAACCTCCTGGACCGAACCATGTGCCTGACGCTAACAAGGCTGAGGATCCGGTGATAGCCGTCGCATTCAAGCCTAATACGGGGGCTCCGAAAGTCTATGTCTTGGATGGTTTTGACGGTGAGGAGGAAGACGGGGTTAAGAAGATTATTCACGTATCCGACGAGAAGAGGCTGCTGTCAGAGGTTTTAAAGGAGGTCAGAAAGTACCCTGTAATAGTCACTTTCAACGGGGACAAGTTTGACCTGCTTTATCTCTACAATAGAGCAAGCAGGCTCTCCGTCGAGGGGGAGATGCCGTTGGAGAGGGGGCGGGACTATGTGGACCTGGTTTATGGGGTTCACATCGATCTTTACAGGGTTTTCTTCAACAAGTCTATTCAGAACTATGCTTACGGCGGTGTTTACAAGGAGGCTACGCTTGACGCTATTGGGAAAGCGTTAGTTGGAAAAGGTAAGATAGCTTTAGAGGAGGATATTGGAATGCTTAAGCCTAGGGAGCTTGCCGAATACTGTTTCAGAGACGCTGAGATAACTTTCGACCTTATTGCCAACAAGAACTATCTTCTTCTTAAGCTGCTTGTCCTCTTCATGAGGATAAGCAGGCTTCCATTGGAGGATGTTGTTAGACATGGTGTTTCAACATGGATTAAAAGCATGCTTCTGAGCATACATAGGAGGAACAATTACCTGATACCTCGGCAGGAGGATATTCTGCAGTTTAAAAGCGCAAGGGTGTCTGAAGCGATAATTAAAGGTAAGAAGTACAGGGGTGCAATAGTTCTTGAGCCTAAGCCTGGTCTCTATTTTAACCTTATCGTTCTCGACTTCGCCTCCCTGTATCCAAGCATAATAATGAATTTCAACATAAGCTATGAAACAGTTAGATGCGGGCATGACGAGTGTAGAAGCAACACGCCAATGAATTCTCCACACTGGATCTGCAGGAAGAGGAAGGGGGTTGAAAGCTCCGTGATAGGGGCCCTCAGGGAGTTGCGCGTCAAGTACTATCAGCCTCTTGCGAAGAAAACAGGGGATGAGGAGAAACGGTCTTTCTACGATGTTGTGCAGAGAGCAATAAAAGTATTTATAAACGCTAGCTACGGGGTTATGGGGGCTGATTCATTCCACTTCTACGCTCCCTGCGCAGCTGAAACAGTAACATGGATAGGTAGGGGTATTTTCACGGAGCTCGTTGAAACCGCTAAAGCCCTAGGAATAGAGGTTGTCTACGGAGACACCGACTCAATATTTCTGAGAAACCCTAAGCCAGAGGAAGTGGAGAAACTTATCGAGTTAGTCAGGAACAAGTATAGTATTGAGCTTAACATCGATAAGGTTTACCGCTACGGGGTTTTCAGCCAGCGGAAGAAGAACTACCTGGGTGTGACGGAGGACGGTAACGTTGACATAAAGGGCCTGGTTGGTAAGAAAAGCTCAACCCCGAAGTTTGTGAAACAAGCTTTCCACGACATGGTCAGCATTCTCAGCAAGGTTAGGAATGAGGAGGAGTTCAACTCCGCTGTGGCAAGCATAAAAAGCATGATGAACGATTATGTTGAGAAACTTATGAACAGGCAGCTTAGCCTTGAGGAACTTGCTTTCGACGTCATGCTGAGTAAGCCTGTGGACAACTATGATAAGAATACTCCTCAACATGTTAAGGCGGCTAAGCAGCTTGAGAGGGAACTCGGCGTCAAAGCGAGGGCGGGGGACATAATATCTTACGTCAAGGTTAAAACAGGGGTTAAACCAGTTAGAATGGCCAGAATAGAGGAGATAGACTTGGAGAAATACTTGAGCGTTATGAAGGCTACTTTCGAGCAGGTTCTAGACCCGCTGGGCATAGAGATCGAGCCGCCAAGGAGGAGCCTAAAGCTTAAAGACTTCATGTGAAACAGTGGGGACTGTTGACCCTGAATAGGGAGAAGCCCAAGGTGATCGTCGTCGGCACGGGCGGCTTCGGGAAAAACCATGTCAGAGTTCTCGCTGAACTCGGGGGATTAGGAGGAGTGTGCGACATAGATGTCGAGAAGGCCAGCACATACGGCAGGCTTTACAACGTGCCCTATTATTCCAGCGTTTCAGAAATACCTGAGAACGTTTACGATGGTGCAGTAGTTTCGACTCCAACCTTCACTCATAAGGAGGTGGCTTTACAGCTCATCCTTAAGAACTTCAAGTATCTGCTTATTGAAAAACCGTTCACCCGGGATCTTAGAGAAGCCTTTGAAATCATCAACCAGGCTAGGAGGGAACGCGTAAAGCTCATGGTCGGGTTTATTGAGAGGTTTAACCCGGCGGTGAGCATGGTTAAGAATTATGTTGCCGAAGGAGCGGTTGGGGAGATAATAATGGCTTCAGCGACGCGCGTCAGAAGATGGCCCGAGAGAATAACTGATTTAGGAGTGCTGCTGGACACTGCGATACACGATATAGACTTGATGAGGCATGTTTTCTCAGAAGATCCTTTGAAGGTCTATGCTAAGGTGGGAAGGTCGATGCACAGGATTCACGAAGATTATGCCACGCTCATCTTGACTTTTAAAGCGGAGAAGATGGCTATAATCCAGGCTAACTGGCTTACTCCCTTCAAGATAAGGAGCCTAGAGATAATAGGTTCTGAGGGAGTGATTGAGGCAGACCTGGTGTCTCAGCAAGTAACGCTGAGCTCTAAAGACGATAGGATAACACCGTTCTCAGAGTGGAGCGAGCCGCTTAGGCACGAGCTGAAACACTTCCTAGAATGCATAGTTAACGGCTCAAACCCCAGCCCCGGAGAGGAGGATGCTGTTAAAGCTCTGGCGATAGTTGAATCAAGCTTCAAATCCTCTGAAACAGGCAACGTTGTCAACATAGTGACGCAACCTTTTTAAAAAACTGTTGAGTGAGGAGCTTAATGTTGACTGGAAGGGAGAATGCTGGAGGAAACGTTTCGCAGGGGAAAATAAGCCTTAATAGCAGGCTTCTAGGCCTCTGGCCCATGCTTGTCCTCTCAATACTCTACCTGCTCTCCCCAGTGATATCGGGAGGCGAAACCTATAATCTGGTTGTCGCAGGAATTCTGATCATCGGTTCCTTAGCAGGGCTGATATTTGATTCGAGGCTTAGGAAAATTGCTCGCTACGCTTTCATAGTGGGTGTCGTCATCGGGATTACAGGGGTTTCGCCACCATTATACTTCGCAGCCGTCCAAGGCCTGGTTTCCCCGGCGGAGCTGGCTCTAAGCATAGCTTGCATTATCCTCACTGTAATAGCTGTTTTAAAAAGGCCCTTAGGATTGTTTTAAAAAACTTGTCAGCCTTGTGTTTAGCAGGGTGTCGAAAAAGTTAATTACCTACTGACAGTGTAAAAACATTTGAGTTGAACAAAACTAATGTGCTGGCTGCCGGTGTACTGCTGATAGCCGTAGGCCTGTATTTTCAAACGATTCCGCAAAACCCTTTCGAAGAGCTCGTGGAGAAGGCAACTTATAAGTACTTGACGACGGCTGTCTTCTGGACGGGTATAATAGTCGTGGTGGTTTCGATTTTAATTAAGCCTAAAAGAAGAATAATCGCTCCGGCCGAGACTGTTCAAAGCGAGGCTGTTGAAGAAGGCGGCCAGAAGGAGGCTGCTTACCATGAGGCTGAGGCTGCTTACAGTTGGGAAGGGGCTGAGACTGTTGAAAAGGAGAAAGCAGGTTTAGAGCAAGCGTATGAAGAGGAGTCTCCGGCCGAGGAGGCTTATGAGCCTCTTGAGGAGGAGGCCTTGGAAAAGGAGGAGAAGCCTGAGAAGGTTGGTGAGATAATTGGTTTCTGCCCCAGGTGTGGCGCCCCGGTTTCTGAAGGGATGCGCTACTGTAGGAAATGCGGTTTGAAGCTGAAGTAGCCCAGGGTTTTCCTGGTTTCAGAGTAGCCAGTTAATTTTATAAAGGTAAAACACGTATTGTTTTTCACCATGGGAAGAATCAGAGTAGCAATAGCCGGCGTCGGAAACTGTGCCTCCGCGCTCGTCCAAGGAGTATACTACTACCGGGAGAAGGGAGACCCGGTTGGCTTAGCACATCCAATTGTCGGGGGATACGGGCCTGAGGACATAGAGTTTGTAGCCGCCTTCGACATTAACAAGAGGAAGGTTGGCAGAGACCTTGGTGAAGCAATATTCGAGAAGCCGAACAACACTATTAGGTTTCAGGATGTGCCTAAGACTGGTGTTACAGTTAAGAAGGGGCCGGTCCTAGACGGTGTCGGCAGGTATCTGAAGGAGGTAATAGAGTTCTCAGACGAGAGGGAAGTGGATGTGGTTGAGGAGTTGAAGTCCTCTAAGGCAGATATTCTGGTGAACTATCTTCCCGTTGGCAGCGAGAACGGCAGCCGCTTCTACGCTAAGTCGGCACTGGAGGCTGGCGTAGCCTTCGTGAACGCCATGCCTACGTTCATAGCTTCATCAGCCGAGTGGCAGATAAGGTTTGCTGAAAAAGGGTTGCCGATAGCTGGTGACGACGTTATGAGTCAGCTTGGCGCGACTGTTCTCCATAAGACGCTGATCAAGCTTCTCATCGACAGGGGTGTTAAAGTAGACGAGTCCTACCAGCTGAACATAGGTGGGGACACTGATTTTCTAAACATGCTGGAGCAGCAGAGGCTCGCCTCCAAGAGGGAGAGTAAGACTTCAGCCGTCAGGGCGATGTCCCCCTACGAGATGCCGCTCCGCATAGGGCCGAGCGACTATGTGCCTTTCCTGGAGAACGAGAAAATATGCTACATATGGGTTAAAGGCAGGTATTTCGGCGGTGCACCCTTAACCATAGATCTTAAGCTTTCAGTAATAGACTCTCCCAACAGCGCCGGGGTAATAATAGACGCGTTAAGAGGCGTCAAGATTGCGTTAGACAGGGGTGTTAGCGGCCCCTTGATCAGTGTTTCAGCATACTGCTTTAAGCATCCTCCTGTTCAAATGCCCTATGAGGAGGCTAAGCAGAAGTTCCTAGAGTTCGCCCTAGGTGAGCGTGAAAGATAGTTTAAAACCAGCTTTTCTCTGTTTTACTCTAAGACTGTTAGCTCAATAAGGGCTTCAGCCCCCTTCCGGAGCATTTTAACGATTCTCCGATCTATGTCTCTCGCACTCTTGCTGCTTTCAATCCCTACTGTTTTGCTGCAAACATACCTGCTTTTCCTGAAAACCATTGTACGCGTGTCTTCAAATGGAAGGCTCGGGTCACCGTAGCATTCGAACAAGTCTTCAAGGCCTCCGACGATTATCCTGCCCAGTATCTTCACGCGCCTCCGGGCAGCGTTTTTAAAGTCTTCCGAGAGGGTTGAGGGAGACTTGTCCGCGGAAACCATTAGAAAGCAGTCGCCAGCCACGCTAACCTCAGGGTCAACAGTGGCTGCTAGCGTAGACGGGTGCGTAGCCCTTATGTTCGGATGGCCTTTTCCACGCACCTTTTCAACTATCCTACTCATTTCCCTGAAAACGTTTTATCCAAGGGTTTAATAAAAACTGTTTCGAAGATGGGAGAAACAGTCGGGCGAGACCCTTTTCTGGAGAAGAGGAGGAGAATGGTTGAACAGCTCGTAGCGGAAGGCGTTGTGAAGAGTGAGAGGGTGAGGGAGGCAATGCTCAGAGTTCCTAGACACGAGTTCGTCTGGCCCAACCAGCTGGAGTATGCTTACGCTGATATTCCTCTCCCCCTTGGGGACACGGGTCAGACGATTTCAGCACCCCACATGGTCGCCATTATGAACGAGCTTCTCGATGTTCAAGTAGGGGACAGGATTCTGGAGGTTGGCACGGGAAGCGGCTACCATGCGGCTACGCTCGCCGTGTTAACTTGTCCAAGCCTAGACTCGCCCAGCCCGTTGGTTTACACTGTTGAGATAAACAGTAGTCTCGTGAGGTTCGCCGAGTCCAACTTCATGAGGCTCGGGTTCAGCAGGGTCATCAGGGTCATTCAGGGCGACGGTTCTAAAGGGTATCCGGAGGCTTCGCCTTACGATCGCATCCTCGTTACGGCAGCAGCACCCAGGATCCCCCCGCCGCTCATGGAGCAGTTGAAGCCGGGCGGCAGGATGGTTATACCCGTTCAATCAAGGTTTTTCGAGCAGAACCTGGTTCTTCTAGAGAAGGATGTTGAAGGCAGGGTGAGGAAAAGCAACGCTGGACCCGTGATCTTCGTTCCTTTAAGGGGCGACTATGGTTTCTAGTTTAAAACCATTTTGAAAGTGCTCCGGCTGGACGCTTTTTCTTAACCTCCTCCACCGCCTTGATAACCCTGTCAAGCGAGAAATCGTGCTCATCATGCAGAAACCTTAAGACTCCTTCCTGGTCGATGTCTCTCCACTCGAGCTCTCCAACGTCCTTAACCCTGGGGTTGAGGAAGAAATCTTTAGCCTCATAGTATGTTTGAAGCCTCGCAGGGTCTTCGCCGTGTCTCTTAAGGATTTCTTCAAGACTCATCCCTTTTCTAACAAGCTCCAATGCCCTTTTAGGCCCTATCCCCTTTATTCCTTCGGTGTAATCGGTGCCGACGAGCAGCGCTATGTCTATCAGCTGCTCTCTTGTTATCGAAAGGCTCCGCAGGGTTTCCTTAAGAGAAATCTCCTCAAGGCTTACCTCCACGTAAGCCTTCTTACCGGGGAGCTTCCTCCTTCCGGTTATCGCGAGGTTTCTCACAAGCATCTCGCCGCCGAAGAGAAGCGAATCGAAATCCTGGCTGCCAACATAGTCTGCGACACCGGTGATCACCATGTGCGCAGCCTGAGCCTCCCCCTCGGAAGGCGCGTGCACAACGGGCACGCCCATGAGCCTCACAAGCTCCTCTGCAGACTTTAAGAGATACTCGTCGAGCGTTGCCGACATCTGAGCATACTTACGGGCTTCCTCGAGCCTGCCCATTGACAATGCTTCCTCATATTTCCTAGAGGCCTCCGCACGTATTGTCTTCCTTCTCTCAGCCTCCTCCCTCTTAATCCTGGGCGGCTCGCCGTCGAAAACATATATCGGCTTCAAACCTGCGGAGAGAAAGTTGCAAGTCCTGTAGAATAGTCCTGATAGATGACTGGTAACCCTGTTCTTAGAATCCATTAACGGTCTCCCGTCAGACCCCCTTATTATGGTTAGAAATTGGTATAGCGTGTTATACATGTCTATCGCTATTCTTTTGTTGGCGAGGTTCTCCAGCCTGATTTCCCTAGCCGGAATTATGTCGCCCAGCTGAACACCCATCTGTAATCATTAACCAGACAATATTCTTAAACCTTGATGTTTTAATCCCAGTGGCCCAGGGTGTCTGGCTAACGTCTTTTCCCAGGGGATTACGCCTTTGAACCTATAAACTCCAGCCTCTGGTCCTTCCTTCCTGAGGCGAAAACCCTTATAACTCCCCTTATTTCCATCGCCATGAGCTCTTTCTCAACCTCCGGCAAGCTCACTCTGCCAACATCCTTCTCCAAGCCTCTGAGCAATTCTGAAAGAGTCATGCTCCGCTTCTTCTCAAGAATGTCGAAAATATAGTTTCTCAGAGGTATTATTCTTCTGTCCTCGCTGCTTGACGCCCTAACCATCTTCCCTCCAAACCTCTATCTTCCTGCTCACCATCAGTATCTCCATGTCTGAAACCCCCGGGGTGCTTTTAATCTCGCTCTCAATCTTGTCGGATATTCCGTCAACCTCAGGGGCCTCTATGTTCACGAGAAGAACCTTCATTCCGAAGAAGAAGTCTGCAGTCTGGGATGCGACGATCCTTCCACTCTTAAGGTTCTCGCCTATCCTCTTCAGAAGCTGTTCTAGGTCAGCCATATCCTCCCTGGGGAAGACCCTTAAAGTGTACACTATCTGCTTCATTTTCAGCCACCTTTTTTCCAGAGTAACCGGATTATAAGCCTAATTGTTCTCTCATACAGCATAGGTTTCAGCTCAGTGTTCCCGGCTTATATAAAGTTTTTCTCAACCCGTGATTCTAATCAAAAATATAAAACAATCTGCTTAAGGCATAACGTAGCCGCATTTAGGGCATTTAAGCTCTCTCGCGAAAGTCCTGCATTTCTCACACCGCCATAAAGTCACTTCTCCACAGTTGAAGCATGTAAACTTCACGTATCTCTCATAGGGGTCTATTGGCCTGCCGCAGGATGTGCATGTAACCATGTGAGGGCTGCGCGGGAAACCGGTTAATAAGCTTACCGGTCCCGGTGTATGCAACCTTTTTATCCGTCTTCCAGGTTCTTGGTAAGCATGAAAAGCTTCAGGTTTAAACAGTGCATAGTGGTCAGGACGGATCTTAGAATGTCATGTGGAAAAACATGTGTTCAAGTGGCTCATGCAGCGGTTTCAGCCGCCGAGGAGACTCGACGCCTTAAGCCAGAGTGGCTTAGAGAGTGGCTTGAAGAAGGCCAGAAGAAGATCGTCTTGAAAACAGGTTCTCTTGAAGAGTTGATAAGGCTCAAGGAGGCGGCTTCGAACGAGGGCATACCCGCCTACCTGGTTTCAGACATGGGTCTCACAGAGCTTGAGCCGGGCACGGTAACCTGTCTGGGACTGGGGCCTGCCCCGGAGGAGTTGATGAACAGGGTTACTGGAGGCCTGTCCCTTTTCTAGGTTCTTGAACATAAGGTTTATTAGACGTTAAGCCTTTTCGGGGGAAGGCTTTGCCAGCATTAAAGCAGCAGAGAAAGACGGATGTTCTGGTGGAATTGGCGAAGCGGCGGGGCATATTCTGGCCCTCATACGAGATATACGGCGGGGTTAGAGGGCTACTTACCCTGGGCAATATTGGCTTCGAGATTAAGAGGCGCCTGGAAAACCTTTGGATAAAATACTTTGTCTACTCTAGAAACTTTCAGATAATAGAGTCCCCGGTAATAGGTCCAAGGCCTGTCTACGTTGCATCAGGGCACGAGTCCCAGTTCACGGATAAGGCTTTGAAGTGCGAGAAGTGCGGCGCGGTTTTCAGAGCAGACCATCTTCTAAGCGAGGCTGGAATCTCCATTCCTGAAGGAGCCTCGCTACAGCAGATCGACGAGATTGTTTCCACCAAGGGTGTTAAATGCCCGAACTGCAAGGGTGATTTCTCTAAAGCATTCCAGTGGCTGCTGATGTTTAAGACTGAAATAGGCGCGGGATCTGGAGAGATCGGTTATCTTCGACCTGAGACTGCGCAGGGAATATTCACAGAGTTCAAGAGGCTTTACGTTCACGGAAGGTCAAGCCTACCCATGGGGGTTGCCCAGGTAGGCCGGGTTTTCAGAAACGAGGTTTCACCCAGACAGGGACCAATAAGGCTGAGGGAGTTCACGATAATGGAGGTGGAGTTCTTCTTCGACCCCGATTCTAACCCCGGGCCCTCTGAGGAAAACTATTTGGAGCACGAAATCCCCGTTCTCACCGCGGAGGATCAGGAGAAGGGTGTTACAGGCTTTAGAAAAATAAGGGTTAGAGACGGAGTTGAAACCGGTTTATTCAGCAGCAACTGGCTTCCATTCTTCCTTGTTTTAACAAAGAGGTTTCTGGAGGCGCTTAAGATCCCTGATGAAGCCTTCAGGTTCAGGGAGAAGCTTCCCAGCGAGAGGGCGCACTACGCTAAACAGCTCTTCGACTGTGAAGTACTGCTGGAATCATGGGGATGGACTGAGGTGGCTGGGTTCGCATACCGTACTGACTTCGATCTCTCAGGCCACATGAGGGTTAGCGGGGAGGACATGAATGTTTTCATATCTTCCTCAGGCAGGAGGATAGTGCCACACGTGGTTGAGCCCAGCTTTGGGGCTGAGAGGCTTCTCTACGCTCTCCTAGAATACAGTTTGAGGATTGAGGAGGATGGGCGCATATGCCTCTCAACCCCCCCATACCTCTCGCCTTTCGACGTTTCAGTTTTCCCACTGCTTTCTAAGCCGGATTTCGTGAAGAAGGCTGCAGAAGTTGCAAGGATGCTTGGAGATTTCAAGGTTAATTTTGACGATTCTGGAAGTATTGGCCGTAGGTATGCGAGGTCGGATGAGATAGGCATACCGTTTGCAGTCACCATTGACCACCAGACTTTCTCAGACAACAGTGTAACCCTTAGGTTTAGGGACACTAGAGAGCAGAGGAGAATAGAAATAGGGAGCCTTCACGCGGAGCTTTCCAAACTGCTCTCATCCCCTAAGCCGGATGTTTAACCCGGTTAAAAAAGGCTAACAGACTTATATATCCACGGGTTGAAGAAGGCCTGAAAAGCTTAAAACTTCGGATGACAATACTACTACAGCAAGGCAGGACAGTCTGAAAGATGTACCCCACCGAGACAACCCTTAGGCTTAAGAGGCAGCTCCTTCAAACATGCCAGGAGCTGGCCAGATACGCCGTTGATTCTGTTAGAGAAGTCAATAACCTTGTTACGGCTTGCCTGGAAGGCGACACTTCGAAGCTCGACGAAGCCTTGACAAACATAAGCATTCTCAAGAATAAGTCGATAGAGACCGAGAGAACACTGGCCAACGAGCTCGTTGAAGCTGGAGCAATAATGGCTAGCAGGGAGGATTTCCTGAGGCTAGCGTCCCCGTTAACAGGAATACCTGATCTGTGCGAGGGAATCGTGTTCAGGCTTAGAGAATTCTTCCTCAGGAAGAAGCTTATTGAGAAGAGTCTGAGGGAAGGGTTTAAAGAGCTTGTTGCAAAAACTCTTGAAACCGTTATGAAGCTTAGGGAAGTTATTTTCACACTGGGGTTCGAAACCTCGAAAATACAGGAGTTCGCCAGGAGCGTTGAGGCGTATGAGAAGGAGATTGACAGCCTGTTCAGAAGCCTGGAGATAAAAATAATTTTTTCAAAGGCGGATGTTTCGACAATCCTTCTCCTTAAGGATGTTGCAAACCTCATCGAGGAGGTTGTTGACAGGGCTGCGGACGCTGCTGATGCGGCGAGAGTACTTTCCTTAAGCGTCTTCTAGTAAGAGGTTTGAAAATTGGAAGGAGGGCAGGCGAAGATAACTGCTGAACTCGTCGGCGACCGTCTAATAATATGGAACATTGAGCATTCTCAAGAAGTCTACCGCATGGGGTTCTTCGGGAAACCTGTGGGGATACCTAAGCCGAAGGACTCGAACTTCAACGCTCCCCTTACGCTCGACCTTTTCGAAGGAATGTACCTTTTGGAGAAAGGGATTATAAGGGTTGTAGACAAGGATGACCGGGAGGTTTCTTCCGACCAGCTGCTCAGGATAGCATCAAGGATTCATGAGGATTTTAAAAGCAAGTTTATAGTTTACAGGGATCTGAGGAACAGGGGATTTATAGTTACGCCAGGCATTAAATTCGGATGCGACTTCGCGATCTACGAGCACGGCCCAGGAATAGATCATGCGCCAGCAATACTGGAGGTTAAGAGGAAGGGGGACAAGATAGATGCTCCGGACTTCGTCAGAGCAGGAAGGCTCGCGACCTCTGTTAAAAAACTGTTCGTCTTTGCGATCTCCGACCCGGATAGGAACAGTGTTAAATACTTGGTTTCAAAATGGTGGAAAGCATAACAGAGATATTTTTATTTATGACGAAGCACACGCTTTCCTCACTTTCATCCGAAATCCCGTCTTGCCAAGTCATCAATGTTTTCCGACCTTGCGGGAAGAAAGTAGTTGACTCACCATTCCTCGGATGACAGCGATTGAATCGCGCGCTCTTAGCGATCTGGAGAATTGAAGGTTGAAATGGAAAACAGGCCTCGGTTTTACATGCAGGGCTACCCGGTGTGCTGGAATTAAATAATGCTCTCATAAATCTGTTTTTTCAAACTCTCCTCTAGACGGGGATCTAGCGAGTCGACAATTCTGAATATT